>DOZP01000053.1:4364-4564 GCA_003517945.1 Porphyromonadaceae bacterium | reverse complement strand
TTTTCTTCCGTATATGTTTTGAAAACACCTTTCGAAAGCGCTTCTTCATCATTTCCCTCCGTCCATACCTGTTGCCCTTTCTTTCCCACAATAACAGCCGTACCCGTATCCTGACAGAAAGGCAATTGCCCTTTTGCCGAAACTTCAGCATTCCGCAGGAAAGTAAGCGCTACAAATTTGTCATTTTCACTGGCCTCCGG
>DOZP01000053.1:0-4273 GCA_003517945.1 Porphyromonadaceae bacterium | reverse complement strand
GTAGAAACGTGTTCTTTCGTCAACAGATAATACTCCGTCGTATCTTTCCCCACAGGGAACGGTTCCTGATAGTTAAACTCCATGTTATATAATGTTTAGTAGTTAATGATTCACCATACAATCGGCGTTTGCCCCGTTTGCAGCAAATATTCATTCGCTTTGCTGAAATGTTTATTACCGAAAAAGCCTCTGCTTGCGGAAAGCGGAGACGGGTGCGGCGACTGCAAAACCAGATTCTTATTGCGATCGATCATCGCCCCTTTACGTTGCGCATATGCCCCCCACAATATATACACGATATGTTCACGTTGAGCAGCGAGACGATTGATTACCGCATCCGTAAATGTTTCCCAACCTTTATTCTGATGCGAACCTGCCAAATGCGCGCGTACGGTCAGTGTAGCATTCAACAAAAGGACTCCCTGGTCTGCCCATCGGGTCAGATCTCCGCTTTTAGGAACAGGTGTACCCAAATCAGACTGTATTTCTTTAAATATATTAATCAACGAAGGAGGAAAACGAACCCCATCCTGCACAGAAAAGCATAACCCGTGCGCCTGTCCCGGTTCGTGATACGGATCCTGGCCGAGCAACACCACCTTTACCTTATCAAAAGGACAATGGTTAAATGCATTAAATATCAATGCACCCGGAGGATATACCGACCCTTTTCCATATTCATTCCGAACAAAATCCGTCAACTGATTGAAATAAGGCTTATCAAATTCCTCCGCCAGACAATCTTTCCAACTCTGTTCTATTTTTACATCCATCTTACTAATCGTTAATTGATATTTATAGCATGCAAATGTAGTGTAAGCCGGATGAAAAACAAAGTAAAAACCCTACAACTTCATTAAATTAATCAATTTAGCAAAATGCATCTGCTCAAAATTTGGTTGACTGGCAGATTTTATTTATTTTTGCACCGCTTTGGCTCCGTAGCTTAGTGAATAGAGCGTCAGATTCCGGTTCTGAAGGTCGTGCGTTTGAATCGCACCGGGGTCACACACAAGAGCCTCACAGCCCCTTGTAAATCATTAGATTAGCATGGGGCTGTTTTTTTATATCGCAGGATTCAAAGAAATTTCTCCACATACAATATATTTTAATCTTTCACGTTCTTTCTCATAAACATTACTCTTTTTATGGGCAGAAGCATAAATGATTCCAGGCAATGGTGGACCTATATATTTATCCTGATTGCAGTATTGATTGTAATCGCAACGGTTTATTTTTCCAATTCATTAAGCCGGCAGTTAGCAGAAGAGGAAAGAAAGAAAGCGGAGCTTTGGGCTGAATCCACAAAGATTTTAACAGTGCCGGATTCACTTGATTTTTCCGAAAACGAAGCGTATCCCAGCTACGAAGCGCTTGAAAACAAACAGATGGAAACAGAATCTACCCTGCTGAATCTCATTACAAAGATCATCAATGGCAATACCTCTATTCCGGTAATCCTGTGTGATGAACAAGATTCTGTAAATGATCACAGAAACATCAAAATACCGGAAAAAGACGCAGAAGCATTTTTGAAAAATAAAATAGAAAAATTTAAAGCCAAAAATCCTCCTATTGTAATAACAATAAACGATAATGGTAATGAGGTAAAACAATATTTATATTATGATGACTCCGTTTTCCTGAAAAGACTACTGATGTTCCCTTATATTCAATTGTCCGTCGTATTTGCATTTATCATATTGTCTTTTCTTGCGCTGCTAAGTACAAAAAAAGCGGAACAAAACAAAGTATGGGTAGGATTATCAAAAGAGACCGCACACCAGTTGGGCACCCCGATATCATCATTGATTGCATGGGTGGAATATCTGAAAACAAAAGAAGTAGACGCTACCTATCTCAAAGAAATGGAAAAAGACGTCAAGAGACTCGAAACGGTAGCAGACCGGTTTTCCAAAATAGGATCCAACCCGGAACCTTTACCCCTGAATATAAACGAGTCCATAAAGTCATCGTATGAATATATGAGAACACGAATCTCTTCGAAAGTAAAACTTACAATTGAATTCTCGGAGGAACCGTCGCTCGTATTGATGAATGACTCGCTATTCTCCTGGGTTATTGAAAACATCACTAAAAACGCGGTTGATGCTATGGAAGGCCGGGGAAGCATCCATTACCAGATCGAAAATAACACAAAAAAAATCTATATTGATATCACAGATACAGGAAAAGGTATCGCCAAATCACGGTTTAAAACTATTTTCAACCCCGGATATACAACCAAAACACGCGGTTGGGGGTTGGGATTATCCCTTGTCAAAAGAATTGTGGAATCATATCCGGGCGGAAAAATTTACGTAAAAAATTCGGAGATCGGTAAAGGCACCACATTCAGGATCGAATTACGTAAATACCACGGATAAGTTTGAAAATATGTATAAATCAATCTGCCTGTCTCTCTTTCTATTGATAAGTCTGCTATTATCGGCGCAGAAACCTGACAAGGCTTATTCAAAAGAAGAAAAAAAAGCGATAAGGCTCGAACGGAGAGATAGTCTTATGATGCGTTTAAAGGAACACATAAATGATTTCGGGCCTGATTATAATGCAGATAGCGTTCGCCGGGAACTCGAAAGCGGCCCCTACTTCTCTTTATTCAAAGATAACTATTTTGTCGGCGGAATACCCTTAGGACAAAAAATAAAAGCCAGCACCTCTAATGTGAAATTTCAGTTAAGTATCAGCCATCGTCTTACCAAAAGTGTATTACCCTTTGACACGTACCTTTTTCTGCAATATTCACAAAAAACAATCTGGAATGTATTTGAAGAATCACTTCCCATGAGAGATATGAATTTCAATCCGGGAATCGGAATAGGACGTCTTATCATACACAAAAACAGATATATAGGAAAAACGATCCTCATGCTTGAGCATGAATCGAACGGTAAAGACAGCCTGTATTCGAGAAGCTGGAATAAAATATCATTGGGAATAAACTTAATGCTGAACCGCAATTTTGATACCCAGTTAAAATTATGGATACCGATCATAGACAGCGATAATAACCGTGACATATTGAACTATAACGGAATAGGCCATATCGGACTGAATTATTATAACAACAACAGACGCTTCCATGCCGGATTGTTAGCAACGTGGCGAACAGAATCATTCGGTTTTAACACACAATGGGAACTTAGTTTCAAACTTAACAAAAAAGAAAATCAGTATCTGTTTATTCAATATTATAACGGATATGGAGAAAATCTGCTGGACTACAATCAACACAAAAGTATTATCCGTATGGGACTCGTAATCAAACCACGTGATTTTACTATTTATTAAAAATTTGCAAAAAAAGAGCGACAAACAGATTTCCGTTTGCCGCTGAAAGTCGGGATGAGACGACTCGAACGTCCGACCTCCACGTCCCGAACGTGGCGCGCTAGCCAACTGTGCTACATCCCGTTCCGATTACGGCTGCAAAAGTACAACTTTATTTGAAAGAAACAATAAATTTTGCTTCTTTTTTTTGTAATACCTACTTTTGTATCCTTAAAAAGAAAAGCATGTATCAGGAAAAAGAAATTTTCAGTCGCAATGAATTGTTAATCGGATCCGAAGCCGTACGCCGTATAGGAGAAATACGCGTTATCCTGTTTGGTGTGGGAGGCGTAGGGAGTTGGTGTGCCGAAAGCCTTATACGTTCAGGCATACGTCACCTGACGATTGTTGACTCCGACCGGATAAGCGCGACCAATATAAACCGACAGTTACCCGCAACCACCGAAACGGTAGGACAGGTAAAAGTAGACGTTTTAAGAGAACGGCTGCTTTCCGTCAATCCATACGCTGATATTCTTGCCATCCGGGCCGCCTATACGGCTGATACATCCGCCTCCTTCCGGCTGGATTCATTTGACTATATTATTGACGCGATAGATAGTCTGGAACACAAAGTCAGCCTCATTGTAAATGCCACACACACAAACGCGACCTTTTTCTCAAGTATGGGCGCCGCCCTGAAACTGAACCCGTCGCGTATACGTACGGCGGAGTTCTGGAAAATACAGGGCTGTCCGCTGGCAGCGGCGCTACGGCGTAAACTGAAAAAAGGCGTTATGCCTGCAAAAAAATTCACTTGCGTTTTCAGCGATGAAGTACTTGAAAACAAAGGATCTTACAATCAATCACAAACCCAAACACAATCCGAATGGGATGAAAGAAAAGCCCGGATAAACGGTACAATCGCCCACACAACCGCTATTTTCGGATTTACCCTGGCCGGATTAGTGATTCAGGATAT
>DOZP01000265.1 GCA_003517945.1 Porphyromonadaceae bacterium | reverse complement strand
CGATGAATTTTAAATCTTTTTTTTACGGCCCGGTTCGCAGACACAATTACTAAGTACCTATTCATAATTAAGCAGCATAATGCGCAGTTAATACAGAGATCTGTTCCGATAGCGGCCAACGCTCTGTTCGTTGCACGAACGCAATCACATACATCTTTCTATTGATTGTCATTATATCGGCGATATGGCTNNGCTCCCGCCGAAGCGCTGCACTACGAATAACCCTCCCAAAAAATCATCCTTCGTCTAAAAAAATAGTCAAAAAGTTGCGAGAAAACTTGCCGACTAAAAAAATAGTCGTACATTTGCGCGGAAACAATAATATAATAAAGTACAAGAGTAAAAATGGAAGCGCTCGGAATATACTGCCTCAAAACAGGCCTGATCCTTATTTTATTTCTGGTCATTTATTATTTCTGCCTTCAGCGGGAAACCTTTTACCGATTTAATCGTTTCTTCCTGTTGGCAGGATTGGCGATAGCATTGCTACTGCCATTCGTTCCTATCCATTACACAGTAGCAATAAGCGATACCCGCCTGTCTGCGGATCTGATTACGGAATCCGACCCTGCACGATCAGCCGCAGAAGACAATACAATGAACGATTTCCTCATGCCCTTATTGCATAAATGGCTGCCTGTAATATATGTAACAGGCCTGTGTTTTTTTCTGATCATTCGCATGACGGGCATGTCTTATATACTCGGATTAATCCGGAAAAACAACCATCGGCAATTCCCCCGGTACAGGATGATTGAATCACCGGATTTCCGGGGCGCTTTTTCATTTTTCCGTTTCATTTTCATCCCGGAACATTTAGACGAAACGGAGAAAAAAATAATCCTGAAACACGAAGAAGCCCACGTCGTACAAAACCATTGGGCGGACTTATTATTGCTTCATTTTGCAAGTATTATCTGGTGGTTCAATCCGGTGATATGGCTATATGGAAAAATGATCCGCAATAACCACGAATACCTGGCNNGATCAGGCCGTACTGACCCATTGGGAGCAACTATCTTATCAGAAAGTGCTGGTGAACCAATGGTGTAAAGCGCCTGTATTCCCAATGGCGCATTCGTTTTCATATTCAAATAACTTAAAACGCATTAACATGATGAGAAAAAACACATCCAAACCCATCAGGAAACTGTTCGCCTTAACGGCAATTCCGGCAATAGCCGCATTGCTGTGGTTCTTTGCCGAACCCAGCTACATGCAGGCTCAAACGCCCTATCAGCAAGAGGCGGCTCTTCCCTTATCGCATTTACCGGAAACCCGGGCTTCCGTCCTGTCGGAAATGCTCACAACCAACACGCCGGATCCATCGTTCCGGTCGCAGGATAGCGTCATGCCGGCAGAAGACAATCATCCGCTATACATCATAGACGGCAAAAAAACAAAAGAGGGAATAAAACACCTTCGCCAGGAAGAGGTTCATGCATTCCAAATCCTTAAAGATAAATCGGCTACCGACAAATACGGAGATGAGGGCAAAAACGGCGTAATTGAAATAACAACAAAAGCAAATCACGACAAAACGAACCGGCTAACATTCAAAAATTTGAATATGAAAGAAAATCCCCTGATCATCGTAGACGGCAAACAGTATGATAAAGGCTTTGAACAGATCAATCCTGATGATATACTTTCCATATCCGTTTTGAAAGATAAAACGGCCGGGGAAATATACGGAGAAGAAGGAAAATACGGCGTCATCCTGATAAAGACAAAAGAAGAAAACAGAAAAAAATAATAAATAGCTAACGAATTTACCATGCAACTGACAAAAGCGGAAGAACAAGTCATGCAATACCTCTGGAAGATAGGAGAAGGATCCGTACAGGAAGTACGTGATTGTTTTCAGGAACCGAAACCCTCACGTACCACTGTTTCCACAATGATCCGCATTCTTGAAACAAAAGGGTTTATTGACCACAAAGCCAACGGAAGAGTCTTTACCTACTATCCGGCAGTAAAAAAAGAGGATTATTCAAAGCATCAACTTTTCGGCATGTTGAAGAATTATTTTAATAATTCATTTGCATCTATGGCCTCTTTTTTCGCAAAAGAATCGGATATGAGCATCCGCGAAATGGAAATGTTGCTGGAAGACACCAAAAAAGAACTTAAAAAAAGAGACGAAACGCATAGTGAGAAACAGACGGAATAGAGGAAGATATTTTATTCATAAAATGAACACCCTGTCCGGAAACGAACAGTTAGCAAATAATAAAAACACACATTTTCAACGACTTACATCTATGGCATGACATTTGCAAGCGATAGATAAAAGCGTTGGAAAATGAAAAAGTTATATCTGACAATAGCGCTTATATCATGGGCGATCGTGTCTTTGCATGCGGAAAATGAAGAGGATCACATCAGGCTTACACTGAAAGAAGCGATCCTGCTGGCGCAGATGCAATCGGTCGACGCCACCGTTGCGCTGAACGAACTCAAAACAGCTTACTGGGAGTACCGGACACACCAGGCAGACCAGTTGCCGGAAATAAATTTTACCGGAACGGTTCCTTCCTATAACAATAGATACAGCCAATACCAACAATCGGACGGCTCCTATACGTATGTGCAAAATAATTACCTGGGAATAAGCGGAAAAATATCCGTCGACCAGCATATTGCACTGACGGGAGGCACGGTCTCATTCAATACTTCACTCGATTTCACCCGTCAGTTAGGAAAAGGCGCCTACAACGAATATATGAGCATTCCTTTCGGAATCACACTGGAACAACCTATTTTCGGCGTAAACAACCATAAATGGAAACGACGCATCGAACCCGTGCGTTACAAAGAAGCCAAAGCGGCATACATTGAAAGTGTTGAAGAAGTAACATTAGCGGCCATCGCTTACTTTTTCAACTTGCTGCAGGCGAAGGAAAACCTTTCTATAGCCGGTCAGAATCTGGAAAATGCAACCAAATTGCACGATATTGCAATAGCCAGGCGCAAAATCGGCCATATTTCGGAAAACGAACTGATGCAACTGGAACTATCCGCCCTACAGGCGAAAGGCATCGTTACGGAAGCACAGTCGAACCTCAACGCCAGCATGTTTCAGCTACGTTCTTTTCTGGGATTAAGCGAACAGGATATGATTGATCCCATACTACCCGAATCTGTTCCGTCTTTCCGGATGGTCTACCGGGACGTACTTCAAAAGGCGCAGGCGAATAACTCATTGGCGCAAAACATCATGCGCCGTCAACTGGAGGCAGACTATGCGGTTGCTTCCGCCAAAGGCAACCGGCGAAGTATCAACCTGTACGCCTCGGTCGGATACACCGGAAAAGACAGGATCGTTGAAAAAGCCTACGATCACTTAAAAGGAAACCAGATCGTTGAAGTGGGGGTAAGCGTGCCGATACTCGACTGGGGCAAACGCAAAGGCAACGTAAAAGTGGCGGAGTCGAACCGCGAAGTAATATTATCGCGCACCAAACAGGAACAGATGAATTTCAACCAGGATATTTTC
>DOZP01000170.1:1415-4951 GCA_003517945.1 Porphyromonadaceae bacterium | reverse complement strand
AGAGCTGTTGCTGCGGCTGTCCAGGTGAATGAAAACAGCTCTCTGGTAGTTGCCGTTTGATTTATTATGCAGGTTATTGATTGCATCACAACGTTGTTGCAGGCGTTTTTTCTGATTCAACGGTATTTCTTTGCCCATACAGGTCTCCTTCGTATTATTATTCAGGAATCGTTCGTCGCGGATACCGTCTTTTTTATCCTGGATAATAATATGTACGGTGGCGCCTTCCATCATTAGATTACGGGCCAGACGCAACATAATATCATATACGTATTCGTCCTCGTGTACCTCTTTACCTTCGGCGATGCCGATAGCGCCGCAATCGGGGCCGCCATGACCGCTCGCCAGATAAAAGGTGGCGCCTTTCAACTGGTCTGATTCAACCGTATACTCGTCGTACTTTTTTCCGAAAAGCGGTTCTTTTTTCCGATTGCTTTTTTTTGTTGTATCGTTCTTTTCGTTTGCGTCGTTTGATAGAGGTGGTAAAGTGTAGGAAACACCCTTTATTAAAGTATTGCTTCTACCCAGTTTTCCTTTGTTCAGTTCAATAAATTCGTTGTAATGCTTTGTAGGATTACGACCGTTATTGATCAGGAACCGGTATACACCCTCGCCCGTCTTAGGCGTAGCTACTTCTTTTGAAAAAATAGACACACAACAAAAAGAAAATATACAAATCAGTAACGTATACATTCTCATTATTATATCTCATTTTAATATTCCTGTTAACAGGAGAATTATGCAACCTGTAAGCCAAAACAAAACAACGCTCAAATATCCGTTTTTTATGGAATAGTCAAATCATTGCCTCGTTTGCGGGTGCAAAATTAAAAAAAAAACGCATAGAACGATATTCTTTGACGGATAAATTTCCTGAAAACCGCATGAAGCCTTCGGAGTGGTATCTGAGTGCGCATGTACGTACGCCATCAGTACATAATTTGCGCCGGATAGAATGATTATAGAAACATTTGATTAACTTTGTGCAAAAGTGACTAATGCCCTTTGGGTGGGTATTATACTTGTTTCTTGGTGTAAAAAATAATTTTTGTGCATATGAAAAAGATTTTTTGTATAACAGTGATTGTATCGGTATTTATTACCGCTTGTGTGTCGCAAAATAAACCGGTTGTGAAAAAGGATATGAATAAGTATGTGAAAGAATGGGCGCAGATAGAATCATTTCGCCGGCAGGGTTTACCCGCATCTTTGTTTCCCGGGGTTGACTCTATCTATCAATCCGCGCTTGCGGAAAGCAATTATGAACAATTGATAAAAGCCGTTATTTTCCGGATAAACAGTATCGGTATCCTGAAAGAAAATGATGAAGGAGCCAATAAAATCTTTAACGACTTGAAAAAGGATGCGGAAAGATTACCCCAGCCTGCCAGATCAATCATTTATTCGATGATCGGACAGATGTATGAGGTGTTTTATGACCAGAATGCCCGGACGATCAATCGCCGTACGAATATGGCGGCAGACCCGGAAGATATTCATACATGGGATGCCCGCAAACTGGCCGAAGAAGCGATTAACTATTATGACCTGTCGCTGCGGGAGGCCGAGACTTTGCAGAACGAACCGGTTGACAGTTATAAGGAGATCTTGCTGGCCGGTTACGATCCGGATTACCAGCCGACCCTTTACGATCTGTTGGCAAACAGGGCTTTGGCGTATTATGCGTCCGGTTATAATGTACACTCGCTTGCGCAGCAGGTTTTTGTCGCGGACGATCCGGATTTTTTTGCGGATGCGCAAACTTTTTCAAATCTTACGATCCGGAGTGAAGATACGCTTTCGCCGGTATATTTATCCTTAAAAACCTATCAGGAATTGTTGCGTTTTCATCTGGAGAAATCAAATTTCGGTTCGCTTTTCGGGAAAGCGAACGACGATATAACGGCTTTGGTGGAAATCGACCTGCGCCGGATGGCTTATCTAAGAGAGAAAGGGCGTTATGCCGATAATGATAAGATGTATGAAAAGGCGCTTACCGGGATGAGCGAGGCCTATAAATCGTATGATAGTAATGCGGCCGTATTGCTTCAGTTGGGCGGTTTTTACCTGAATAGGGGGGCAGTGTGGCGCAACGACAAAAGTGAAGAAAATAAATCCGGGTATACGAAAGCATACGAAATGTATGAACGTATGACCGCGGAATATCCCGGTCAACTGGTTGGTAATGCCGAGGCTTTGAAAGAAAATATCCTGTACCGCGAGCTGAATATACAGTTTGAGGCGACCCAGCTTCCGGGCAAACCGTTTCTTGCATTGCTGAATTACAGAAATATGGGGACAATGTACAAGACGGTTTATAAGTTGACGAAAGAACAGGCCATTGATTATACCTATAATCTGGGACGCTATAAAAAAGATAAGTATTATGATCTTCCCGCTTTTATACAAACACTGAAGGTGAAGCCATCCAAAGAGCAACTGAAACTTCCGGAACAGGCCGATTATCAGTATTACACAACGGAAATCAGAATGGAACCGTATGAAAAAGGGTTTTATCTGGTGATTGTTTCGGATTCGGAAAATCCGCTGCATTCCTCCTCCGCATATAATGCATCTTTATTGCAGGTTTCGTCACTGGCCGCGCAGGATCGTATGATTGATCAGGTTATGACGGTGGTTGTTACGGACCGTGAAACCGGAAAGTTCGTTTCCGGAGCAAAAGTTGAAGCATACAGGTGGAACGCGCAGACGCATCAGGCGACGGCTTCTTTTACAAGTGACGCGAACGGAGTGGCCCGGAGCGGAAAATTTTCGGAATATTACTACAATCAATATTATAGCGTTGATTACAAGGAAGATCATCTGTTGGTGTTCGGAGCCGGTTATAACCGTACTATTTATAGCCGGGATAGCTATAACAATGCGGTTTTATTTACCGATCGCTCTATCTACCGCCCGGGGCAGACCGTCTATTTCAAAGCGGTTCTTTATAATCAGAAAGGAAATGAACCCCAGGCGTTGCTGAAAGGAAATACCGTGCATGTTTGTTTGCGTGATGTGAATTGGCAGGTTGTTTCCGAACAGCGCCTTACATCGAATGATTTTGGCAGTATCGACGGCAGTTTTACGATTCCGCAGGGCCTGTTGAATGGTAATATGACGATAGAATGTACGGATTACGCTTCGGCTTCCATACGTGTGGAAGAATATAAAAGACCTACGTTCGAGGTGAATTTTGATCCGGTAGACGGCAATCCCGCGTTGAATGGACCGGTTAAAGTGACAGCCGGTGCGAAAGCGCTGGCCGGTTATGCTATTGATAATGCGGATGTCCGGTACCGCGTTGTCCGCAACACGCACTATCGCTATTATTACTGGTGGTATCCTCCGATAAATGATAGCCGTGAAATAAGTTCCGGGGTTGTGAAGACGGATGAGAAGGGTAATTTTTCCATTGAATTTACCGCATTGGCGGATGACGTGAGAGATGACCGGATGTATACATATACCGTATCGGCGGATGTTACCGATGTGAACGGAGAAACGCGCAGCGCTTCGGTACAGGTGAATGCCGG
>DOZP01000170.1:639-1372 GCA_003517945.1 Porphyromonadaceae bacterium | reverse complement strand
AATCTGAATGGAGATTTTACACCGGCTTCGGTAAAAGTGAAAATCATAGCGCTGAAGACTCCCGAAAAAATATTGAGAAGACGCGTATGGAATGCCGGAGTGGATATTCAGTCGATTCCGGAGAATGAATNNTGAATTCCGGAAAGATTTTCCGCTGGACGCGTATGCCGACGAACTGAACCCCGATAAGCTGAAAGAGTTGAAAACCGTTGCCGAATATACGATAGAAACGCCGGAAAATAAAAAACTCGATTTGTCCTCCATGAAACAATCCGGTTATTATAAGATAGATCTTATTGCCGATAACAAAAAAGGATTAGTCGTTGAGAATACCCGGTATGTTTATTTATCGGGCGATGAACCGGAAGCCATTCCTGACATGGATAAATGGCTCACTGTTGTGAAGGATAGCGGAGAGCCCGGTGATCAGGCGGAATTCCGGGTGGCCGGAGGGCGTGAAGATTCGTATGTGTACTACGAATTAATACATAAAGACCGTATTGTGGAATCGAAATGGGTGCATACGGGAACGGTGCCGGTGCGCCTTGCTTTTCCTATCAAAGAAGAACATCGCGGCGGATTGGGGCTTCAGTTGACGATGGTTCAGGATAATCGCGTATATAAAAGTTTTCAGCAGATAACGGTTCCGTACACGAATAAAATGCTGGATGTCAAACTGGCTACATTCCGCGATAAACTGTTGCCCGGCGAAAAGGAAACATGGACCATGTTG
>DOZP01000170.1:0-630 GCA_003517945.1 Porphyromonadaceae bacterium | reverse complement strand
TATGACGCTTCGCTGGATGCGATACAACCGCATAGCTGGTCTGATTTTTCAAGTTTCTACAGCCAGTTTGTAAATACTTACATGTATCAATGGAATACATCCTCCATTCAGCGTTTATCGCAACCTAAAGCGGATGACAGAACATCTCCGGCAACCTGGCAATATGCTGTTTACCTGACGGATCTGAACTGGTACGATGCGACTTACCGGAATGCTTTTTATGCAAACGCGTATACCTACGGGAGTCCGTTAATGCTGAGGAGCGCTGCAAAGGTTGCAGTGGCGGACATGAATCTTATGTCGGGCGATGCGGTATTGCAGGAATCGGTAGTAGCGGCATCTGTTGATCAGGAAGAAGCGGCACCGGAAGAGGGTCTGATTTTTGCGGAAGATGAAGTAATAACAGTAGGTGCGGGAAAACCCCTTACCGGGCGGGAGCGAGATACGAAAGAGCCTGAGATTGATCTGACCGCTGTCGATACCAGAACAAATTTCAATGAGACGGCCTTCTTTTATCCGAAATTGCGTACGAACGAAAAGGGAGAAGTGCTGATTGAGTTTACGATACCGGAAGCGTTGACGCGTTGGAAACTATTGAGTTTTGCTCATACGAAAGAGCTGAAAATAGGA
>DOZP01000340.1 GCA_003517945.1 Porphyromonadaceae bacterium | reverse complement strand
TGAATGCATGTACCTGTTGTCCGTCAAACATACTGATCCCTTCTAAAGTAGCAAACCACATCCGCCCCAATTCATCCTGATGGATAGACAAAACGGAAATTTGCGACAAACCATCCTGAATTCCTATTTGTTTGAAATATACAGAATAAATGTCTGCGCAAATAATAAGCAAAGCAAATAATAGTATCGTTTTTTTCATTGGTTAACTCAGATCTAAAAAAAATCACTTCAAATCTGTTTATTCACACCCCCCCATTATAAAATAAAAATCGGTATAAAACCGGTATTTCCGGATTCAATCGGTTTTCAATTTATTCATCTCTATTTCTTTTTTACGTTTCAATGCTTCAATGAAATAATAGTCGGCATAATTCAGTGGTTTATCCACCTCCGCATTGTGCGGAATACTTCCGACCGAATGCATCAGAATAAAGTTACCGTTTGTTCCCGGTTCAGCTCGATAAGCGGAAGAAGCCAGCGACTCCATTATCCTATCAGCATAGGATTTGTAACTTAACGGATCGGAAACCGGCATGGTTGATAACTCATACAGAGCCGAAGCCATACAGGCGGCGGAAGAAACATCACGCGGCTCATTGGGTATATTCGGAGCATCCATATCCCAATAAGGTATCAGATCGTCCGGCCTGTTCCTGTGATTCTTCATAAATTCAAATGTTTTGACGGCCTGATCCAGATACTTTTCATCCCCCGTTTCACGATAGGCAACTACATAGCCATAAATAGCCCAGGCTTGCCCCCGGCTCCAGGCAGACGTATGCGCATACCCCTGCGCCGTGTGCCGATTACGTACGGAGCCATCCACCAAACTATAATCAATCACATGATAACAACTACCATCGGGACGAAAATGCTCCGCTAACGTACGGTCGGCATGCGAAACAGCTATCTGATAGAAAGACGAATCACCCGAAAGGCGGGTCGCTTCAAACAGCAGTTCCAGATTCATCATATTATCAATGATAACCGGACATTCCCATCCGCGTTCCGACTGCCAGCCCCGCACCACATCCCAGGATTGAATAATGCCGGCCACCGGACGGAAACGTGCGGATAATGATTTGGCAGCCTGGAGGATGACCTCTTTGTAATCCGCGTCGCCGGTAATCCGCAGACCATTGCCGAAACTACAATACACGATAAAGCCCACATCATGATGCCAGTTGAGATTTTTGGCCTCTTCGATGGCCTTGGTATATTTTCGCGCCAACGGCAACAAAGATTCATTGCGGGTAAGCTCGTACAAATACCAAACCGACCCCGGAAAAAAACCGCTCCGCCAATCAGTATATTCACAATAATAAACAGATCCGTCAGCCTTCAAAGTCACCGGATTCAACACCTTTCCGCTGGCTTCAATCACATCAATTGACTTTCCGATCTGCGTACAGGCAAATGCAATATTATCTTCTACAAAATCCTTTTCAGCTTTCTCACTTACTCCTCCACACGAAAACAATACGACTGACAATACGACTGCTGCTATAAATTTCATCACCATTCAATTTTATTTCACTTTTGACAGGACATAGCTGTAATTACCGGACACAGCTAACCGGTTTGCGTTCAATGATACACGATAGATCTCTTTCCCCCATACATTCGACAAGCGGGGATCATCCAATTGTATAGTCTCCATACTTGCCTTAAACGTATTTTTATCATATGCCAACCGCACTTTTTCATTATTCACCTCTACCTGAATCAATCCGGGCACAGATATATCGACATTCCCCCAAGTCATGAAATTAATCTGATTAGGCGCTTTCGCTTCATGTAAAGAAAACACATCTGTGATCCTGACAGTAGCGTTGCTCAGCGTATAGCTGCGTACCCATTTCTTTACTTGCGCTTCTTCGGGATAAGCATTCGCAATATCAGCCGAAAATGACATCCGTCCCGGCTTAAACATCACGTCCGACGACCTATATTCAGCGCCGTACGATTGCTGAACCCCATTGATTGCCGGCAAATTATGGTAATTACTTTGCATTGTCCAGATCGTATACCGTTCATGACTGAACGTCTGACGGGTATACGTCCCCACACCGGCATCAATAAACAGCGGAACTGTATCCAGATAAAGCGAAAAGCTACCTACATCATTATGATTATGGCTTTCGTTATTAAAACCGCCTTTAATCGCAAGAAAAAAACCCTCCTTGTTCGTCATATAACAAAATTCCGTTTCAGGATACCAGGTATACGCCGGAGAATGAAAATCGGCATTCGCCTTTTTAAACTCGTCATCGTACAATATATTTTGCAACGTCCGGAAAAAATCAATACCGCTACTCAATCCTGTTGGTTGAAGGTTGTTTCGATAAGCCGCATAGGTCATCATCATTTCACTGCCGACCGCTTTTCCGTAACGATAAATAAGGGGCGCTTCACCTCCTCCTTTGGCCGAAGCATCGGCAAAATTCACCACCCAGCCGTTTCCGACATACGAACGGGCGATATATTCACCCATATTCTTAACGATCGGTTCGTCGAATATAGATATTTTTCCGCCTGTTCCGTCATAAAGTATCTGCAGGTAATCATACATTTTCGCGGCGGCATGCCCCCAATATGAAGGCCCTTCTTCACAAGCGCCGTCCGAATGAGTATAGTTGATAAACTTATCTACGGAAATCATCGTACGGTAAACAGCCTTTGCCAGTTTGTCACGATCGTTTTCCAACAAGAGGAAACACTGAAGCACATTGAAATTACACCACGGATTCCAGTTATTAACCAGCATTCCCGGTCTATAATTAAAAGCCATCCACCAGAAACGGTCTTCATTCATGTAGGTATCCAATGTCCGAACCTGTAATTCATGACGCAATCGTTCGGCAATCACTTTATTTTCCTTATCAAATTCCGCATGCATGAAGTAATAAGTCCAGGACAACAAAGAGCTTAAATTACCGGAAGCAAGGTCGATCACATTTTCTTTGTAATCGGGAAGCGTTCTTTTGGAATATTGAACAGTCAAATGAGCCGACAATACCCAGGATGTCATCTCACAGGAATGAAAAACACCGTTAATCAACTGATCGATAAAACGTCCTTTCCCTTCCGCAAGTTCGGCCATCAACAAATTGGCGATCGCCTGGTTATTGCTGCCATACGGACTTTGCATGACATTCCGGTCGCCGCTCCGTTCAAACTCCATATAGTCCGTAGCTTTGACCACCTTCCACTCATAGTCAAGCAGTTTTTCTCCCTGACGAATGTAGGCGTCTTTGTTTTCCCCCAAAAATTCATCCCATCCTGCCCGGTCTGTATAATCCGGATAAGGAACCCATTGCTGATCCATGATCAATACCGATTTCACCTTTTCAAGATCGGCCGCCTGCTGTAACAAATTTCTTTCCGTATAGGCATACCCTTGTACAAAGCAAGCGATGCTCAAAATAAGAAGTAAACCGTTTTTTCGCATAAGTATTCTATTTTTATAAATCATATCCTATTTCCGTTATCTGGCCGGCATTCACTCTCAGTCGAAGCTTGGTTCCTCCGACAGGCGTTTCCTCAATCATTTCAATTTGCACATCCGGCGCTTGAGCGGTATTATACGGTGTCAGTACCGTAATCAAACGTATACCTTCCGTTGTTTTTTTATGAATCTGCCAAGCAAAAGCAGGGCAAGGTTCTTTTTTTAGGTATTCCGAAGACAAAAGGCCCTCTTCTTTTACGTATTTCAACCCTTCTTGAGGTTGCATTTGCACAGCAACATTCCATCCGTCTGCATACGTTGTTGAGATTTTGTGATTATCTTTTTCTGCAAGAATATTACCCGGCGACAATTGGTAATGCAAATCCAACTGACCGGTAGCATTCCCGATCGCTTCATCTACAATCACAAAATATGTTTTGTCTACAAAAAAGACAGCCCGGCGATGGGTCAAATCATCATAACTATCGTTTTCAACGACCAGTATATCCAGTTTATCACCCGGCTTCCATTGCAAAAGACGGGGTACGTACCGGGAATTTTTATGATCTAACGTCAGTGTTTTGTGGACGCGCGTTTGGCGGAACCACTCCCGTCCTTCAGGATCGCCCGAATAGATATAATTACCGGCATCCGGCATTAGTATTCGTCCGCCTGCAGACAAAACAAACGTACCATTATCTGGTTGACAATGCCACCCTCCGTCGGGACCGCACTTCAGCGCCATAAAAACAGCGTCCGGAGCCCAGGTATTTCGAAAAGAATAGAGGCCACTTTGTGGTAGTGCGTTAGCGGTCTGTTCTGGACATATCCCCTCTTTCCCTTCGCTCGCGATATACAAAAAATCCGGACGATTAAACAAGGCTGCCCAATGACGGTATTGGCGACGTTCCTGTCCCGGTTGCCCCCGCGAATCATCACCGAATTGCGTATGCCTGCCGTCGGGAAACGAAATTTTCATCGGCACCTCACACATTTTTTCAATCGTTTTGAGATAATTCGGGTCGAATTCGCCATCCAAATTATTCATTTTGGCTAATTCAAACGTACGGAAAAACCAATTGATACATCCGACATGATATCCCATACATAATTCACGTTGATGACCATCCGGATATACCTGAATGGAAGTTTCCGCATTCAGACGGCGAAACGCTTCTTTCCGCCACGCTTCCGCATCTTTAAACTGAGGAAACATGATTGCAATATACGCTATTCCTTCCGCCTCCATCAAAGCCCAGTTACTGGATTTGCTATACTTCTTCATCAGAAAAGCAGCATGATCGTAGCACGAATTTAAAAATGACGTCAATACTTCCGGCGTAAAATGAGGAGAATCAAGAAAATGTTGAAACAGGCTCATCCATGCATATCCACGAATACCCGCTTCGATCGATCGCCAGGCATTGGCATGTTGCCGGTCATTCGGCGTATTCTTTGTCCATTGCAAAAATTGACGCACCCATTCTGCTGCATATTTTTCATCTCCGGTATGCCAATACACCTTTGCCATAGCATTCCAGAAACCCATCCGGTTGAGCTGCCAAATCCATTCGCTATCGGCAACCGGATTATTTATCCAATCAATTTCCTCCCCGCGAAAAAAAGACGGATGTCCGCCGGCTCCGCATAATATATGCTTCATAGCATCGTCGGCCAGCTCAAAATCTCTTGCAGAAGCATAATTTTGAAGCGATTTTCTTTTGTCTTCCCGACTAACCGGATGCTTTCCGGCTCCTCCATTTCGATAAACGCTCCACAACTCTTTTATAGCCTCCTGCGGATCGGTAGCCGCTTTTACCTTTTCCATTCCGGGAGCATCCAAATTCAATCGCGATAAAAGAAGTACAGGGTCATCTGTACCGGATGAGGCCAGAACTGTCCGATTTGTTAGGAGAAACAATATGGACACAAAGATTAAAAAAAAGTTTGTCCATTTATTCATTTCATGTTTCATTGCTGTACAGTTACAGGGTTTCATTTATTTAAAAACATAAGGCTTAGCAGGATTGGCTATGGCTTCGCCGGGCATCAGCCATACGGTAATCTCCTGTGCTTTATCCAGCTCCAGGTCGGCCTCAAATCCGACAAATTGATTGCCTTCATTCGGTGAATCGTAGGTATTTGTCGGCGTTGTATTTTTCTTGTAGAAACGGATCGGAACAGATGCCTGGACTTTCATATAGAACTTTTTGCCATCTTTCTCCAATAAAGCGGTATTCTCGGAAGTGAATGTTATCTTATCCGCTTCGGTAAGCATATTCCAGCTTACTTTCGTGAATTGATTGTCTGTAGTCAATCGATCCTGAATGACAACATATTTTTTGTCTACTAAAGATACAGCCCTTTTGACGCCCGGGATCTGCGCTTTGTATATAGCCGAAAGATCACTCATAGCGCTCATGCTTTTTTCTGTTTCTATCACATCGTCTATTTTAGCAGTAGCCGACACGGATTGTGGTTTATCATTAAAACAGAGCGTATTGTGCGATGTCGTCCGGTACCGGAAAACATCCCATCGCTGTGAATTCTGCGAACTATTCCATAAATCCACTCCTTTGGATTCTAACCGGTTGTAATTTTCAGTACCGAAATCGAATGCCCATCTGACCCCTTCCGCTTCAAAAATAAATGATCCGACATCCATATGTGCGTGATTTACACTCGGAGAGCCAAGTTTAAAACCTAAAAATGAAGCATTGGGATCACTCCATGAGGAACGCATTGTTGTAACGGGAGAAGGCCCTTGTCCTGCCCACACAAGCTTTGTCGGTTCAGTGACTTCTTTCAGGGAAGCGCCGGATCCGGCACCAAAAATTAATGCAACAGGTATTAATCGATCTCTCACAAATCGTTTATCGGTATCTCTTTCATACAAACCTTTCTGCAAATAAAGCAAGGCCGGATTTTGAGTTTTTGAATAAAACCAGCACACAGTGGGATTAAAAAAAACGTACGATCCGTTATCCGCATAGCTGAACGTACGAAAAGAAGGAGTAATCATAGCTTGCGAATACATACCCGTTTCCATAAACCCTTCCATTTCATTCATACCGAAATCCGTTTTATAGATCTTTTCGATAGCGGCTATAAACATCATATTAAACGATGTGCCATAGTCCCAATAACCGATTCCTTCCGGATAAGCGCCATCCGGACCATATTCCTTCATAGCTAACCGGATACTTTCAAGAGATCTGTTTACCAAGCCGACCGCTTCGGACTTATAATCCTCATAGATGGCAAGCGCACCGTACGTGATACCGGCATTACATACCTGATTCCAATTGTGTTCGGCCTTCAGGAACCAGGCATCGTTTTCGTTATACGAAGGCTGGATCCCTTTTTCATAAATAGCTTTCCG
>DOZP01000114.1:11189-15174 GCA_003517945.1 Porphyromonadaceae bacterium | reverse complement strand
ACCGGATACTGAATCCCTCAAACAAATTATGTTGCTTGGATATCAGCGCTTTCAGGCTGTTATTAAAACGCAGGATGCCTTCCCGCCGGTCTTCCGCGATCAGATTCACCTTGCGCATCATGCGGTACAGGTCATACCGCACTTTATTATAGGTCTGGCTGGTAGTGATATCCACTAAGTAACGGCTGATCCCGCCGACATTATGATCTATTGCCATATCATTGTCGTTCAGTATGATCAGCAGATTATTCGGATTATTCGATGCATTATTCAGACCTTCAAAAGCAAGCCCTCCCGTCATGGCTCCGTCGCCGATCACGGCAACTACATGACGATCGTCATCGCGCCGCAGTTCGAACGCGGTCGATAAACCTAAAGCTGCGGAAATAGAGTTGGAGGCATGGCCGGCTATAAAAGCGTCGTACTCGCTTTCCGACGGATTGGGGAAACCGCTGATTCCACCCAGTTTACGAAGCGTATGGAAACATTCCCGCCGTCCCGTCAATATTTTATGACCGTAAGCCTGATGACCCACATCCCATACGATACGGTCGGTCGGCGTATTAAAAACATAGTGAAGCGCCACCGTCAATTCCACCGTGCCGAGGCTCGCACCCAAATGACCGGGATTTCTTGAAAGTTCATCAATGATAAACTGCCTCAATTCGCTACAAAGATCCGGCAAATCTTCCGGAGGAAGTTGCTTCATATCCGCCGGGATGTAGATCTGTTCCAACAGTTTTTTCTTTTCATGCATGTTATGATTACCCACCTCCGTTGACTATTTTTCTATTTTTTACCTGCAAAGTTACAATATAAAACGTGAAAGTAGTGAAAAAATCAAGTTTTCAAAAAAAGTTCACTTTTCAATCGTTAAAACGCAGATTTTATTTTAATATTGCTCTTACGGATTGTTTTCCGAAAAGATATAAAAATAAGCCGGTTCGCTTCATATTTATCCGGATTTGTTCTATATTTGTCTCTACAAGATGAAATATAGTTAACTATGTATCAATTATTTAGGTTTATTTAACATTGAAGATATTTTACTATTATTCTATTATGTTTATCTTTGTCACTGCTTTATAATACGGCAATAGCCGCAAAACTCTTTTTTTATAATATAAAATACTGATTATTAAACAGTAATAATTAATGCGAAAGAAAAAAATAATATTAATTTAAACAATTTTTGAATATGAAAAAAGTGAAATTTACTTTAGGATTAATGTTCTCCATGTTATTGTTGGGAGCAAATGTTATTAACGGTGCGAATAATGTGAAGGTAAGTCTATCCGTCAGCCCTTCCACATCATATGCGAACAGCACAAGTATTAATGATTTTACCAGTGGCGATACTAATGATGCTATCACCTTTTATTCTTATGATGTATTAGAAGATTCTATAATGCTCAATCCTTCGTTTGGGGGGGAAGATATCAGGAAATATGCTAAATCTTATAATATCGGTACTGAAAATGATTCTGTACTGTCACTCCGTGCTGTTAATTATAAAGATTATTACCATGTATTTGAAATACAACTGGCTTTCGAAAACGGAAATGACATTATGCCGTTCCTGAAATTAAAAATATGGAATAAATCTGATTCTATATCAATTGAGAATTTGCTAACGCCGGTTGCAATCACGAATAAAACCAAGTTTTCCGATGGTACCGGTGTGGCTACATACAAATATATAGTGAATATTGCACCATTCTTTTTACAATACGGCCCAATCAGTTCATTCGATTATGAATTATGGACAAATGAACGTATCGGAGACCAACCGGGTAGCGGCAATGCTTATCCTACTGTGAACCATAAAGTTAAAATTGCTGCTGCAGACGGGATTGTCATAGCGCCTATGAAAGATATATATTACGTAGCGGCAAATCAGGACTATACATTTGAAGTGTACGGACAGGAAGGTGAAGAATTGGATATTACAACGAAAAATCCGCACTATGCCATTAATAAAGGTATCAAAATCGTTCCGACCAGCGAAAGAACATGGGATGTAACCATTTCAAAAGTATCTACCAATCTGGAATTATTTATTGATTACAAGAGCCGTACAGAAAGCGGTGAAGGCGGAGATAACGGTGAAAGCGGTAACGCTACAGTAGAAAAAGACGCCATATGGGCAGCAGGAGGAACGTTGTATGTGAAGACCGGAACTCCGGGAACTCTTTCCATCTATACCATAACCGGCCAGCTTTACAAACAGGATGCGATTTCCGACAGTTATACATTATCTATGCCGAAAGGTATTTACATCGTTCAATTGAATGGAAAAGCTTACAAAGTTGTTCTTTAATCAATATACAACGAAATAAAAAAAATCCCGGAGAATATCCGGGATTTTTTTTTATCCGTATGCTGCGGACTAAAAATAAATAACTCCTTTGCCCTGCCGGATAATTTCGAATGGTTCCGTCGTACAATCGACAACCGTAGACCCCTCCGTATCACCATAGCCTCCGTCAATAACAATATCCACATCTGCACCATACCGTTCCTGAATCAATTCCGGATCAGTAGTATATTCCGGTTCTTCCGGATTGTAGTGAACAGACATGGTCATTACGGGATGCCCCAATTCTCTGCATATCTCATGGATGATAGAGTTGTCGGGCATACGGATTCCCACCTCTTTCCTGTTTTTATAAATTTTCGGCAGATTATTACTGGTCGGCAAGATAAAAGTATAAGGACCCGGCAGGTAATCGCGTATCAGCTTAAAGACCGCATTACTAACTTTTGCATGTTCACTTATACTGGATAGGTCATAACAGATAATGGCAAGGTTACTCTTCTGCGGATTCACCCCTTTCATTCTGCATATCTGCTCTACCGCACGTACATTCAGGGCATCGCAACCGATTGCATACATCGTGTCGGTCGGATAAATAACCAACCCGCCGTCTTGCAAAACACAAGCGACTTTTCGAATATCTTTCGGGTTCGGATTTTCCGGATAGATCCTGAGCAACATGTTCAATCAATATAAAAACAACAGATATCAACCATAGATGATATTTCCGTTTTCGTCGGTAAATTCATCCATTCCTTTACTATACTGGTTCATCGCGCGGAGACTCATTCCCATACTGGAAAAGCCGCCATCATGATACAGGTTCTGCATCGTTACTTTCCGCGTAAAATCCGAAAACATCATGATACAGTAATCGGCGCATTCATCAGCCGAAGCATTGCCCAGGGGACTCATTTTATCGGAAAAATCCATCAGATGATCCATTCCTTTGATACCGCTACCGGCTGTTGTAATAGTCGGCGATTGTGATATGGTATTAATACGTACGTTTTTCTCACGTCCGTATATATATCCGAAGCTACGGGCAATCGACTCAAGCAGGCTCTTGGCATCCGCCATGTCGTTGTATCCGAAAAAGGTCCGTTGGGCGGCTACATAAGAAAGAGCGACAATCGAACCGTATTCGGCAATCGCATCCTGTTTTTTCGCCGTCTGGATCATTTTATGAAAAGAGATGGCCGAAATATCAATTGTCTTCGACAAAAAATCATAATCCAGGTTATCGTATGTATTCTTTTTGCGTACGTTCGGACTCATCCCGATCGAATGAAGGACAAAATCAATTTTCCCTCCTAATATTTCCACCGACTGTGAAAATACAACTTCCAGATCTTCCACATTAGTAGCATCGGCCGGTAAAACTTCCGCATTCAGTTTTTCCGATAATGACTTCACATCTCCCATGCGAACAGCCACCGGCGTATTCGACAATGTAATTACCGCACCTTCTTCAACAGCTCGCTCCGCTACTTTCCAGGCAATAGACAAATCGTTTAATGCACCGAAAATAATACCTCTTTTCCCTTTTAATAAATTGTAACTCATTAGTTTTCATTCTATAATTCGCAGGCAAAGATAGTGTAAACCGAATAATATATGATCAAAAGCGGTATTTTTATTTTATTCGCGGAAATAAATACGTTTTAC
>DOZP01000114.1:9958-11172 GCA_003517945.1 Porphyromonadaceae bacterium | reverse complement strand
TCATTCACCGTCAGCACATCATTGAAGATGACCACCCGGTCTCCCTCTTTTACATCCACATCCGTTACATCGACCATACATGCATCCATGCAGATATTCCCTACAATCGGACAACGCTTGCCACCAACAAGCACTTCCCCTGTTCCATTACCCAGGAGACGGTCCAATCCATCGGCATAACCTATCGGTATCACAGCTATTCTGGTATCACGCCGAACGTATGTTTTGCGTCCGTATCCGACAGAATCTCCTGCCGGCACATTTCGTATCTGCAGAATAACCGTTTTAAGTGAACAGACAGATTGTAAACCTTCGGCAGTGCCCGACGCACTTATCCCATACAAAGAAATTCCCAGGCGAACCATGTCTTTCTGGTGTTCCGGAAACCGTTCTATCCCGGCAGAGTTCAAGATATGTTTCAGTACCGGATAGCCCAGTTTTTTTTCAAGAACCGAAGCCGCCGCGGTATAAATTTCGATCTGCTTTTTCGTAAAATCATCCAATTCCGGCGAATCGCTTCCTGCGAGATGTGAAAAAACGGAACGTACGACAAGCCCGCCGCCCTGTGATTTTATTCTCCGGCATATCTCCGGCATATCTTCCGGCTCGAATCCCAGGCGATGCATGCCCGTATCTATTTTAATATGTATGGGAAACGAGGTAATACCACGGCGGGAAGCCTCTTTTATTAATGTATCCAGCAACCGGAAGCTATAGACTTCAGGTTCCAGCATATAATCGAATAAAAGGTGAAAACTATGCAGCTCCGGATTCATTACCATGATGGGCACGGAGATTCCTTCCTTTCGCAGATCTTCTCCTTCGTCGGCAACCGCTACGGCAAGATAATCACAACGATGATCCTGTAAAGTCTTGGCCGGTTCGAAAGAACCGACACCATAACCGAATGCTTTCACCATACAGACCATTTTCGTTTGGGGATGAAGACGCGAACGGTAATAATTATAATTATGAATAATCGCGTCAAGATTTACTTCCAGTATCGTCTCATGCACTTTTTTCTCCAACAATTCCGTTATATGCTCAAAATGGAACGAACGCGAGCCTTTTATCAGAATAATTTCATCACGGAACAAATCCGGTTTAAACGAATGAATAAATTCGGAGGTAGAAAGATAAAAGACCGTCTCCATCCCTTTAAACAATCGCCCGTTTTCGCTGATACCGGGGCCGATGCCGATGACACGATCCAC
>DOZP01000114.1:0-9937 GCA_003517945.1 Porphyromonadaceae bacterium | reverse complement strand
TGCAGGATATCGGAGAGGATAACCGTATTTCTCAGTTTCTTATCCGCCCGCCGGGTCTGCTGAAAGTCAAGCGCTACATGCAATGAGTTAATATCCGAATTATAAGTATCGTTGATAAGCTGGCAACCATTTATTCCGTCTTTTACTTCAAGACGCATAGCTACCGGTTCCAGAGACGCAAATACCGCATCTTTATGAAGAATATCCAATGGGCTCAGATAAAACATAACGGCCATACAATGCAATACATCTTCAATAAAGGCGTCATCCGTAAAAGGAATAACATATTCGTGCACAATCCCCATGGTCGTACAACGTAATTTTGTCGAATTCTCGCCTTTCTCTATTGAATTTACAAATAAAGTGGCATCCGTATCTTTACGGCCCCACCCGATGGCTTTATACGAAAGACACATNNGCGTCCAAAGCGCTCTCGATCAACTTATCGTCCGCATTATACAGAATAACATCGCTATCGATAAACAGCGATAATTTTTCCATACACTTTTCTTTCGCAGACTGAAAGTTTTCCTGATGCGCCTCGCCAATATTTGTAATCAGCCCTATCGTCGGAGCAATCAAAGGGCGTAACTTGTCCATTTCATCAGGCTCAGATATCCCGGCCTCAAAAATACCAAGCGTATGCTGCTCGTTCATTTCCCATACGGACAGCGGTACGCCAATCTGCGAATTATAGCTACGCGGGGAACGTACGATATTAAAATCCGTATGCATCAGTTGATACAGGAGTTCTTTCACCACGGTCTTACCGTTACTTCCGGTAATACCTATGACAGGAATGGAAAAACGTTTGCGATGATAAGCAACCAATTTCTGCAAAGCGCCCAATGCATCTTTCACAAAAAGAAAAGTGGCGTCCGGCATCCGGTAAAAACCGGGATCTTCGTCTGTAACAACAAAACTTCTGACCCCTAATTGATATAAATCACGGATATATTTATGCCCGTCATTTGTTTTCGTCCTGATAGCGAAAAACAAACTGGTTTCAGGAAATGAAAGTGTACGGCTATCCGTCAATAAATGAGATATAATACCTTCCCTCATCGTATTATATTCGGCTCCGATAATATCCGATATCTCTTTTATAGAATAATTCATTAAATCGTACGTTAAAGATTTCTCAATAGTTTTTCTACTTCTTCTTCCTCATTCGGCAGGCAAAGATAAGGGTTTTTGCTCCGTAACTGCCGGATTCTTAAGAATGTTTGCATTAAAAATTGCTTATACGCTTCATTTTTTATATTGAAAGGCCTATGATTCAAACTCTTGTTAATCACCTCGACCTCTTTCATCAATAAGTGTGTTTCCCGATCCATATATACATCACTAAACCGCTCCCATATATAATCAATAGCCTGCGACGACGGATGAATCATGTCTTCCGCATAAAACCGGTAATCACGCAGCTCATCCATCATTATTTCATAAGCCGGAAAATACAAAACCTGTCCGGGGTATTGTTCCGCCAAAGCTTGTTCCGCTAAAAGTAAAGTAGCTTTACTGATCTGATTCGGATGCGCTCCGTCTTTCCAGTGACGAATAGGACTGACCGTAAATATTATTTTCAATGAAGGATTGATGCGCCATAATTCATGAAGCAGATCCGACCACTCATCCATAATACGGCCAACCGTCAGTCTTTCATAAACAAAGTCGGACGCAGGCAGCTTATGACAGTTAGCAACCACAGCCCCACTCTTTTTAAAACGATAAACATGAGCCGTACCAAACGTAATAACCAGATAAGAAAGCGCACGTAACTGTTCCGCGGCATGACGCAACGAGTCATTTATTCCGGTAAGGCACGATCCGGCAGATACATCCGAAAATCGTCCGTGATGAGCAAAACTATGATACAAACCCCCATGCAAAAACAAATCATCCGTAACAAACGGCTCCGGATTCAACATCCGTCTGCATGCGGAAGATACGGACAATGGATTATACAGAACGCCAAACGGATTTGTATTTACCCGGAACCTGTATACAGACATTTTATCCCCTATATGACCGGCAAAACAGGAACCGATAAACATAACACGGTCTTTATACTGAATTTTAAAGGGTGATTCGGGTATTTTTATATGTGTGCAGTAATTTATCATTTATTACTTCTATTTGGTGAAATAATACAAAAATAAAAACAGAAGACTTAATTACAAAAAGATATTTATGCGCATTTTTATGCTGCAAAACATAAAACTAAATATATTGCTGATTTTATGCGCATTAGAAATGAATTTTAGTGCTAACAGAAAGATATCCAAGGTTATTTCCATATAATTATTTTGGATTTTTCATCTGGATTTATGACCTTTGGGCCGATTTTTGGGTTGGAAGCAATAATCCAAGGGGATTTTTGTCTTCTTTCCGGTAATGGATGAAGAACAATGTAACACATTAACTATTAGAAACTTAATTAGCATTTGCATGAATATACGATATATACTTTTTATTTGCTGTGGTTTTATAGCAGGAATACATGTAAGCGCCGAGGCGCAACGAAAAAGTGTTGTACAGGACAAATCAATAAATGAACGTCTTGACAAACAGGTTTCCGAACTAATGGCAAACCGTGTATCCCCGACTCAGATCATATCCGACGAACTGGCCGTTGTAAAGTTGAATGAATTTAATGAACTGCTGACCACGGAAAACCTGATGTTCCCCGCCGATGAATTATATAATTCCAACTGGGATACGATACATGTCAATCCATTTATAAAGGCTAAAATCGAATTTCCCGATGCGTATAATATAGATTGTTCCTCCTTTATCATGCCTATTGATTATGAACAAATAAGAATCACGTCAAAATACGGGCCGCGTCGCCGTCGCATGCACCGCGGGATTGATTTGGGTCTGCACGTCGGGGATACGGTACGCGCCGCATTTGACGGAAAAGTGAGAATCAAAAGCTATGAACGCAAGGGATACGGCTATTATCTTGTATTACGCCATCCTAACGGACTGGAAACCGTCTACGGCCATTTATCCAAATTTTTAGTTCGTGAAAACCAGATCATACGCGCCGGAGAACCTATCGCTTTAGGAGGAAACACCGGACGGTCAACAGGCTCTCACCTCCATTTTGAAACACGTTTTCTCGGAAAAGATATCAATCCGGCGGAGATTATTGATTTTGAAAATAAAACCCCCTACAAAGACGAATATGTATTCCAGAACATAAAGATAAACGGTAAAAACAGTAATATCTATTCAACCTCCGAAAATGCCGTAGCGGTACACCGGGTGAAGAAAGGCGAAACATTAGGCCTGATAGCGCGCAAATACGGAACATCCGTCAGTGAATTATGCCGTCTCAACGGCATTTCGCAAACATCTACTCTTTCCATCGGGCAGCCCATATGCTTCCGGGCCAAACCGGTAACGGTGAAAGCCTCTCCCGATACGATACCAAAAGAACAACCGGCCAAATCCGACAAAATACAGACGCCGGAGGCCAATACCGGTCACTCCTCCGGAAAAAAAATTGAAGTCCCCGTACAGACATCTTCCGCTGAAAATACATCTGACGGAGCTGTATATCATAAAATTCAATCCGGAGACACCTTATTTTTACTGTCTAAAAAATACGGAGTAAGCATTCAGAAATTATGTGAGATGAACAATATCCGGCAAAACATGATATTAAAAATCGGACAGAAAATACGTTGTTCATAAATTGATATTTTTCCATGATTTTAGAATAAACGCTGTCTTTAATTGCAAATTGAAGACAAGGGGCATCAGATGTAATGTCAAAAGAAAATGCATTTTCTTTTGACATTACATCTGATTTGCACTATCTTTGCAAATCATATAACAAAAAATCATGGCAGATACGAAAGAACAATTTGAAGAAGTAATCAGGCTTTGTCGTGAAATCTATGAGAAAAAATTGGAAGACTATGGCCTTTCATGGCGTATCATGCGTCCGGAATCCATTACAGACCAGATACTTATAAAGGCTAAACGCATAAGAAGCCTTGAAATAAAAAAGAAAAGCAGGATAAACGAAGGGATAAAGCCCGAATTTACCGGTATTGTTAACTACGGCATCATCGGACTGATTCAGTTGTATCTTGGCTATTCCGATAATACGGATATGACATCTGCCGAAGCACTCCGGTTGTACGATCAATACATGACTGAAACAAAAGAGCTTATGTATGCAAAAAACCATGATTATGATGAAGCATGGCGACTGATGCGGATAAGCTCTTATACGGATCTGATACTGACAAAGCTGAATCGCGTAAAGGAAATCGAAAACAATGAAGGAAAAGTCAACATTTCCGAAGGTATCGACGCCAACTACAAAGATATCATCAATTATGCACTATTCGGGCTGATCAAGCTGGTTTATGAACAGGAACACATGCCGGATACCCGGTAAATTTATATGAAAACGACAGACTACCGAAAAATTATTGCCGGAATTTGCCGCATTATACTTGGAGCCACCTTTATTTTCTCCGGAGCGGTAAAATGTATTGATCCGGTAGGGGGCGCTATCAAAATAGAAGATTATTTTGGAGCTTTCGGCCTTTCTGCGTTTAATCCGATAGCCCCGTTTGTTTCTTTCAACCTGTCCGCTATCGAATTTATGCTGGGTTTATGCATACTGATGGCGGTCTATCGCAGATTGACAACAATGTGTATGCTCGCATTCATGGTTTTCATGACTTTACTTACATTATATCTTGCCGTTTTCAATCCCGTACATGATTGCGGATGCTTCGGCGAAGCCATTATTCTTACAAACTGGCAAACTTTTTTCAAGAATTTTCTGATCCTTCTTCCGGCATCTGTCATAACTTATCTATACCACAAACGAATGACTCCGGTATATACGTACAAAGTTTACTGGTTTATCGTTCTTTTTGCCTATGCTTTCCCGATGTGGTTTTCCTGGTATAACTACAGCCATCTTCCCATTATAGATTTCCGCCCTTACAAAATAGGCGCTAACATCCCCGGACTCATGTCTTTTCCTGCGGATGCGCCACAGGACGAATACCGGTTCATTTATAAGAAAAACGGTGAAAAGAAAGCCTTCACTTCCGAAACCGCTCCGGCGGGAGATTCTACCTGGACATTTGTGGAAGCAGAACTGATCAAAGAAGGATACGTACCCCCTGTTACTTCCTTTGAATTGTATAACAACATGGAGGATAACATCGCAGAAGAAATACTATCAGCCGAAAACGGAGTATTTCTGCTGATAGCCCATAAAACCGAAAAGGCCAGCGATAAAAAAACGGATGAAATCAATAATATCTATGATTATGCCCGGGAGCGCCATATTGATTTTTACGGTGTCACAAGCTCTACCGGCGAAGAAATAAATGCCTGGATAAACAATACCGGAGCTGAATATCCGTTTTTAACAGCAGACGACGTCACGCTGAAAACAATCGTTCGCGCTAATCCGGGACTTGTCTTATTGAAATCCGGTACGATTCTCCGGAAATGGCACTACAACGACATTCCGTCCGAAGATCAGGTAAGCGCCGTAATGGACAAACTTCTTTATGTTCCGGAAAAGCAGCCGAAAAAAGAAATGTCTCCGTGGATATGGATAATATGTTGCTTTACATTACCTTTGCTATTCGTCTGGATCTATGACTACCTGCGTAACAGGAGAAAAACAAAACCGGAAAAAACAACTGAAAACTTTTTAAATATTTAAGAAATGAGAAAAAATATTGTAGCAGGAAACTGGAAAATGAACACAACCCTCACGGAAGGAATCGCACTTGCCGAAGGGTTGAACAAAGCCCTGATGGGTAAAACGACAAAATGCGATGTGGTTATCGGCATCCCCTTTACACATCTTGCAAGCATTGCCGGAACAATTGACACAACTAAAATAGGTGTAGCCGCCGAGAACTGTGCGGATAAAGAAAAAGGAGCGTATACCGGTGAGGTATCTGCCGCCATGGTCGCTTCCACAGGAGCCGAATATGTTATATTAGGCCATTCCGAACGCCGTGCGTATTATCATGAAACACCCGAGATATTAAAAGAAAAGGTTAAGTTAGCGCTGGCAAACAATCTGACTCCTATCTTTTGTATCGGCGAAGTACTTGAAGAACGTGAAGCCGGTAAACATTTTGAAGTGGTTGACGAACAAATAAAAAATTCACTTTTCGACCTATCACCCGAAGATTTCGGGAAATTGGTACTGGCTTATGAACCGGTTTGGGCGATCGGAACCGGCAAAACCGCTACGGCAGCCCAGGCGCAGGAAATACATGCTCATATACGCCGGACAATTGCCGGAAAATACGGTGAAAATATAGCGAACGATACTTCCATACTTTATGGCGGGAGCTGTAATGCCGATAATGCAAAAGAACTATTCGCCAATCCGGACGTAGACGGCGGACTGATAGGAGGCGCATCATTGGGCGTTGACAAATTCATGCCGATCATTGAAGCTATTGAAAGTATTGAAAAATAATAACAGGAGAACCTTGCCCTTCGACATACATAAGGGTAAGGTTTTCTTATATATAAACAGGGGATTTTAATTATACGTCTATGAAACACCGGTTCTTTTCCATTCTTTTTATGTCTGTTTTCATGTTATCAGGACATCACCTATTCGTGTGCGCCCAGTCCCCGTATTTCTCCATTTTCGACTTATTGGAAAGATCTTCGAAGCCCGGAGCAGGAGTCGTCATCATACATCAGTCCGAATCGCTGAAACAGCTTGTAGGCACACGCATAGACTGCGAAAACATAGATGTAATAAACGGGAAAACATATCTGATCACAGAAGGTTACCGCATACAGGTTTATTCCGGAAATGATCAACGTACATCCAAAGGAGAGGCTATAGATAAACAAAAGAAAATAAAAGAATTATATCCTGATATCGGGACATATGTAACATACTATGCCCCATTCTGGAAACTTCATGTGGGCGACTACCGGTCGTATGAAGAAGCATCCCACATGCTCCGCAGTCTGCGTGAAATTTTTCCGCAGACCAAAAACGAAACCTATATCATTGAAGATAAAATCCGGTTACTCTTAGATTAGCCATACAATAAAAACATCCTGCAGATGAAACATAAGTCTCCGGAAATCACACAGGCGCTATCCGAACACTATAGGGAAATCATTCGTTTATTAGGGGAAAATCCGGAACGTGAAGGATTGGTAAAATCTCCGGAAAGAGTCGCAAAAGCAATGCAGTTTATGTTGCAGGGATACGATGAAGATCCGGTAGAAGTGCTAAAGTCCGCCATGTTCCTTGAAGAAGATTACAAACAGATGGTGATCGTTAAGGATATTGATTTTTTCTCACTCTGTGAACATCACATGCTACCGTTTTTCGGAAAAGTACACGTCGCATACATACCGCGCAAATACATCACCGGACTTAGTAAAATTCCGCGCGTCGTGGATATTTTCGCGCGCCGGCTACAGATACAGGAACGGCTGACCCTTCAGATAAAAGACAGTATCCAGCAAACCCTCAACCCGTTAGGTGTTATGGTTGTCATCGAAGCGCAACACATGTGCATGCAGATGCGCGGCGTACAAAAACAAAACTCCCTGACCACCACATCCGATTTTACCGGTTCCTTTCAACAAGCAAAAACAAGGGAGGAATTTATGAACCTGATTAAAAAATAAAGACTACGTAATTTTGTGTACACTGTAATCTTATTGAGAACCGGGCATTAAGCTATTTTTCTTTTTCCACAATTTTCTTTAACTCTACAAGATCGCCAAATTTCCTGTAATCAAAATGTTCTTTTGCAAATTTATAGTATTTTTTTAATGGGAAGTCAGATAGTTTATTCGTAAGTGCTTTGGCAAAATCTTTTCCTTGATAATAAACCAAAAATTTTAATTCTGCAAAGAACTTGTCATCAAACAATTCGAGATATTTATCCAATTTAGAGTTGAAATTCGATTTTGTCCATTTTTCGTTATTTTTTGAAACGGCCTTTTGAATCAAATTCCAGCCATTTGTTTGACAATGTTTCAGGTCTAATTTGGGAGGTAAATGTCCGCTACCATCAATAACCCAAGTTGTGTTAAAGCTATTTGAGAAACGTAATTCTCCAAGTGTGTGCCTTACAGCTTGATAGCACCGTAAGTCTTTGGCAGTTTCTATAAAAATCCCTTTGACATCCTCCTCATTCCTGATACCATATTTTAATTCCATTCTTTCTTTTTCTACGAATTGGAGAAACAATGAAGTATCAAACAAATAATTTTCAATAGTTGTGCGATAACTATAGTATGTTTTATTGCCATCAAAATAAAGTTCTTCTTCTAACGGAACTTCGCAATCAAAATCCCTATCTCTGAAAAAAAGATAAAAATCAGAAACTGTTACTCCTTTTTCAACAAATTCAATAATCGCATTTGCTCCTTTTTTTCCACCAATTGGTTTTATAGTTACAATATCCCCCATTATTTTGTCAAGGATATCGAAGTCATGACTTCACCTTTTTCCTTCGCAATATATAGTTATGATTTTAGTCATTATCTCAATCTAATTATTTGGTTTTCAGAATCGTCAAACATCACCGAGACATTATCGGAATGGGTTGTTAATATAAACTGATTATTCTTTCCTAATTTTGGCAAAGCTCTAATAAATGCTTGCTGTAACGGAGCATGCAAGTGCAATTCTACTTCGTCAATAATGACAATAGAATTATTTATATTATATCTTGCAAAATCCATAAGAATGGGAAAAATCGCTCTTTCTCCTGCCGACATTTCCGATAATTCATATTCATTTTGTCCATCCGTCAAGAAGAAATCGGGTGCAGAACTCTTTTCGAATATATCAAACCGAGGTGCAGAGCCAACGAATTTCCTATCTATAAAAATAGCAGAATATAACGCTGACAATTTTTCATAAAAATCAAACTCACCTTCTTTCAAAACTCTTTTTTTATCAGCTAAAGCTATATGAAAACTGTAAGCGCTTGATAAAAATGATCGTATCGAATCTATCTGAGGTATTTCTTTGTCAAAGATATCATTTACATTGTATGAAGTTCGTTGTTCTGTATACCAATAGATATTGCCGACTTTTTCGAATAGACTCGTCTTATTAGCCTCAAAAGCAGTTAGTTTTTTGGCATATTGATAGCCCAAAAACTGGAAGTAATTGCCTCCTCCTGTTCCTTTAACAATTGGTTTTTGGTTGTCATAGTCAAATGTCACAGTAACATCCGTGTTTCTGTTTGGTATACCTAATTTGTCGCCAAGATCATTTAGTTTTTGGGCATATCTAATAGTCTCGTCTAACTCACTTTCCGAGAACTCAACATGGGCTTGAATATGCAACGGCATCCGTCCACTCTGTATAAAACGATACTCAAATCCACTCCATTCAATTTCTGGTGCTTTAAATCTATCGCGCGTCAATGGCGCAATCATTGCAACAATTGCTTGTAATAGCGAAGACTTTCCCGTTCCGTTATTTCCTACTATTAAGGTTAAATCATTTATTTCATTATTTGAATTAAGAAAAGAAATGCGCTTTTCAGCGACAAATTTTTTATAATTCCGAAATTCTATGTTTTTAATCTTCATTTATTTAATCTATTAAATTACTTATTCCTTTAATTTCCACAAAAATATATCTTTTCTTCGACATCACCGTGCGACATCTGCACTTCCTTTGCCTGTAACTCTTCCATTAGCCTAATAAATTATCTCAAAGACATAAATATAAGAGAACATATAATATCATGAAAATTCTCTTTTTACCTACAAATTTAGCAAATATTTGATTAACAGGGGTAATTTCTCTCTTAAAAGCTCTTTGAAAATCCAAACCTGTTTTACATCCGGTTGTCTATTTCGTGCTGTCTATGGCCTTTTTGACGGATCCGTGGAGTAATAGCAAAGATTCGGCCTGCTCATAACC
>DOZP01000268.1:11124-12609 GCA_003517945.1 Porphyromonadaceae bacterium | reverse complement strand
GCTTTCAGGAAATGGATGTATTTCAGAACGTCTTGCTTATTTTTCCAGTCGGTCGCGTAAACATGTGTATCGCGTACTTCCCGCAGGTATCCCTGGGAATCTACGGATACCCTGCCTTTTCCGGCAAGATAGCGGATTATATCCGGCGAAAAGTCGTCGGCTAACAGTGCGCCTAAATGAAAAATTCCGGATTCGATATCCTGTAGTTGTTCTATTGTGAAAGGGTCGGCTTTTGCCCTCACGCGTTGTTTGCGTTCGTCGGAATTTTCTCCGTATATGTTTTCGAAAAAAACGGAATACGCGCTGGGTAACACTGTGGTGCGGATGCCCTGCGCCTGCATTTTGTCCGTTACATGACGTTCGGAATCACCTACCGCTGTGATTAAGGCATAATCGATATCGTTAAAATTCCGGATCGCGTGCGAAACATAAAATGAGGTTCCGCCCGGCATGTGTACTGTCTTCTGGGGAGTTGTCACCTTATCCAGGGTGATGTGCCCGATGCAACATAATTCGTGTTTCATAGTCTGTATATTAAACGGCAAATAGACAAAACTAATCCGATAGCAGTATTACGGATTTATTGCGGCTGCTTTCCCCGGCGGCTTCTATCAGTTTTATGACAGGTAAAACACCGGCGGCATCGGTCGGAAGCGGAACCCTGTTGCGAAGATGTTGGTATACCGATTCGTAAAAATCCGCATAGTTTCCGCGTTGGCTCGGGTATTTTCCATAAAAAGTCCGTCCGTCTGTTTCTGTATTCAGGATCCCCCATTCATCTTCTGTTTCCACCCCCCAGTCGGGAGATACGGGAATGGCTCCGTTTTTGAGCAATTCTTCCTGTTTGTCGACTCCGTATTTGACATACGATCCTTCGGTGCCGTGAACAACAAAACGAGGTTCGGGTTCGCGCATCAGGTAGCTGGCTTTGAGTGTTATACGTACTTCGGGCGCTTTTGCACAGCGAAGCAGGCAGATCTTGAAATAATCGTCGACTATGCCTCCATCCCTTAATATAGCGATATCGGCAAAGACCGCTTCCGGGATACCGAACAGGCAGACGCACTGGTCTATTAAGTGAGAACCGAGATTGTAGGCCATACCGCCATCCTGTTCTTTCCAGTTTCCCGCCTGGATATAGTTCCGGTAACGGGCGAATGTGGATTCGAATTCGACAACACGTCCTATTTTGTTGCTGTCAATAATCTCTTTAACAGTCAGAAAATCCGCATCCCACCTGCGATTCTGGTATACGCCTAACATAAGTCCTTTCTCTTTTGCAAGAGCTATCAGCGCCTTGCCTTCTTCTGTTGTTTTGACGAATGGTTTTTCTACAATGACATTTTTTCCGGCTTCCAATGCCTTTTTTGTATATTCGTAGTGGGTTGCGTCGGGAGTATTTATAATGACAAGTTCTATTTCGCTGATTGCCAGCAATTCATCGAGGCTACGAACGATGTGTGCATCCGGATACCGTTCTTTTGA
>DOZP01000268.1:9980-10973 GCA_003517945.1 Porphyromonadaceae bacterium | reverse complement strand
ACATTAATACCACGTTTGTCCGGTGTTAGGCGTACTGCTCTGGTCGTATTTCAGATCTTTGAGCATGGATGAATTGGCCGAGATGGAGAACGAGTAGGATTTGTAGTTACCCATCGGGATGATACTTGCCGACATCTGGAAACAGTGCATGCTTCGTGATATGCTACACCGCACTCCCACTATTTTGTTAAAGTCGAAATCATACGTTCCGCTGAATGTTATCCGCCAGTTTTTGGTGGGTTGCAGATTGCCGTTAAAACTTAGCGAGTGGGTCAGTATGCGGGGATATTCTTTTTTTACCAGGTCGGGTTTGCTTGTGTCGTAGGCCAGCGAAAGGCTGTAACTTAATGATAGGCTCCAGGGGATGGTTGCGTTATAATATCCGTCCTCATCATATTCGCCTTCAGTCTTTTTCTTTCGGTTGAGCAGTCCCCCCCCTTCATTGTCTTGTTCTTCCGCCGCCATATCTTCTTCCTCTCCGTAAGGGTCGTCCGGATCGTATTCGTCCGGATCCGTCATATCATCAACGTCGGAAGACCGGTTCTTGCTCGTTTTCTTATCATCTCCCCCGCCGCCAAACAATTTTTTGAATGTGTCGTTATTGAGCGTGTAGGAGAAACTGGTGCCTGTGCTTCTCAACCGGCCGATACCTTTCCCGACGGTCCAGCGGGGTTTGTTGACTCTGCGCAGTTGTTGCCCTGCTACTTCATACGTGTACGTGTCGAACACAGCGCTTAAGTTAAGTGTATAGTTTTTTAATATCTTCAGACGTAAATTTGCGTTTAAGTCACTCCATTGAAAAGAATCTGCCGCAAGATTATAGTTCATCGATCCGGATAGGTTATCTATAAGACTGATTTTCCTGAATCCTGATTCTTCTTCTTCATCCGGTACTTTTGCTTCAATATTGTTATTTACCTGGAGAGATATGCTACCGCTTTTACCCATCGGCGGCCGTTTGGAAAAAAGAGGATAATATCCCTGGCTGGTATA
>DOZP01000268.1:9764-9924 GCA_003517945.1 Porphyromonadaceae bacterium | reverse complement strand
TTGAAAGATATCGAAGGTTCAAAACGATGCCGTATGACACTGACGTATTTTTGTAAAGGTTTTATCGGCGTAAACGTTCCATATAATGTGGTTGATGCGGAAACGGATGCGTTGAAATCGTATACGCGGTAAAAGCCGTAGGTCGTATCCGTTGGCGCCA
>DOZP01000268.1:3455-9705 GCA_003517945.1 Porphyromonadaceae bacterium | reverse complement strand
CGTATAGGTCGCACTGATCGGAATCGCATGTGTCATGCCATTGTTCCAATCTTTTATCAGGCTGGATTTGAATAGTTTATCTTGTTTTGTCGAAATGTTATTTTTCAGGCGTCCGGTATAACTCATGGAAATCTTTTCATACCATCGTTCTTTTCCGATCGCATTTTTCCGTTTGAAGGGATAGATACGGCTGNNAGGTCGGGCAATGATACGGAAACAGTCGAATCCTTGGAGCGCTGGTTGATATTCATGGACGCGGAAATACTGAAAGGTTTGTTTGGAAAGCGTTTGCTTAAACTCACACTGGAACCTTTGTTGTTTTCCGTCGCATTTTGCCCGTATAATGAATTCAGATTGTTTTTGTCGTAACGGCTGGATCCGAAATCAACACTGGCCGAAAGGGTAAGATACGGATTCGCTTTGGGGTCCTGCGAATGCGACCATCTTATTTTAAAATCATTTCCTTTGCTGTAATCATCCAGTCCTTTTTCGCCTGTTATAGTTGTGATATACGACAGGTCGAAACTTCCGGAATATTTGTAGCGTTTCCGGTAGGAGGACCTGGCGCCTAACCCCCAGGAGCCTTTGGTATAGATTTCTCCTGTCAGTGCGAGATCGGCATAGTCGCTTAACGCAAAATAATAACCCCCGTCGCGCAGAAAAAAGCCCCTGTTCATTTCATCTCCGTAAGAAGGCATAATGATCCCCGATGAATAAGAATCGGTGAAAGGGAAGAATGCGAAAGGAAATGCGACGGGGAGCGGGACGTCTTCTACCACAAGGTAGACCGGTCCGGTTACGATGTCCTTACCGGTTTTGACTTTTCCTTTTGTCAGGTTTATGTAGAAATGGGGGTGTTCATGGTCGCATGTGGTATATTTCCCGTTTCTCATATGCATGATATTCCCTTCCATTTTTTTTGCCTGTTGGGAAATGACGAAACCTTCGCCCTGTTTGGTTACAATATGTACTGCGTATGCTTTCCCCGTTTTGAAATTGTAACTCATTTCCTTGGCTTCCATTTCCTGGTCGCCTTCTGAAAATACGGGATATCCGAATTCTTCTCCTAATGAGTCTACTCCATGCGTGGCAAAAAGCAGGCTACTGTCTACTTTCATTTGCATAAATTCGGATTTGAGTCCGATGTTCTGGTATTTTACATCGGCTTCCCCATACAGGAAGACAAGGTTTCCGGCAGTCATCACAATGGAGTCTTTTGCCTGATATTCAACTATCGCTTCGAGCTTTCCTTTTTTCTTTGGAATGGAGTCTGCCGGCAGGCTGTCGGGAAGGATCGTTAAACTGTCGGGATCTATTGTTATGGGGCCGGCCGACAGACTGTCTTCTGTGATCAGGAGGCTGTCTGCCGTATGTATCAGCTCTGAAATAGTTGTCGTGTCTTTTCCGGACGGCAGGTCCGTATCCGGGGTATGCACCACTTCTTCCGGAGCCTTCCCCTGGGATGATTCCGGTTGTGTATCGGCTGTATTGACAGGTTGTTGTGTGACTTTACACCCGGTGCCGACAAGAAGTAATATAAATAATAAAATCCGTTTCAAAACCTTTTTTTGCAAACGATTTGGCTGCAAAAGTATAATAAATAAATGAGTTAAAATGAATAATTATACTAAAAAGAGTTTACACCAGTCATCAAAACGTATAACCGTTTCTTCGCCATATCGGCTTAATGAATCCCGGATCTTGCTGATACTCTTTTCTTTATTGAGCTTTGTCTTGCTGAAGAATTTGTCGGCAAAACAGATCAGTTGTTCTTCCGGAGAGACCGGTAAAAAATCCCTGTGGGGTAATGGTAATTTATTCTTTTCGATCATCTGACGGGATATACCTGTTCCCGTGTGACGTTCGCAGACAAGCGCATGTCGCGGAAAACCTTCTTTCCTGAGCAGATCGGCTCCCAAATATCCGTGACATATATATTTGTATGTTCCGTGACAATCAATATCCGGCGCGTAGCATAAGATCATGCCGATATCGTGCAGCATGGCCGCTTCTTCGATAAATGTCAGGTCCAGGTTCATTCCGGGATGCGCTTTTGCAATGGATAATGCTTTATCGGTTATATTTCTGCTGTGTGTCACGAGTATATGATATGCTTCGGACTGTATATCATAATATTTTTCTATGATTTTTAGCGGTTCCATATTTACCGTACTGTTTTTGCAGGATTGTTCGTTTTAGTTACTGATTTGTTTTTTGTTGTTGGCGGAAAGTGCGGAGTTACTTTCTTATCTATTGCCTTGTTCCGAAGATTCCCGTACCGATGCGTACCATTGTACTTCCTGCCTCAATGGCTATTTTGTAATCGTCACTCATCCCCATGGACAATTCGGTGAAAAAATCCCTGCCGGTAAACGGCATTGATTTTATATCTTCGAAGAGACTCCGCAATAGTCCGAATTCGCGCCGGACGCGGTCGGTATTGTCTGTAAATGTAGCCATTCCCATCAATCCGCAAACCTGTATGTTGGGAAATTGTTGCAGAACGTCTCCGGTAAAGAGCGCCTTGCATTCATCAACGGAAAATCCGTGTTTACTCGTTTCTTCGGCGATATGCACTTCGATCAGGACGCGTATGGCCCGGCTGCACCTGGCTGCCTGACGGTCGATTTCCTGTACTAGTTTCAACGTATCCACGCTGTGTATCATTGAGATGAAAGGCGCGATATATTTGACCTTATTTGTTTGTAATGTGCCGATGAAATGCCATTCGATATCTTCCGGCAAAACCGGCTGTTTCGTTACCAACTCCTGTACGCGGCTTTCTCCGAAGATACGTATACCTGCTTCGTAGGCTTCTTTTATCGTTTCGACCGGGTGAAATTTGGAAACAGCNNACTAACTTAACGCCTTCGGGGAGTGAAGCGCATATTGCTGAAATGTTTTTTTGAATAGTCATACAATCTCCTTTCGGTTCTGAGTTTTCTGTCCGCCCGGCCGTAAATGTTTTTTTCTTTTATTCACCGGAGGCGGCTATTTCTTCTTCTGATTTTTTGATTGTTCTGGCTTCTGCCACAAATGGAAATACGTCCATCAGGGCGGTTTCGGTAACAGAGGCTATGACATAGTCTGCCATCGTACCTTTCATGCCGGTATCGATCACACTAATCGCATCGTGTATGGTAGATGCCTGCGCCAGCATTTGTACAGGTGTTTTTTTCTCCGTACCGCTTTTTTCATCTAATGTGATCATGTTGATTTTAGCCTTATAAAACCGGTCGCCTTTATCGTTCAGGAACGTTTCGGAATAACGGGCGCGTCTGATATCCATTACCGTAAATTCTCCGCTTATATAAGGGCGCATTTCTTCGATGATACGCGCTTCGGCTTCCGTGAACGATAAGGCATCAACCAGATAAGGCTCCGTTACCTTTTTTTGTATACCGTCTTCCGCTATTTTTTCGTAATTAATTTTACATTCAAACCAGTTGTGCATAGTTGTTTAGTTTTGTTATTTGCGTTCAAAAGTAATGATTTTTTCGATGCGGATGCATATTTTTCGGAAATAATCAATGTAAATGTATTTTTATTCGGAAATAAGGTCTATATTTGTCCGGTTTTTTGAATATTTATTCGTTATGAATGGAAAAAAACAGCGTTTGTCCGTGATTGAAAATATTATACGCACGGAGGTCATACGTAGTCAGGATGATTTGCAGAGGTCGCTGTCGGATAAAGGATTTGAGGTGACGCAGGCAACTCTTTCACGTGATATGAAGCAACTGAAGATCGTCAAGACGCACGACGGCGATGACCGGTATGTATATACGTTTCCGGATATGACATTGCAGGAATCTCGTTTGCCGGCTGCTTTGCTTGATGAATCACTGGTTGAATTTTCCGGCAATCTTGCCGTCATAAAAACACGTCCGGGCTATGCTATGGGTATCGCTTCTGATATTGACGAGCATGCGCCGGATGAAATACTCGGAACAATTGCAGGAGATGATACGATACTTGTTATTCCGCGTGAAGGATATACCAGGGTGCAGGTGCGGAATGCATTGGCGCGTTTTTTGACAGATTGAGATTTATACTTGGTGACGGCAGTTCAACGAAATTAATAGGATTACAGATAGATGGAAAAAGAAAAAGACATGCATGTTTACGACATAGAGGTGATGGTTGCAGACGAAAGTCATGAAAAATATGTCGATACGATATTGGAAACAATAGAGGCGGCGGCAAAGGTGCGTGGCACGGGGATTGCCAAACGTTCACACGAATATGTTGCGCAGAAGATGCGTGAAGGTAAGGTTATCATTGCGCTGGCCGGCGATGAATTTGCAGGCTTTAGTTATATAGAATCATGGGGAAATAAGCAATATGTTGCTACTTCGGGGCTTATTGTCGCCGATAAGTTTCGTAATCATGGGCTTGCCAAACGTATAAAGCATGCGGCTTTTCAGTTGGCGCGTTTACGATGGCCCAAGGCGAAACTCTTTAGTCTTACGTCGGGTAGTGCGGTGATGAAGATGAATACGGAGCTCGGTTATTTTCCCGTTACCTTTGCCGATCTTACGGATGATGAAGCATTCTGGCGTGGTTGCAACGGTTGTATCAATCATGATGTGCTGACACGTACCCAGCGGAAGTATTGTATCTGTACGGCCATGCTTTTTGATCCGGAAGACGAACGATGTCTGTTACTCGAAAAATTGTGCGGTACATTAGCTAAAAAAGAAGCCCGTAAAAGGAAAACAGCCTTGAAGTCCGGAGAGAAGGATCATAAGAAAGTAATCCGGCAAACAGATGAAAAATCAGAGAAAGCTCCGGCGTAAAATGAAACAAACAATAATTTATATATCATAAATAATGGAACGTAAAAGTAAGACAGAAACAAAGAAGAAAAAAGTGGTAGTCGCCTTTAGCGGCGGCCTTGATACATCGTTTACAGTCATGTATCTGGTGAAGGAAATGGGCTATGAAGTGTATGCGGCCTGCGCTAATACCGGGGGGTTCAGTGAGGAACAGCTTAAGACGAACGAAGAAAACGCTTATAAGCTCGGCGCTACGGAATATGTGACGATAGACGTGACGAAAGAGTATTATGAGAAAAGTCTTAAATTTATGGTTTACGGCAATGTGCTGCGTAATGGGACCTACCCGGTGTCGGTTTCTTCCGAACGTATCTTTCAGGGTATGGCTATTGCGCGGTATGCAAAGGAGATAGGCGCTGATGCCATTGCACATGGTTCTACCGGCGCAGGGAATGATCAGGTTCGTTTTGATATGACATTTCTCGTGATGGCTCCCGGTGTGGAGATTATTACACTTACGCGCGACATGACTCTTACCCGGCAGTACGAAATAGATTATTTAAATAAACATGGATTTAAAGCGGATTTCGCCAAACTTAAATATTCATATAATGTGGGTATATGGGGGACTTCGATTTGCGGAGGCGAAATCCTGGACTCGGCGCAGGGCCTCCCGGAGAGTGCGTACCTGAAGAAGGTAACGAAAGAAGGAAGTGAACAGTTGCGTCTGGAGTTTAAAAAAGGCGAGATTCATGCGGTAAACGGAAAGGTTTATAAAGATAAGATCAAAGCGATTCAGGCAGTGGAAGCTATCGGCGCGGCGTACGGTATCGGGCGCGATATGCATGTCGGCGATACGATTGTCGGGATCAAAGGACGTGTAGGTTTTGAAGCGGCTGCCCCTATGCTGATTATCGGAGCGCACCGTTTTCTCGAAAAATATACGTTGAGTAAATGGCAGCAATACTGGAAAGATCAGGTGGCGAACTGGTATGGTATGTTTCTGCACGAAAGCCAGTACCTGGAGCCTGTCATGCGCGATATTGAAGCCATGCTGGCCGAGAGCCAACGGAATGTGAACGGAACGGTCATTCTTGAGTTGCATCCGCTGTCGTTTTCGACCGTGGGGGTTGAATCGAAAGACGATCTGGTGAAAACTAAATTCGGTGAGTACGGCGAAACGCAGAAAGGATGGACGGCCGAAGATGCAAAAGGGTTTATTAAGGTGACATCCACGCCATTGCGCGTTTATTATTCAAATCATAAGGATGAGTTATGATTAAGGTCGGAATCATAGGGGGGGCGGGATATACTGCGGGCGAGTTGATCCGTCTGCTTATCAATCATCCCGATGTGGAAATTATTTTTGTAAACAGTACCAGTAACGCAGGAAACAGGTTGACTGACGTGCATGAAGGTTTATATGGCGAGACGGATATGATGTTTACGGGTGATCTTCCGCTGGATGAAAT
>DOZP01000268.1:2357-3435 GCA_003517945.1 Porphyromonadaceae bacterium | reverse complement strand
TTCCCGAAAAACTGAAGGTGATTGATCTGAGCCAGGATTATCGTATATCTTCGCCGTCACATGAATTTATTTATGGTTTGCCGGAGTTAAACAGGCGCGCTATCTGTAAATCGAAATATGTTGCCAATCCGGGATGTTTTGCTACGGGTATACAGTTGGCTTTGCTTCCTTTAGCTAAGCACCTGATGCTGAATCATGACGTTCATGTAAACGCCATTACCGGTTCTACCGGGGCGGGCGTAAAGCCATCCTCCACATCGCATTTCAGTTGGCGGAATAATAATATATCTGTTTATAAACCTTTTGCACATCAGCACCTGGCGGAGATACGCCAGAGTTTCGCACAGTTGCAGAACAGTTTTAATGCGTCTATAGATTTTATACCTGTTCGGGGTGATTTCGCACGCGGTATTTTTACCACAGCCTACATGGAATGTAAAATAGAACTGGATGAAATCCGGAGGATTTATGAAGCATATTATGATGATCACTCGTTTACTTTTGTAGTAGACAAGAATCCGGATCTGAAACAGGTGGTTAACACAAACAAATGTTTGCTTCACCTGCAGAAAATCGACGGCAAACTTCTGATTATATCTGTTATTGATAATTTGTTGAAAGGTGCGAGCGGACAGGCTGTTCATAACATGAACCTTCTGTTCAACCTTGAGGAGACGGTCGGATTACATCTGAAACCGTCGGCGTTTTAAAGAAAAAACTGAGAACTTATGAAATTATTTGATGTATATCCTCTTTTTAATATAGAGATTGTAAAAGGATTGGGGTGCCATGTATGGGACACGGAAGGCATAGAATATCTTGATTTGTATGGCGGCCATGCGGTTATCTCTGTCGGGCATAGCCATCCGGATTATGTGGAGGCGATAACCGGACAGGTCCGGAAACTGGGATTTTATTCCAATTCGGTGATTAATAGTTTGCAGCAGACATTTGCCGACAAGTTGGGTAAGGCTTGCGGATACGATGATTATGCTTTGTTTCTGGTAAATACAGGGGCGGAAGCGAATGAAAATGCCATGAAGCTCGCCTCGTTTCATAACGGAAAAAAGCGTATCGT
>DOZP01000268.1:555-2299 GCA_003517945.1 Porphyromonadaceae bacterium | reverse complement strand
CCGGTAACTTATGTTCAGATGAACGACGCGGATGCCGTTGAAACGGAATTGAAGAAAGGCGACGTTTCGTCGGTTATTATTGAAGGAATTCAGGGAGTAGGAGGGATTCAGATGCCTGATGACAGGTTTCTGCAGGATTTACGCGAACTGTGTACGAAATATGAAGTGGTGCTTATCTTTGATGAAATACAATCGGGGTATGGCAGGAGCGGCCGTTTTTTTGCACATCAGCATGCAGGCATACGGCCTGATATTATTACGGTGGCCAAAGGTATCGCGAATGGTTTTCCGATGAGCGGTATACTTATCAGTCCGATGTTTACGCCTGTCTACGGAATGCTGGGTACTACTTTCGGCGGCAATCATCTGGCATGTGCTGCTGCAATTTCCGTACTTGATATAATGAAAAAGGAAAACCTTGTTGAAAATGCGGAGAAGATAGGTGATTTTTTGATCCGTGAACTGAAGGCATTGCCTTACGACGGGATCAAAGAGGTGCGCGGTCGTGGGTTAATGATCGGTATAGAGTTTAACGAATCCATCAAAGAGGCGCGAACGAAATTGTTGTTTGAAGAAAAAGTATTTACCGGAGTTGCCGGGACCAATACGATTCGCTTGCTGCCTCCGTTGTGTCTGTCAAAAACGGAAGCCGAAGACTTTCTTTTTAGATTCGGAAAAGTGCTGAATATAGGCATATAAGAGAATAGGATAAAGTAAACGGTCTGTTTATTTTATCCTTCGAAAAGACGTTTGATGTAGGCTTTGGGGCTATTGGGCTATGGTTACTTTTTTGCCTGTAAGAATACTGATCGTATAAAATAGTAATCCGGCCCAGACACATGCAAAACAGATAAGATATTCCATACCAAACGTTTCACCATATACAAACACTCCGAGAAGTAGTTGAAGCGTGGGGCATAGATATTGAATAAACCCCATGGTGGATAGGGGAATAACCTGTGCTGACTTACCGAACCAGAAAAGCGGGATTGCGGTAACAATGCCGCTTGCGATTAATAATAAACTTGTTATGGCGGATGTGGGGAAAAAAGGCGTTACCGCACCGGTCTCCGAAGTATAAAATAAGAATGCTAAAGCGAAGGGACAAACCATCATCGTTTCTATCGTAAGCGCAGGTATAGATTCGAGGTTGGTTTTCTTTTTCAACAATCCGTACAAGCCGAAAGTGATCGCGAGAGCTAATGATATCCAGGGAAACTTACCGTAGCTGATGGCAAAATACGTAACGCCGGCGAGCGCCAGCACAACGGCTATTTTCTGCATGGTAGCCAGCCGTTCCTTTAAAAACACATATCCTAAAAATACATTTATCAATGGATTGATGTAGTAACCTAAACCGGCCTCAATAATATGATTACTCTCTACGGCATAGATGTATATTCCCCAGTTAGCGCTGACAATAAAGCCCGCCAGGCCGAGCCTGAGTAACAACCGGGGTTGCTTTACGTAATTGATAAATGTCCGGAGGTTAGTGATTAATACCCAGATAAGCAAAAAGGCGAACGACCACACGATGCGATGAGCCAGTACATTCACCGCCGGCACACCCGTAATCGCTTTCCAAAAGATCGGAACAAGCCCCCAAACGACATAACAAGCCAAGGCATATACGATACCTTGATTATAACTTAATTTTTTATGATCGGATGACATAGTCAATTTGCTGTTTAAGCGCGCAAAGATAAAGAATTACCTGTTAAAAAATGAAGGATTATATCAGAAA
>DOZP01000268.1:0-496 GCA_003517945.1 Porphyromonadaceae bacterium | reverse complement strand
CTATTCTCTCCATCAAAGTATTCCATTTTATTATCTTTATTGAATATCTCCCCAGAGGGGATAAGATATACCTTATTTGAGTCAGGATATTCACAAACGTCATAGTCTATAAAAGTTCTTATATCTAAATAGACACAAGGCGCTTCCGTGTGGTTATATAGCTGGTGCGCTCCGGTTTCTCCTTTTTCAAAGAAAACCAGATCTCCGGCATCAACCATTTCTAATCCTTGCGGAGTTCGCAGTGTGGCCGATCCGGAAATAATCATGAATAATTCTTCTGCATACCGATGAAAATGATAAGCAGAACAATACTCTCCCGGATTTAATTGTCGGATATCAAAATTCAAATTATCAGGATTAACTCCTTTGTTTGAACGTGAGACATCGGTCAATAAACGGAAGTGATCTATGCGCCCCGGATTTTCATGAAATTCTCTTTCCTCTGATTTAATAACTGTAGCCATGATCTTATTCTTTAATTTTTATTTCGTTCAAC
>DOZP01000099.1:3845-11311 GCA_003517945.1 Porphyromonadaceae bacterium | reverse complement strand
ATCATTCATTTGACGGAACAATCAGAGAAACAGCATTACCTACAAGCACTTCCGCTTCGGGATATGGATTCACGATTTGCTCTATTTGCTGCTCGTTTTTAGGCGGAACGGTTATTCCTTCTTTTGTTTGTTCGACATATACCATTGTACCATCGGGATTGTAATAAAGATAATCTACACATACAGACCTCCGTCCGATAGCGCCTTGCTTTCCGTCTATCGTAAGTACGGCATTGTGGTAAAAAAGATACCATTGGTTCTTAAATTCGACAATACCCGGATGAATGGTGAAGCTCTTTTCAGCCTGTCCGGCAAGTACGCCCCGATATGTCCAGGGGCCTTCCATAGCCGGAGCCGTAGCGTATTCAATCATTTCCGAGCCTCTTCTTCTAAGACGAGAAGCGTAAGTAAGATAGTACATATTTTCTCTTTTATGTATCCAGGGGCCTTCCACAAAATCCGGCATGTTGAGTTTTTCAATAGGGCCATCCAACTCAATCATATTTGGCTTTAGTTTTACGATGAAACACGTACCATTTCCCCAAGACATCCATGGAGTACCATCGTCATCAACAAATACGGTAGGATCAATATCGTTCCACCAACCCCGGGGGCCGTTGGGAGTCATATTGTCGGTAATCAAAGGAACCCCGATAGCATCGGTAAAGGGGCCTAAAGGATTATCGGCTACAGCCACTCCGACGACCTTGCTATTATAGGGTTCGCCGGCCTGAAGGGACGTATAATAAAAGAATTTCCCATCTTTCTCAACGACCTGAGACGCCCAGGCTTCGCCGATGCTCCATGCGAAATCTGTTGGTTTCAACACGGCGCCGTGGTCTGTCCAATTCTCCATATCGCGCGTGGAATAACATACCCATTCGGTGATATTGAACTCTTTTCCTCCCGAAGCCGTATCCTGCCCTTCATAATATTCATCATGGCCAACATACAAATAAAGTGTACCATCGTGTACCATAGGGGCAGGATCTGCCGTGAACTTATCTGTTACTACCGGATTGCCCTTCAATTTAAATCTCATCGCCACATCCTGATTGTTACAGCCCATTATTAAAAACAAGAAAAAAACAGATACAATTGCTTTCATATGATTTGTTATATTTTACTTATTAAACTCCCAATAATCCCAAAAGAAGAGGTTGCTTTTTTGAGCAGTACTTTTGAAACAGAAATATAAATCATGTATCCCTTTGGCATTACCGACAGGACAAGACAGTTGTTTATACCTGTCCATAGCGCCCGAACGAGTAACGGGAAGCGTACCTATAAGCGGGCCGGTGATACTATCAAGACGTATTTCGATAGATCCCCCGTCAACATTGCACGCTGCCATAACGGATAATTCCCGGGCCCCATCTTCAAAATCGACACCACGCACGCACAACGATTCATTGTTATCAATGTTAACCAGACAGATTCTGCCATCAGGCATCTTTTCCACTTTAAGACCGTAGCCCCATGCCATGGTTTCCGCTTCCACCCTGCGATAGGGGTTGAATGGCTCAATCTGTTCTAAAACGGTTTCCGTCCAGTAGGGCACTTCCTGTATTGTTCCGTCGGTATTATAATGCATTTTGGCTACGGAAACCGATCGCCTTTCATGATGCTTGAAAGTCTCCAGATGCATTAAATCATAATTCTGGCCAAAAACATAAGAACTGCCTTTATAATCGACGATGCCGGGATGGTTCCCTCTGGTTCTTTGCGTAGGACGCATAATATATCCCCTTGTAGTCCATGGGCCTGTCGGCCGATCGCTCATGGCATACCCAATACCTTCCGGACAACATGTCGAAGCAAACGCCAGATAATAATGTCCGTTACGCTTATATACCCAGGGGCCTTCCTGATAATGTTCCGGTTTCTTTTCCAATTTGACGATTTCTCCCGAATAGGAAATCATATCTTCGTTTAACTTTACGTAGTACACATCGGGATTTCCCCAATACATGTAAGCCTGACCATCATCATCGATAAAAACACTCGGATCAATATCATTCCAATGTTCTTTTTGCCAAACCAATTGTTTACCAATAGGGTCTTTAAACGGGCCGTACGGCGAATCGGAAACCAAAACCCCAATGCCTTCGCCATGTATCGGGCAGTACAGATAGAATTTGCCGTTGCGTTCAATACACTGTGCAGCCCATGCGCCATTATTGCGCGTAACCCACTTGAAACTTTTCAGGGAAGCGATCGCCCCGTGGTCTGTCCAGTTCACCATATCGGTCGAAGTATAAAGCAACCAGTCGAACATTTTAAATCCTTCCGCATCATCCTCATCGTGAGTGGTATAAAGAAATACGGTATCGTTATGCACCACAGGGGCAGGATCTGCCGTATATTTCGTTTGTACAACAGGATTTTGAGCCAAAGCGGTCATACCAAGATTTAGTGCGAACACGGATACCAAGAAATATATTTTTGTCTTTTTCATAACATTGAATATGGATTATTGGGTCAATACAAAACCGCCTTTGGGTTGGATGGAGATGGATAGATTTCCGTTTTTATCCACTTTACAAGGCGCGGCGGAAAGCGCTTCGTTGTCCTTATCATTATACGCAGACACCGTTTGTCCGGCTAACATAGGTAACTTCAATGTAATCTTGATGGTTTTGCTTTCGGCGTTAACGCCTGCCACATACCAGTTATTGCCGTTGCGGCGAGCGATCACCGCATATTTGCCCGGATAGCCATCGATATACCTGGTTTCCTCCCATGTGGTCGGTATTTTCTTCATAAAGTCAATGGCCGCCGCAGGCGCCTCTGTCAGATTGTTGGGCGTGAGTGCAAACATTTGTACCGGACTTTGGTATAAAATCCCTGTTGCCAGTTGAAAACCATCTGTAGTCAACCGCTTCTGCCCTTCCCGGTTCCCTTTGTTGAGGTAATGATTCAAAAACACGCCGCCAAACTCCATACATCCCACGGCATTGCGGATAAACGGATGAAGCGTCGCATAGTGCGCCTCATTGTTGCGGACATCCTGCGAGAAAATAAGCATCTCGGAAGCTAACACGGCTTCGCTGCCTACATAATTGGGATACATGCGCTCCCATCCACGAGGTAATGTAGCTCCATGAAACACAATCATTAACCCATAGTCGTTGGCATCGGATAAAATATCTTCATACAAACGAATGGTTTCCTGTTTATCGCCTCCGAAAAAGTCGACTTTCAGACCTTTTACACCCATCTCTTTCAGCCACTTCATCTCCTTTTTGCGAGCAACCGACGTATTCATTTTATTTCTGGGACCCTGGGGCGCATCATTGAACGAACCGTTGGAATTGTACCATAAGAAAACATCCACTTGCTTTGATTGAGCATATTGAATCAACTCTTTCATCTTTTCATAACCGATGCGGGTATCCCACAGCGCGTCGATCAGGATATATTCGTATCCCATATCGGAAGCCAAGTCAATATAACGAACCTGATCGTCCCAATTCATGCTGTTATCCTGCCAGACAATCCAACTCCACGTGCTGCGCCCATATTCATATTTTTGCGAGGCTTCGTAAAGCGGCTCTACAACATCAAACGGGACTGTTGTTTCAACAATGGGGCTCAGGTTATCGCCTACGGTGATTGTGCGCCACGGCGTATGACCCGGCAAACCCATTTGCGCCCCGCTACTCCCGAAGCCATTATTCTCCCGCAGATCGGGATATTCCACTGTATAAATACCGTCATTGTACTTGCTTAAATGTGAGGCGCAATACAAACTTCGCACGCCTGTTTCCGATAACAACACCCATCCGTCATCGCCTACGCGGAAAAGTCCCGGAAAAACATATCCTGTGCGGGAGTTTGTTTCCGTCATAGGCACATCCACCTGATAACCCGATTCGTAACTGGGAGAGGTACGCGCAAATGCACCCATCGGCCCCATCATATAGGAAAGGAAAGCCGTAGTAACCGACGGAAACCGGAAACCGGTCGTTTCTTTTGTTATCACGCAGGATTTACGCTCGCCCCATGCGGGCAGTTCGTACCGGAAAGCGATATCCGTATTACTCACCTGAAAATGTACGGACATTTCCCGCTGCTTGGCATCCTGGAATGTACATGTAAGGGTATTAGCCTTATAATGAACCTTGGAATGCTTTATCTTCTCTTGGACGTACGCTTTATCGACGACCCCTGACGATTCTCGAATATGCTTCATATCGGAGCTGAAATCACCCTCGTTGGTAATCAATCCCAAAGGCGATTCTTCGAGCATGGTTTTTCCCTTATATGTAACTGTATACAAAGGACTACCGTTTTTCACTAACACATTTAGACGGAGTTGCCCATCCGGACTCATAACGGATAATTCCTGCGCGTATGCGGAGATTAAACAAAGCATACCGATCATTACCCCAACAACTTTTTTCATTTTTCCCATATTAACAATAATTTTATAGCTTCACTTCGATTGTACTCCCATTGTAGCTGACGGTTTTCTGCGTACCATCCTGCAATATAACAGTAAACTGTCTATCCGCCAACATATCTTTGAAGGCTCCTTTTCGCTCGCCAATAGTTAGTTTACGCGACGCATTGTTCCACGTCATCGGAATTTCCGTATAGGCTCCTTTTTCGTAATTATAGTTATCGAACTCATCTTCATACAACGTAAAACGGCCATCAGCCCCCGCATAGACTTTCAAGATCAGGTGATCCCATTTCTTTTCGGTTGCATATTGCGCTTCCGGCCCGAAAGGAATAATGCTACCCGCCTTTACATACAACGGAATCACATCCAGCGTGGTCTCCTTAGTAACTTCCCGGCCGCCTTTATACGCTTTGTTCGTCCAGAAGTCATACCAAAGAGCGCCTGCAGGCAAGTAGGTGGTAGCAGATTTAGCCGCGGTAAAATCTACGGTATTGTTCATTCCGGTTTTGTTCGTTTCATCCCTGTTCCACCCTTCCTCTTCGGATACTTTCACTACTTTTTCCGGCGTATATTGCGCATACACAATCGGAGCCACCAGAAGAGACTTTCCAAACATATACTCATCATTGATATCCCATACCTTTCCGTCACCCGCAAAATCCATCATCAACGCCCGCATAAAAGTAGATTGACCGTTGCTTACTTCCCAGGAAGTAGAATAGATATAAGGCAACAAGGTGTAACGGAGGTTTATCATCTTTTCAATAGCGTCGTATACCGGATCGCCTTTTTCCCCGAATCGATAGATTTCCCTGTAAACATCGGTTCCATGAGAACGCATCATCGGACAGAATGCACCAAACTGCAACCAACGTACATAGAGTTCCTGATACAGCGGATTCCGGGAAGCGCTTCCGTCATTCCAGCTTTTATTATAATGTCCGGCGAAGAAACCTCCGATATCACTGTTCCAATGAGGCATGCCGCACAGTGAGAAGTTTAACCCGGCGGGTATCTGATTGCGCAAACTTTCCCAGGTAGAAGCAACGTCGCCGGTCCATACATTTGCGCCATAGCGTTGCTGCCCGATAAATCCCGAACGCGTCAGAATGAACACCCGCTTATCCGACGTCGTCGCGCGCTGATGGTCATAAACACCTCCCACAGTCAGCAACGGATAAATATTGCGTACTTTGCGGAACGATCCCAGATAGGTTTTCGTATCCATATCCTCCGGTTTCCAATCCAGATGATCGGGTTCGGTAGAATCCATCCACCAGGCGTCCATGCCCAATTTAAAAATTCCTTCGTTCAGGTATTTCCAGTAGATATCGCGCGCAACAGGATTATAGGCATCGTACACGCGAACGCCCGAAGGATATTCTCTATTGGGAGGCCAGCCTTCAACTCCCGATTGCGGCCAGGTGGAGATATTAAACAGCATACCTTTCTCATCCAATTCCCGGTACGGTTTTGTTGCAGGGCCAAACGAAGACCAAATAGAGATAGCCATGTGCGCATTCAACGCATGCACATCATCAACCATCTTTTGAGGATCCGGGAAAGCGGGATTCCGGAAATCCATGCCATTCCACAGATAGTTGTGTCCCCAATATTGCCAATCCTGAATAATACCATCCAAAGGAACACGCAACGCACGATATTTACGAATGATACCTACGGTTTCTTCCTGGCTCTGATATCGTTCTTTACTCTGCCAGTAACCATAAGTCCACAATGGAAACATCGGTACTTGTCCGGTCAGTTTGCGCACCTGAGCGATCACTCCGTCGGCATTCTTCCCGTACATAAAATAATAATCCGCACAATCGCCGACTTCGGACCGGAATGACGTTTCCGATTCATTATCCGTAAAAAGAGTCGGCGAATAGTTATCCCAAAACACCCCATATCCCTTTGTCGACTGAAAAAAAGGCGATACATCTTCCACGTTACCCTGCACCAGGTTCTTCTTCATGTTCCGCTGAATCATCTTCCCGTTTTGTAATTGTCCCAAGCCATAAATGGCCTCACCCTTATCCAAAATAAAAGATTGAGAAACATGATACGTTTTTACCCCGGCATCATCGAAATCCGTAAATTGCGGACCCGTTTTTTCCGCCAATAATGCCTTTCCGTTCTTTGCAAAATAAGAAATAATCCCCGTCTTTCTATCCATGCTGATACGGAGCTCGCTACTAATCAACACAATCTTGTCACCTTGCACTTTGGTGGTGAAACTTACCTTTTCGGGTTCGCCGACAACAGAAAAACTCTGTTTCCGGCAAGTAGCGCCTTCCGGCAATTTTATCACTCTCACAACAGAAGGCGTAAAAAACTGAATTTCTACGTCGACCGCGCCCAGCGTAGTTTTAATACCGGAGGACGTTTCCTGATAGTTTTGCGCATATAACAGATTTACATTAAAACACAGGCATAAACAAAACAATAGATTCCGCATTTTCATTATAAAAAGATTTAAAATTAATGTATCAGTACCCTTTCTTTCTTTGTTACAAATGTAGCCATTCGATTTTATCATGTATATTGCCCATGCTACAAACTCTATATACAAGGTTACATCTATTGCTTCCGTGTATCATTAATCTTTTCCCATGTTACAAAAGGAGCCATTAAACAGAAATGACTCTATTCTTCTTTCCTCTCTAATTGAGTCTTCATATACGTTATAGGAGATATCCCGTATAACTCCTTGAATGCGGTAGAAAAACTATTCGGATCGCTAAAACCAATCAGCATAGCTATTTCCGAGATCGTATGCCGCTTTTCGGACAATAGCTGTGCGGCCTGTTTCAGACGTATATTACGTATGAAGTCCCGCGTTGTCTGGTTGGTCAACTCTTTCAGTTTCCGGTGTAAATGTACCCGGCTTATTCCTACACTTGTAGTAATTATCTCAACTGTTAAGTTAGGATTACTCATATTGTCATTGATTACTTTCATGATACGCTCCATCAATTTCTCGTCGGGCGATTTGACTTCCAGTTTCTGCACTTTGTTCGCCTGGTTTTGTTGTCCTGTAAAAACGTTACGCAAC
>DOZP01000099.1:2515-3830 GCA_003517945.1 Porphyromonadaceae bacterium | reverse complement strand
AACGGCTTCATAATGTAAGCATCTGCGCCGGTATTCAGGCCTTCCAAATTATCTTCTTCTCCGGTTTTGGCAGTAAGCAGAATCACCGGTATATGGTTGAGGTTTACATTTTGCTTGACCTTTTGACATAAAGTCAGCCCATCCGTTTCGGGCATCATAATGTCACTAATGATCAAATCCGGCGCCTTTTCAAATATCATGGACAATGCTTCTTTTCCGTTGCAACTTTCCGTCACATAATACTTCTCTTCAAATTCTTTGGATAAATAATTGCGGATTTCTTCATTATCTTCAACGATGAGTATGTGGTATTTTTTCGTTACTTTCACCTTCTTTTCTTCCCCATTGCCCGTAACAGGAGGTAATAAGACGGGCGTAGTTGCAGTCACAACAGTTTCTTTTTTCCCGGCGGTATCAACCTCTTCGGGACGCAAATGTTTGTTCCCCAATGGTAATCGAACGATAAAATGGCAACCGGCCTGTCCCTCGTTATTTTCTACCGTTATCTTTCCATGATGTAATTCTACCAACGAACGGGTCAGATGCAACCCGATCCCGGTTCCTCCCTTATAATTTTGTTGACTGTCGCGAACCTGATAAAAACGTTCGAAAATGCGTTCCTTGTCCTTTTCACTGATACCTATTCCGGAATCCGAAATAACTATTTCGGCGTATTTTCCGGAAAAACCGGGCTGTATATCACCCTCTCCGGTACGAAGAATAATACCTATCTTTCCCATTTCGGGCGTATACTTGAATGCATTAGACAGAATGTTCAGGATAATCTTATCAAAATAATTGGTATCGACCCAAACATTCAGTTCCTGAAGTTGGCAATGAAACTGCAATTGAATATTTTTGGTATTTACTTGTTGTTCGAAAGCTGTGCATAAATCTTCAATAAAAGGAATGATGTTCGTTTCCTGAAACCTCAGGAACATTTGTCCCTTTTCAATTTTCCGGATATCCATCAACTGATTCACCAAGTTTAAGATACGTTCCGCATTCCGGTAGATCAGGTGGTATGTCTTTGATCGTTCGTTATCCCCATCAGTTTTTATCAATTTTTGCAAAGGGCTAATTATAAGCGACATTGGAGTGCGTATTTCATGAGATATATTCATAAAGAATTGCAATTTGGCTTCATTTATTTGCTCGGCATGGATATGTTGCAGCACTTCCTGACGCATTTTATACCGGTGTCTTATTTGAAAAACAATGATCAATGCGATGATCAATGATAACATGCAATAGATAAGTTTAGCCCACCAGGAGGCATACCATGCGGGATATATATGTATGGAGAAACTTTTTA
>DOZP01000099.1:695-2444 GCA_003517945.1 Porphyromonadaceae bacterium | reverse complement strand
CGTCGTTGATAGAATACAGATAGTTGATATGTTCGGAAGCATTCAGTTCCAAAGCCGCTAACTCAATACTGAACACATTATCTTTGTGTGATAAATGAAATTCTTCCGCTTGGAATACAGGACAATTGATGATCTGGTGTCTACCGGATTTCATTCCTTTTCTTACCGGATTGTTGTGTAGAAAGAAGTCCGTAATACGAATATTCCATTTTTTTTCCGGGTTAATAATATCCTGCGGATTAAAATAAGTGATCCCGTTCATTCCGCCAAACCAGATAATTCCTCGCGAATCCCTGAACGAAGTATTTTTATAAAATTCATTCCCCTGTAACCCGTCACCTACATAATAGTTCACAAACTTATTGTTTTTCTTTTGAAATTGCGAAATCCCGGCATTGGTGCTTATCCATAAAAAGCCATTTTCATCTCCCTCTATGGCATACACAGTATTACTGGGTAGTCCTTCTGCGGTCGTATAGGTCATCAGTTCTTTCGTCTCTTTATTCCAACTTGCCAATCCTTCGGAACTACCGATCCAGATCACTCCGTCGGCATCTTCATGAATGGAATAAATAACATGTTGGGAGAGTATTTTATGACTTTGATAATCAGCAGTATTCAGATCCACACAACTAACTCCGTCATACGTACCTACATATAATTGATTGTCATTAGCATAATGCAGGCAACCGATCCATTCGTTGATTGGCAAAGAATTGGATTGTACGGATACGAACTCTTTTGTCCGGAGGTCGTAATAAAACAAACCGAATCCCATTGTCGCGATCCAGAGACGTTTGTCGTTATCTTCATCGAAATCATACACCCGTTGTATGTAATTGTTATTCTTATCTTCCAATTTGTATTGGTAACTGCATTCGCCGGTTTGTCTATTCAGTTTCCCCATACCGTTGATGAACGACCCCACCCATATATTTTGTTCGGAGTCTTCGTATATTTTAATAATAGTAGATGGTATTGAGTTCGGATGATTGGCAGGTGTGAAGTGTTTTATCCTTTCTCCTTTTTCCGTAATGGCATACACCCCGTCATTGTCGGTTCCTACCCATAAAACGCCATTATGGTCTTTGCAGAAAGAGGTAATACAACTCGAACCAATGTTGTTTTTATCCATGGATTTATGACCTATATACTTAAAACTATTGGTACGGGCAGGTATCAATATGACCCCTTTTTGGTAAACCGCCAACCATAAATTACCGGAATTATCTTTCAGAATGGAGTGAATTTTGGAATTGTTAGAATCAAAATAGCTATTATCAAACTTATATTCGGATATTTCATGGGTTTGATTGTTATAAACAACGATACCTTTGCCATCGGTACCGATATATAATTCATCGGAAGAGTAGGAATAGAGAGAAAAAGCCGACAGGTAACCCTTTTTTTCTTTAAACTCAATGAGAGAAAAAGTGTTGAGCGCTTTATTATATACAAACAATCCTTTCCCTATGCTTCCTGCGTAAATATTACCCTGCGAATCTTCACATATGCTATTGATACATCCATTGTCTTGAGATAAATATAACGACAATTGATTGTCAGGGCTAAGTTTGTATAATCCTTCTTCTCCTTTCGATACCCAGACGTTCTGTTCGCTGTCTTCAATCATATAGCCACCCGTTAACGGAGGATCAACGGGTTGAACGGTCAATTGACTGTCTTCTATCTTTAATTTGCACAATACATTTCCGGATATCCATATTTCTCCATTTTTCCTTTCGATGA
>DOZP01000099.1:0-686 GCA_003517945.1 Porphyromonadaceae bacterium | reverse complement strand
GTAAAATGATCCGTTGCAGGATCGTACATTTGAATACCTATATATGTACCGACAAGCAAATGCCCTTTACTGTCTTCAAAGACAGTGCGGACAAAGCTATGTCCCAATGAATGTTCATTATTCGGCTCGTGCTTGTAAATGGTGAATTTTGCGCCGTCATAACGGTTTAATCCGTCTTCGGTAGCAACCCAAACGAAACCGTTCCGATCCTGATATATATGATTAATCAGGCTGCTGGATAGCTCTTTGTCTGTCGTAAATAACTTGGGAAACTGCCCATAACATAACAAAGGAAATAACAATAGAATAACTAATATATTTTTCATGGCGCCGGATCAATTTTGAATACTACAAAAGAAGTTAAAAAACAAGTGCAAGTTATAAAAAAAATCATAGATCACAAAAAAAGAGAAGAAAAAGGCGAAATTACCGCAAATTGTTCCCGAAGGATATTTTTTCCTGTTGAATGATTCGCATCCTTTTGCCAAAGACAGCCGTTATATCAGCCCGGTAGCGGCAGGCAATATTAAAGGGATCGTCGTTGATATAAAAGAGGATTGCAACTTATAACCCGTTTCCCACGATTAGAATGTTATTTTAGATTTTCACCGGATTGATATAACCAATTGAAGAATAAACTTTTAGACAAGTTTTCAGAATTTAGAGGTAACGAGTTAGTAACCGTG
>DOZP01000296.1 GCA_003517945.1 Porphyromonadaceae bacterium | reverse complement strand
TCATTGCCCATTTCACTGTCGATAGAAAGTTTGTTTTGTTCTTCTTCGGCCACGGGATTCAGGGCGCGCAGACCCAGGTAAGACTCGCCGCCATCGGGTTTCCATTCAATGCGGACAGGGGTACGTTTGCCGGCCTCCATATCGACTGCGAATTTATAGCCGTTGGGATTCCAGGCTGTTCTCCACCGTTCGGGTACAATCAATTCATTGTTTAAATAGACCTTTACATAACCGGCATAATAGAGGTAAAAACGGTAGGTGCCGCTTTCGCGCGGTTCTATTTCGCCCGTATAGGCTACATGAGAGCCGTACAAAGGAAATTTTTCCGGCAGATTTTTAGTTGATTTTATATCTTCGTAGAAAATAGAATTTTCCGTACGTTCAACTACGGGTGCGTCTTCTTTAGCAGGCGTGTAAACGGCCGAGAGTCCTCCTTCTTTTCCTCCGGCGTCGTACAATTTGAAGTTTTCATTCAACTGTGCATATTCGCGGGGATCGCCGAAACGACTCAGTGAATAGTTGTCCCAAAGTATGCCGTAGTTCTTATTGGATATAACGAAAGGCACGGATACTTTTGTATTGTATTGGAGAAGTGTTTCATTCTTTCCTTTGTAATTGAACTCGTCGGATTGATGCTGTCCGAGACCATAGAATGCCTCATCGTCGGGAGATTCAAATACCTGCCTCATGGCATAGCCTTGGGTTCCTTCCACCGTAACGGGAGTAAAGGTTTTGCCTCCTCCCTCATTTTCCCTGAGAATGGAATTTCCGTGGATATCCGCAAATGTTATTTCGCCGGTAGCTCTTTGTACATTGACTTGCAAGGCAGCCGTCTTCAGGGTGACTGCATGGTCCGTTTCAATTACGGAGAAATTGGGTTGCTTGCCGGTTTGCGGTACAATAATCAGACTTTCCTCTTTGGAAAATTCCTTTTGGGGAGTTGCCGATACATGGACAATCCGGTCATTGACCACCTGAAGCCTGATTTTTTTTACGTCCGTAGCCTGTTGCTGCTTTAGATTGATTACCACCCCATCCTGTGTTTTCTCATACCCTTGCCGCGTGCATGAAAAAAAGGAAATACATACGGCCAATAGCCATAGATTACGTTTCATACCTATCATCATTTAATAGTTGTTTTATTGTGGCGTAAAGGTCTGAAAATGATTGAAAAGTAAAGGAATGCTTTTGTTTTGGGTATAAGACCCGACGGTGACAAATTGTATCCAATGAGGGGATAAATTGTTATATCCCCTCTTTTTCCTGGTATTCGGAAGGCAAAACGCCCAATTCATCTTTAAAATATTTCAGAGATCGTCTGTTGGCTTTCACGTAAAAACCGTGCTGCGCGTTTCAAACGGATAATTTTAAGAAAACCGGTAACAACCCGCTATATCCGCATCGTGGCAACAGATATTGCCGCTAACGGGAAAGTTGCAAGCATGGCCGAATTGGATTTATTTGTGCCGGTAAAGCGATACTTAGTTTTCTGACGGATTCAGATAGGTCAGGATCTGGCCGCTCAGTTGAAGCAATGATATTTCACAGAGTTTCGTATTATATTCGGCAATAGACTGGCGCTCTTCTGCCTCGAACAGATTGTTTTGCGCCTCGCGTAGTTCGATACCTGCTAAGTCTCCCAGTTTGTAGCGTTCGATGGCGATTGCGTAATTATCATGTGCTGTGACCAGATTTTCTTTTTCCAGTTCCCATAAATCAAGGTTGTTCTTATAGGCCATCCATAGATTGGAAAGATCGGCTTTCAATCCGAGTTCCAGTTCCTGTATACGAAGCGCTGTATTTTTTATCTGGAGGCGTGCATTTTGTTGTTCGCGACGGCGGTTCATACCGTCGAATATGGTAAATCCTACCGTGACGCCGTAATTTAATCCAAGTCGTTTCTGAAGTTCGGTATTGCCGGTTTCGTACCAGTTGCCCGTATATCCGTATCCGGCATTCAATCTAAGATACGGGTAATTGCGACTACGTATCTTTTTGTAATCCAGCTCCGATATGGTTTTGTTTTTGTGTGATGCCAGTAACGATGCGTTATTGGTCATCGTTTTTTGCCACAGGTCTTTTTCTTCCAATAAGGAAGATTGAATGGGTATCGTGTCACGTATTGGCAGACGTTGGTTGACGGAGTCGAGTCCCATAAGTTCATTTAATCTGATCTGAGAAGCATTTACGGTTTCATACTGTGTCAAAAGATTGGAACTGTCGGCATTGAAGTCGACTTTTGCCTGTTGCAGATCCAGGCGGGACATGGAACCGATAATGTACCGCTCTTCTACAATACGGAGTCTTTCTTTTGATAATCGTACGGCCGAACCGAGATTTTTCAACCGTATCCGTTGCCGTACCAGGTGGTAGTATTCCGCCGCGATATTTGCCGCCAGGTCTTCAATCGCGATCCGGGTATTTAATGTTCCCATCTGCCGCAATTCTTTGAGTTTGCTGTAATCGGCCTGGATACCGAATCCGTCGAAAATGGTCCAGTCCAGATTGATTCCGGCGTTGGCTGTTTCACTGTTTATGTTTTTGACACTTTCGGATGTCCCGTCTGTATAGTCATAGTCGTAATTATAGACCGTTCCGTTGAAACCTCCGCTTAAATCAACGGTTGGTAAATAACCGGCATTTCCCAACGTTACGTTATTAGACGAGATCTGCTCTTCGTTTTGAATGATCCGGATGGAATAATTACGCTCAAGACCTATCCCGATGCATTTATCTAATGTATATACCTCTTGTGCATGAGAAGCGGTATAGCAAGCAATACATGCGGATATACTTATATAAGAAAGTTTCATTTTATCTCTTTTTTGTTTTTCAGATTAGTGGCAATGAAGCTATACATTGCCGGTACAATATATAATGTAAGGAATGTAGATACCAGCATCCCCCCGACAAC
>DOZP01000052.1:2666-4909 GCA_003517945.1 Porphyromonadaceae bacterium | reverse complement strand
GAGTTGAGCGTCAATTCAACCCCTTTGTTTCTTACCTCGCCCACATTGTCCCTTACCGATGCATAACCGGTGGTGATGGGTACTGCGCGGGTCATGATCAAATTGGTAGTTAGCCGGTTGTATAACTCTATATCGACCAACAGCCTGGAGTTGAACAGACCGAAGTCAAGCCCCATGTTGTACTCCGTCGAACGTTCCCAGGTAAGATTCGTATTGCGCAGGTTATTGGGGACGGTACCTACCGCTCCGGCTTCACCCATAACAATGTATTGAGAACCTGAAATCGTTCCTTCGGTGGAATAGGGACCAACCGAGTCGTTTCCTGTTTGTCCGTAGCTTAACCGGAGTTTGAGGTTTGAAAGCCACCTCAGGTCTTTCATAAATCCTTCTTCGGAGATACGCCATGCCACAGCCGCCGACGGGAATAATCCCCATTTATTGCCTTCGGCCAGTTTGGATGAGCCATCGTAACGGATTGATGCCGTCAACAGGTATTTATCCATCAATGAATAATTGGCTCTGGCCAGATACGACATCAGGCTGCTTTGCCGATACTCTGATTGTGAACTGTTTGTTGTGCCGCCCTGAAGATTATACCATTGCGAATCGAACGATAAGTTGTTGCCAATTCCGTATAACCCCTCCATAACGTTCTTTTGCAAGGAAAAAACGCCAGTGAAATTCAAATTATGGATGCCTTTGGCCCATTTGTAGTTAATGATGTTATCCCAAACATAATCGGTATAATCGTTTTTCCGGTAATTGCTGGTCGGCAGATTGGTGCCTCTGTTTGCCCGCGTCCAGGTTCCACGGAATTGTCCTTGCATATCTTTTAGGAGGCGTGGCGAGAATGATGATTTAAGTTCCAAGCCTGCTATGGGGTTGATGGACAGATAGATATTGCCTAACAAATTGAATGCTTTGGATTGATTGAACTCGTTTTTGTTGGTAATTAACGAATTGTACATACCGCCTGCCATAGACCACTGTTCACTGCCATCGACAAGGCTAAACGGATGTTCTGTCGGGCGATGACGTAGCGCATCGACCCCCAGGTCGCTGTTTCCTGTGTTACGAAGCGAAGAAGTGAGGTACAGGCTTCCGCCGCTCGACACATGGTTCGAGATTTTTAAATCAACGGATGTGCGCAACGTGTATCGGGTGAAATCTTGCGGATTTACCATACCGTCTTCGTAATAGTATCCGCCCGAAAATAAATATTTTGCCGATTCGGTACCGCCGGATGCTTGTATCGAGTGGTTCGTAACCAGAGCCGGATTCGAAACAGCGTCTAACCAGTCGAAATAATTATGATCTTGAACAGCTTTCAATTCGGAAAGATTGGTGAATATGTCTTCGTCTTTCCTGTATTCAAATTGGTCGGCAGGTAATCTGTTGCCGTTGCTATCATATTTAACATTTGTGGCGCGGTAAGATTCGCGGGCTAATTGTACATATTCATCGCCCGACATCATTTCCGGCACGTTTGTGTAAGACCGCCAACCGGCATATCCGGTATAGGAGAGTTGGGGTTTCCCTACCGCACCGCGCTTGGTAGTAACAATAACGACGCCATTGGATGCGCGCGAGCCATAAATGGCTGTCGATGAGGCGTCTTTCAGGATATCGATTTTTTCAATGTCGTCGGGATTCAACGTCTCCAAACCGGACGTAAATCCGTTTTGACCGTTACCCGACGCGGTCGGAACCGGCACCCCGTCGATCACCACTAAAGGAGCCGTTGTTCCCGAAATAGAACTGATCCCGCGTATGGTAATATCGAACGTACCGCCCGGTTTGTTGTTGTTTCGGATGATATTCACACCTGAAACCGTTCCCGTCATCCCTCCTAAAGCGTTTGTTTGTCCGCTTGCCAGTATGGTAGGTATGGAAACGGAACCGACGGCGCCCGTCAGATCCGAACGCCTTACGGAGCCGTATCCTACCACCACCACCTCGTCGAGCATGCTGGTATTCTCTTCCAACACGATTTGCAGATTCGTATCGTTGCCTACCGGTATTTCCTGCGTCTTATACCCTATGTAGGAAATTACTAATGTACTGTTTGCCGGAACCTCGATGGAAAACTTTCCGTCAATGTCCGACATCGTTCCTTTTGCGGTGCCTTTTTCCTGAATGCCGGCGCCGATAACACTTTCACCGCTCTCGTCCGTAATCGTACCGGTGATTACCTTCTGGGCAAAGATACCGGAACATATTCCTACCAAAAACAGCAGGATACA
>DOZP01000052.1:689-2609 GCA_003517945.1 Porphyromonadaceae bacterium | reverse complement strand
GTTATGTCGTTTTGTCCGAAATGTTAGGTCATATTGTCCAATTGTCTTATAATGTAATGATTAGAAGGTTTGTCTTTACATGTTAAATGTTGGTGGCTTGTTGTTTCTTTTATTTTTTGAAATAATACTTAATCAGAATTGGATTGTCTGTTTCTTCATATTGGTTTTTCTTTTTGAGATTTTGGGGATCTAAAATGAAGTCCGGAATTATTGTATCAAATTCTTTCTCAATTAATAACTCCTCCGGAATGCAACCAATAAGAAATTCATCTGTCCAATAAACAGGGTGAATAGATAAATTCTCGGTTGTTTTCTCAAATATGAATGTTTGATTTTTGTTTTTGTTATGAAATATGTTTTTATATTTATCTTTTCTAAGTATTTGCGAATAAATATATTTGTTATTTCCTCCGGACGACAGAAAGATATAATTAATCACTTCAGAAGCGGATATCCTTTTCATGTAATTGATAAGTTCCTTATTATTCATTTGTCGAAATGAAGGAGGATCAAGTTTTTGCGGTTTGATATTCTGTTTTCCGAAATCCCAAGTATACGCTACTCGGATTTCTCCGTTAGGTAAAATCTCATAGACGTCATTGTTAATCGTACGCACTAAATAGTTACCGTAAGGAAATACAGGCGTGTGGATTTGTCCAAAAATATTATCTTCTTCTTCAGGAAAACATTCGTTGAATATTTTATTATTTTCTTTAGAATAAAACTTAAGCATGTTATTATAATCAAAAGTCCAAAAAGCGAGCGTTTTTTTATCCAAATGTTTTATAAAGCAATATGCGGAAATGATTTGGGGAAGTTTGTATTTTTGTATAAATTGACCTGATAAATCATATTCATGCAACTCAGTGGTCTCAGGAGATATAAATGATAGTATGCCATTCTCTTTGTCAATATCAAAATCAGCAATAGCTACATATTGTTCAGGTCCGATTCCTTTGTCGTCTATTTTAAACCGGAATTTTCCATCGGTATCAAATGCAAATATTTTAGCTTCCTTCTTGTCATGAATATAAAAAGTATTATTATAATAAATCAGCTTATCAATGTATCTTATTAACGATGCGTCAATGGTTTCTAATGGAATAATTTCAATTTTTTCAAATAAATCAAAAATGGAAATACTATTTTCTTTATCAATATCTATTGCAATAGTGTGCTCATTTGTGTTTTTACTGTCGTGCTGTGAACAACTGATTAAAGTGACAGTTGATAAAAATAGTAATGTGATAAGTTTTATATATAGTTTCATTATTGTGGAAGTTGTTTAGTATTGCCTTATCGACCAATCAAATTCTTATAAACCACCGATTGCAACAGTTCATCTTTCCGATGGCGGGAAAGCGGCAATTCGTGATTGCCGGCAAAGATCCGCCCGCCGTTGATGGAGTCAATATGGTAGATGTTCACAAGGAACGATTTGTGTATTCTGAAAAAAGCATCTTTCGGCAGCATTTCCTCGATTGAAGTCATGGTTTGATGCGCTATCAACAGTTTGTCTGCAAAGATAATTTTGACGTAGTTTTCCATGCTTTCGACATACAGAATATCATTCCAAATGATTTTCTGAAAACCGTCGTTTTGCTTGACGTACAGGAACGGGATTTGATTTTCTTTGCTTGTGCTTTGTGCCAATTCCCTTTCCTGAAATGTTTGCTGTGCTTTCAAGGCTGCTTGGTAGAAGCGTTTGAATAAAATCGGTTTCAACAGGTAATCTACAACCTGTAACCGAAAACCTTCCAACGCATATTCGGAGTAAGCCGTCGTAAGTATGGTCAACGGTGGTTTTTCGAGTGTTTCCAACATATCCAACCCCGAAAGGTAGGGCATGTTTACGTCTAAAAACAACAGGTCAACGGGATTTGCTTGCAGGAACGTAATGGCATTCATCGCAGATGCACA
>DOZP01000052.1:239-589 GCA_003517945.1 Porphyromonadaceae bacterium | reverse complement strand
AGCGTTGTCTTATAAACGGTATCGGTTTTCTGTACGACCAATTCATGCTTTCCGGGATAGAGAATTTCCAAGCGTTTCTTTACGTTTTCCAAGCCTAATCCCGATGCGTTTTTCTTTTGCAGGGCTTGATTGGTTCTTGAATTTTCGACTACCAACCGAAGCGTATTGCCTTTTTGATTGAGAGCCATATTTACATATCCTGTTTCGGAAGGCAAACGCGAAACATGCTTGAAAGCATTTTGCACGAACGGGATAAGTAAAAGCGGACTGATTTCGGTTTTCCCGTTTTCAATGTTCCAACTGCAATCAACTTTTAATTCATTGCCCCACCGCATTTTTTCTACTTCCAC
>DOZP01000052.1:0-205 GCA_003517945.1 Porphyromonadaceae bacterium | reverse complement strand
CGTAATACATCGGAGTAGCGCATCAACAGGTCATCGGCCATATCTACATTCTTTTTCATTAGAATATGGATATAATTCAGAATGTTGAACATCAAATGTGGGTTGATTTGAGCATGTAGAAGGTGCAATTCATCTTCCAAATGCGCCCTTTGCAGTTTTGCGTGTTCTTGTGATATTTTATAATGTTCTTCAAAGAATCGTATGG
>DOZP01000207.1:2697-5656 GCA_003517945.1 Porphyromonadaceae bacterium | reverse complement strand
TTTTTCTCTAAAGCTATAATGATGGTTTCCACGTCTTTCATATTAATTTTCTTCATAAAAAATTCAAAACAACTTCAAAGATTATTTTATGGATTCAGAAAAGCTTATCTTGTTACAAAATTTCTATTTCTCATATTTTGATGAATATACATAATAGGAATTCATGGTAAAAGTACAAACAAAATTTGGTAAATGCCGAGCATTAACCGGTATATTTTTCTCCTTGTAAAAATTCCGTTGCAGTGAATTGATTTTTTACGTCAATGTGTTTCAATCGCTTTATTGATAGCATCTAATTGATATTACAGTTTGTCAAGTTTCATTGTTTAATCCTTATTGTTATGAGAAATAATCGCCGAGGAGATACAACGGCACATTGGTCATCCATGATTCCTGTTTGTAATTTGAAAATGAGGATTTTATAGCTTTTGCAGGATTGAAGTTTTCGCAAAAAAGGCGAAAACTGCGCGCCTTCAGATTCTCTCCCGATTTTACTTCCACAGGAATAATTTCGTCTTCTTCGTTTTGAAGTATAAAATCTATTTCGTACTTACTGTTATCAAAAGTAAAATAATTGATATTCAGATTTTTGTTAATCCTAAGTTGTTGATAAGCGAACTGTTCTGCCAGTGCGCCTTTAAATTCGGTAAAAACAGCATGTCCTTCAATCAGCGTTTTGGCATTCAGTCCCGACATCGCAGCAAGCAAGCCCACATCATTGTGATACAGTTTGAAATTAGAAAGTTCCCGATAGGCGGTGAGTGGGAGAGCCGGTTTGGAAATATTATAAACTTTGTGCAGCAATCCCGAGTCGGTAAGCCATTGAATGGCGGTTTCAAAATCTTTGGCACGCGCTCCCTTGCGCATAACACTATAGATAAATTTTTTGTTTTCCTTGGCAAGTTGCGCCGGGATATTTTCCCAAATCATATTGATACGCGGTAAAAACGCTGCAGGAGCATGTTTGGAAAAATCGTTTTGATAATTTTTTAAAATCTCAATTTGTATTTCTCTTGCCTTTTTCCATTCACGATTTTGAGCAAAAAAGGATACGGCTTCGGGCATTCCGCCGACATAAAAATAATAGCGTAGATACTCTTTAAATTTTTCGGCAAAAGAAACGGAAATATCCCATTGCTTTTCTTCTAAAATTCGGGCAAGTCCGGTTGCACCCGTCGCGAGTAAAAATTCATAGAACGACATCGGGAAAAGCTCCAGCGTATTAACTTTACCGACAGGAAACGATTCGTCAGGGTGAATTTTTACGCCCAGTAGCGAACCGGCAGCAACAATTTGGTATTGACGAGCGTTTTCACAAAAATATTTAAGCGATGTAATGCCGCGCGGTGCAGATTGAATCTCATCAAAAACAATCAAAGTGTCTTCGGCAGTAATTTGTATGTCGGAATAGAATTCAAGTTCGCTGATAAGACGCTTGGTATCAAAGTTCTGCAAAAATATATCGCGGGGCGCGTCTCTATCGTCAAAATTAACGTAAACCATTTGCCGATATTCCGTTTTTCCGAATTCTTTAATAAGCCAGGTTTTGCCTACTTGCCGTGCCCTTAGAAATATGAGTGGTTTTTTATTTGAGTCAAACTTCCACTCCTTTAATTTGTTAATCGCTGTTCTATACATTTTTCTCCTATTAAAATAAGTACAAAACTACACTTTTCTCCCGCAATATACAATCACTATCTGCACTTTTCTCCCATAATCAATATTTCAAGGGAGCCTATTTCTTTTTTGTCTTGGTTTTTCTTTCGGCTTCTTTCTGTTCTTGGGCGGCTTTTCTGGCCTTTTCTTTTTCATTTTGAGCCGCTTTGCGTTCTTTTTCCCTTTGTTTCAGGGCTGTTCTACGCTCTTTTTCCTTTTGTTTGCGCTCTTTCTCTTTTTCCCGTAAGCGTTCTTTGGCCGTTTTTTCTTTTTGCTTGCGTAGTTCTTCTTTTTCTTTTGCCTGTTGTTTTTTAAGTTCTTCAGCCGCTTTTTTGGCATCTTCTTTGGACAACGTTTCTTCCGCTTCTTTTACGGCCGCTTCTTCCGCTTCGCGTTTACGTAACTCCTGAATCTGTTCAAAGGTCAGTTCGCCGTCAACCCGTTCCAACGGTTTTTCCGTTGCGACGCTATCTGCCGGTAGTTCTTCTTCCGCCGCCAGTTCTTTGGCTATTTGGATACTTTCTTCAAGTTGCTGGAATTGATCCGTCTCTTTGATTCGTTTAAAGAGTTTCTTGAAAATATTATCCCCTTTGGCTTCAGGACGTTTATCTTTTTCTGCTTGGGCATCTTCTAAAGTCAGTTCGTCAATCAATTTCTGTTCTTCGGGGGTCCACTCCGTTTTTTGTGCGGATGCTTTTTCTGCCTGCTTTTTAGCTCTTTTCCGGACAGACCGTCCCTTGACGGATTTTACATCAGGCGTTGTCCCGGTTTCGGATTTTTGCAGTGTGTCTTTTAGTTCTGTTACAGGAGGAGAGGTGATAGCTTTTTCCGGAGAAACAACTGATTCTGTGGATTCGGTTGGCTGTTCAGGATTTTCCGTTTCTTTTTGTAATTCGGTAGCTTCCGTCGGTTCCGTCGTTTGTTTCGTTTCCGGCATTTCGGATTTTACATCTTCTTGTTCATCCTCTGCGGTTTCCGTCGTTTTAGCGGCTGGTTCGGAAATCACTTCGACTTGTTCAGGCCTGCTTTCAGCGCTTTCTTTATCTGTTTCTTCCTGTTTTTCTTCTGCGTTTTTTCTGTCGGTATCTATACGGATGCGCCAGCGACTCACCAAGTCGGGAGCCGTTTCTCCATAATTTTCCACAAAGAATTGCATATATTCTTCCAGCGTTTTGCCATGCATCAGCGTTTCATAATTATTGTCGGAGATGGGGAAAAATGTGACAACTCCATCGAGTGCGGAGGCGTATCCGTCCGTTCCGTAAATCATGCGATAATAATTAATTATTTCATGGAAATTATC
>DOZP01000207.1:0-2658 GCA_003517945.1 Porphyromonadaceae bacterium | reverse complement strand
GCAAAATTGTATGCGGCTATCGCATAAAGCAACTGGTTGCGGTCTATGTTTCCTGTGGTATATATGAGTAACATCCGGTGTGGAGTTTCCTGTTCCGTAAGGAATGTACGCGCAGAATCGGCGGCTGATAACGTGCCGTCTTCGCCTATACCGAAACGTAAATCCCATGTCATAGACGAGAAACTGCCTTGCATCAGTTTGCGTCCGCGAAGCAAGCCTTTCAGCATTTCATTTGCAAGTTCCGTTACGTCGGCTTCCGGATATTTTTCGGTCAGAGCGGTCAGCGCTTCTTTAAATCCTTCGGCGTCTCCTGCCTGTACGTATGTAAGTGCGTCGAGGAACATGAATTTGGGCATCAATTCGGCAAGTGGATATTTCGCACTGAATTCCTGGTAATTACGGCGTACGGCGGAAGTGTCTTCGGCCAGATAACTTTCATAAGTCATTGCATAAATAGAGTCCTGTACGCTGTCCATCATACGTATATTGTATTCGTAATCGGGATCGGAGATCGCAATGGTATAATCGCTTTCGGGGAATTCGGCAAGCATTTTGTTCTTATATTTTTCCGCAAGCGCCGTGTCTTTATAACGCAGAGCCATCAGGTATATCTGATAGTAATAATCTAATTTATAACTATTTTCCGGAAAACGGCGTTCGAGGTCTTCGAACGTTTCGACAGACAGGTTCATATCTTCCAGTTTGTCCTTATAGATCATTCCCATATTGAAAAGTCCGTTTTCAATAATCAGGTTAGACGCCTCTATATCTTCTTCCGTAAGTGGGATCTGTTGCAGGTAGTACTCGCGCGATTTCGGGTCTGATGCCAGCGAGTCTTGTACGGATTGCAATGAATCGCTTTGTAAATCCGTTCCTTCCTGCATATCCGCCAATGTATTTTCTGCGTTGGCCGGTTCATCCTCATTGGTTTGTAACAATGTCATTTTTTTGTTGCGCCTGCGCCAGTTGTCCTCCGACGTTCTCTTGCCCCATTTATTTTGAAATTGTGTCTTTCCCTGCGCTACAACCTGCTGGTTATAGAAATAGAAAGAATTATCCCCGGAACCTGCCGCAATCGCAGGCATGTTGATATTTCTGGAGGAAGGCAGGTTGCTGCCCATTGCCGATTGCTGGGCAAGATACTCTTCTTTCCGGGCTTCTTCTTCGGCTTTTTTCTCTTCTTCTATGACCTGTTCTATAATTTTATCAATTGCGGCAAGACGTTCACTCTCGGGCATGCGCGCCAGCACTTGCAGGCTATCCTGCAGATGGACTTCTTCATAATGCACGACGAGATTATCCAACGTTTCCGACAGGCGTGATATGCGTTCATAGTCTTTATACTCCTTTTGTATGCCGGCAAGCGCGCCGCTGTAACATGGCTGGGCATTGAGATAATCTTTCCGGGTAAAATAAATATCGCCGAGACGGATCTGGCAGATCGCTTTGTCCATACCGTTCTGTGTGCTTTTTTCAATCCCTTCGCTATAACATTCGATTGCTTTTGTGGTATCTTGTTGTGTCATATAGACATTCCCCATGGCATAGAATACCTGATCCAGAAAATCTTTGTTTTTGTCGCTTCTCGACATACGTTTCAGCATCTTAAGCACTTTGGCGTCATTGCCTCCGGGAAAAACTTCCGTCTGGCGTATGCGTGAAGCGAATTCTATTTCGTAGGGAGGATTGGAGGATGCGACTTTTCCGAATGCCCGGTAGGCCAATTCATTTTGGCCGGTAGCCATGTATAGTTGTCCGAGCAGATAACGCATGCGCGAGCGTTGGCGTTTATTCCTTTCCGATTTGATGGAACTTTGCAGATAGGGTATGGCTTGTTCAAGCTGTTCGCTTCTGATGAGGTAGTCCGCATACATCCGGTTGTATTTCTTTTGCAGTTTCGGGGGAACACCGCTTTCATTCAATTTCTTCAGTGCGTTGTTTGTTTCGTAAAACCAGTCCATTTCCGTATAACAACGGGCTTGCCATATACGCGCCTCGGCAACAAGATCCTTATCTGTGGCAAAATGTCGTGCGATGTATGAAAAAGTTACCGCGGATGTCAGGAAATCTCCGTTGTAAAACTGTCCTTCGCCGATTAGCAACCAGCAATATTTCATAAATGGGTTGAACTCTTCCTGCGCCTGCAACCTTACCTGTTTGGGATCACTTTGCCAGCCCGGTTTGCGGCGTGGTTTTTCTTTTATGGAGTGTAATTTTATCGCTTTGTTCCCTTTTTCAATAGCGCGGTCAAAAGGCCCTCCGGTCGTGCTTTTTTCTTCTTTGTATATTCCGCTGATGGGGAACATGTGGATCTGTTCGGTATAATTCTCTTTGTATCTGTCGGACATGGATTTAAGCGCTTCATCGAACGATGTTTTTCCATTGAAATAGATATTATAGCGTGAATTGAGAGAGTGGTAAAAACGGCTTGGTGCCGTGTTTTTTCGCCCGCTGCACGAACCGAGCGCAACGATAAGTACTACCGTCATTCCGATGATATAAAGCCTTTTTTTCAATTCAGCGCTCATAAAAAGAAACACACTAACTATAAGATAACTGAAAAAACAGGTTATTATTGCCTTACCGCACAAATTTCACCGTACACCAAAGGTCTGTTCCGGAGGGATCGCCTGGCAGGTCATAGGCGGGAATGTGAAC
>DOZP01000106.1:4449-4872 GCA_003517945.1 Porphyromonadaceae bacterium | reverse complement strand
GCAGGAAGTCCCGGTAGGAAATCAGGACGATCTTACAATCAGACTGCTGGACGATTTTCAGGCGCTGGAGGAGGTCGTAATTGTAGGATACGGAACGCAGCGAAAGGCCAATCTGACCGGCGCTGTGGCACAGGTAACGGGAAAATCGCTTGAAAGCCGGCCGATCGTAAATCTTGCGCAGGGGTTGCAGGGATTGGTTCCGAATCTGAATGTCGATTTACAGTCGGGTGCTCCCGGGCAAGGCACAAAGTTTAATATCAGAGGTAACGCGACTATTCTGAAAGATGGCGGTAGTCCATTGGTGCTGGTGAATAACGTGCAAATGGATCCGGATCTGATTAACCCGGAAGATATCGAATCGATCTCTATCCTGAAAGACGCGGCGTCGGCTGCTATTTACGGCGCGCGCGCCGCTTATGGGGT
>DOZP01000106.1:2634-4439 GCA_003517945.1 Porphyromonadaceae bacterium | reverse complement strand
AGCGCCAATGGTTACTGGCAAAGTCCGGCTAAGAAAATAGAAACGCTGAACTCCATGGAATTTCTGACGATGAAAGATATCGCTTATCAGAACGGTGGCGGAGGCGGACATTATTATAATCCGGAAGTCTATGAATATGCCGAAAGGTATTTTAATGATCCGGTAAATAACAGTCCTGTTTTTTTTAATCCGGATATTGATCCTAATAAATATCAGTATTGCGGTAATACGAACTGGTGGGACGAGGTGTATAAAAAATCCAGTTTTTCCCAGCAATACAATGTGAATCTGATCGGGGGAAGCGAGCGTTCAACTTATTACGCTTCTGTGGGTTATAATAATGTGGATGGTCTGACAAAAGTAGGTAATGATGTATTTCAAAAGATGAATGCCAATCTGAGTATATCTTCGGATGTGACGAATTGGTTGACCGTTTCCGCCAAAACGCTTTATAACTTCACCAAAGAGCAGCATCCGGATGGTGGTGTTTCCGAAGCGAATAGTACGGCCTATGCCGGGATTTCAGACTATTCGGGTTATCTGAAAAACGACCTGACGCCCCTTATGCCGGTAAAACATCCGGATGGAAATTATGCCGGCCAGGGTTCTTTTACGAATCCGGTAGCCATCCAGGAACTGGGAGGGAACATGAATCAGAAAAAGAATGACCTCTGGCTGACGGGCGCCATTAAAATTACTCCTTTCAGCGGCCTGACGATCAATGCCGATTATACGTTTAATGCCTATAATTCGGGTATAAAACGACATGTGCGCCGGTATATGGATTATACGGCCGTACCCGGTACGGAACAGCCGTATCCGTGGACAAAGACAACCAGTGTCTCCATGAAGGATTTCGAAGATTATTATAACTCGTTCAACGTATTTGCCGAATATGAGAAAGTGATTAAATCAGACCATACAATCAAGGTGATGGCCGGTTATAATCAGGAATATAAACATATAAAAAACTTTTACTCGGCGCGTCAGGATCTGATAGATAACGATAATCCTTCGATTAATATGGCTACGGGCGAAAGGTATACAAGCGGGGAAGAATCCCATTGGGGTATCAATGGATACTTTATGCGCCTGAACTATAATTACAAACATAAATATCTGTTTGAAATGAATGGGAGGTATGACGGTTCTTCGCGTTTTGCGAAAGGAGAACGTTATGCATTTTTTCCGTCCGTATCCGCAGCCTGGCGTATTTCGGAAGAAGCATTCTGGCTTCCGTTGAAGAGCGTATGGGATGATATGAAGATACGGGCGTCTTATGGTTCGTTAGGTAATCAGCTTGTTTCGATTGATGAGGACACTAAAATGCCGATCAATTTTCCGTATCTACCGACCTATAACGTAAATACGGCCATGGAATATATACTGGCAGGTGTAAGGCCGGTAGGCGTGGGGGCTTCCGGATTGGTAAGCGCCGGTTTCACCTGGGAAACCGTGGAACAGATAGACTTTGGTTTTGACGCCGGTTTTCTGAATAACCGCCTGACGGCGTCTTTTGACTGGTATAAACGAAAAACAAAAGATATGCTTACTACGGGGCAACCTTTGCCTTCCGTACTGGGTACCAGTGTTCCGAATGAAAACGCGGCGGATTTATCGACCACCGGATTTGAATTGTCATTGGGATGGAATGATCGTCTGGAAAACGGATTCTCGTATTCGGTAAAAGCTGTTTTGTCTGATTATCAGGCAAAGATTACACGCTTTGCAAACCCGAAAGGGATATTACATCAGCAGAATGTGTATTATGAAGGACAAAAGCTGGGAGAAATCTGGGGGTATTC
>DOZP01000106.1:0-2572 GCA_003517945.1 Porphyromonadaceae bacterium | reverse complement strand
CTGGACGGAAACGGGGTGATTGATTATGGAGATAATACGCTGGATAATCCGGGCGATAAAAAGATTATCGGAAATAATACGCCTCGCTACAGCTATGGCTTAACCGGCGCATTTGAATATAAGGGTATTGATTTTCAAATGTTCTTGCAAGGTATCGGAAAACGCGATTATATGGTTGACGGAGTGCATTTCTGGGGCTTTACGAGCGAATGGGATGTGCCGGTTAAGGCTTCTTTGGATTACTGGACGGAAAGTAATAAGAATGCTTATTTTCCCCGTCCGAACTGGAATCACGGCGGAAACAGACAGAGCTCGGATCGTTATTTGCAAAACGCGGCTTATATGCGTTTGAAAAATGTAACATTGGGTTATACGTTTCCTAAGAATCTTCTCAGCGATCTGGGCATTCAAAAGCTAAGGATCTATGTTGTCGGTGAAAATCTGTTGACATTTACCAACCTGATCGATTCGTATGATCCGGAAACGATGAATAATATGACTTATCCGATCTCTAAAAAATATTCCATAGGCTTTAATGTTACATTTTAATTCAAAACAAAGAGCTTATAAAACGGATGTAGTCAATGTATTGCCATAGGCAATTCTATATTTCCTTAGTGTTAAAATTAAAATTATGTACATATGAAACTAAAATATATTGTATCAGCCGCATTGTTAATATTCGGATTGAGTATGTGTGATATGACGGATATTACGCCCAAAGATTCGCTGACGGACGGTTCTTTCTGGAACAAGCCGGAAGATCTTAAGTTATATGCAAATCGCTTGTACGACCATTTCCCGGCTCCGGGCGTGAGATTGGATGAGAAAAGCGATAATTGCCTGACGACAAATTATAATACGTTATTGTTTAATGAAAGTAATGTTCCGACGAGTCAGCATAGAGATAATGATATCTGGAACTGGGAAAGGATCCGGGCCTGTAATTTCTTTATGAGCCGTTACCAGAAAGTCGCGGGAGACGAAAGCGAAATCAATCAGTATGTTGCGGAAGTTCGTTTTTTCCGTGCGCTTGATTATTTTAAGAAAATCAAAAAATACGGAGATGTTCCTTATTACGACAGGGATCTTCAGACAGATGATACGGAGTTGCTTTACAAAGCGCGTGATCCGAGAGATTTTGTCCTGGGAAAGATTATGGAAGATCTGGAGTTTGCGATTGAGTGGCTGCCGGCTCCTTCGAGAGCCGAAGAAGGAAGGATGCATACTTATGTAGCGATGGCTCAACTGGCCCGTGTTTGTTTACACGAAGGTACGTTAAAAAAATATCATCAGGTATCCGGGGCATTATCTTCGGAAGAATTGCTGAGAAAAGCGGCTGTTATGTCTGAAAATGTAATGAATGCCGGCTTGTATGATATTATCCGGGGGGATGATGCCGGTTGCGGCCAGAAGCCGTTTGAAGACTATCCGTTAAATTATAGCAATCAGTTTATTCAGGAGTCTTTGGTGGGGAATAAAGAATGTATTTTGCCGCGTGTTTATAAAGTGGATTTGCTGATGCACGAAACCGGCCGGATGGCGGGAGAGTCCGGCGCCGGTTATTCAAAAGATTTTGTGGAATCTTTTTTATGTAAGGATGGGATGCCGATTTCGCTGAGCGAGTTGTATCAGGGAGATGAATCAGTGGAAAATGAAATCCGCGACAGGGATCCGCGACTTTATCAACTGATTGATAATAAAAATAAACCTTATCTGGTGATCGGTGATGAGCGTCAGGTTAATCCCTATACGAATGTGTCGCCCTCGGGCGCTGTTACCGGATATCAGATGGTTAAGTTTAAATCTCCTTTGCAGGCGCAGGCCGAGGCCCGTAAAACAACGTATGACTGGTTTCTTTACCGGTATGCCGAAGTGTTGCTGATTCATGCCGAGGCAAAGGCCGAGTTAGGCGAATGTACGCAGGATGTGCTGGACCGGACGGTGAACAAGCTGAGGGATCGTGTTGAAATGCCTCACCTGACGGTTTCGCCGGTTGCAGATCCTGCTGCCGTAAATTACGGATATTCAATTTCTCCGTTGCTGTATGAAATTCGCCGTGAGAGACGCATTGAGTTAGCGGACGAAGGTTTCCGTTGGGACGATATTATCCGCTGGAAAGCAGGTATGTTATTTGAAAATCCAAAGACCTTTTTAGGTATGCGTGTCACTCCGGAAGTAGCCGCAATGTATCCGGAAGGTACTTTTTACGGGACAAATGGTGTTCAGACGATTAGCTTTGAAGGTAAAGACCTGATACGCCCTTATGCGGGTAAAAGTCTGAATGATGCCGGAAGAAAATGGACGGCCGACGACAAGCGTTACCTGGAAGCCCTTCCTCTTGATGAACTGACCTTGAATCCGGACCTGGAGCAAAATACGGGTTGGAGATAAGTTTCCGGGAATGTCTTTATGATAAGGCTATTTATGATCAAACCAAAAGGTGTCCGCTACGCTACGGGCACCTTTTTGCTTTTGTAAACGCCCAATAATTAAGCAGTTTCGTTGATTTTGTTATATGTCCTTGACGGATGGTTACTAATTCGCCTGATTCCAATATTTTCATATTTCC
>DOZP01000244.1:4921-5574 GCA_003517945.1 Porphyromonadaceae bacterium | reverse complement strand
GCGGTAAATAGTTCGAAAGTAAAGTTTCCGGGATAAATGCGTGCCGCTTTTTCCATCAGGAAAAAATATCCGACAGAACCTATTATGACTCCGGATGTAAAGCGGTTCCTGCAAATATTGATTGCTCCGATCGCGAAAAGGAGCATAGGCCATGAGAAAAAGAATTTTTTCCATACAGGGTTAAGCAATTCCGTATTGAAACATAGCAAAAGCAGTCCTCCGGCAATTAACAGGAATGCGAATAGAATGCCGTGGTTAGATCCTCCGCATGATTGATAGTTGTTTTCTTTTTGTAAACGCCGTCCCATAAGGGAAGCCCCCAGTATATATGTAAGTATGGATAAAAGCGATAAGGAGATGACGGCTAAAGCAGGCAATGTGTTATAAAACCCATTGATTGTTCGTTCGAGCAGTATGCCGCTACCGGTCATCAATGCGATGGCGGCGATCGCAAAGAATGCGTTTCTTTTGTTTTTATTCGTGTTCATTTTTTTTGAATTTATCGGAAGTACCTGCGCAATGTACTTTCCGGGTTTTTACTTCTGCAAATGTAGGCGCTTCAGAGACGTTCTGCAATAGAAAATCGACGAAACGCGGCAAAAATGTCGATGAAACAGGGAATAAAAAAGATCAGTCGCAATTATGTTGGCAGG
>DOZP01000244.1:554-4833 GCA_003517945.1 Porphyromonadaceae bacterium | reverse complement strand
GTCATAATGTGTGATTCGCCATCCATTGTCCAGAGGTGAAGGTCATGAACGGATATAACATCTTCTATCGCATCCAGTTTTTTTTCCAAATCCTCGATGCTGACAGTGTCGGGTGTTGCTTGTAGCATGATCCGGAGTGTGTCGCGCATATTCCGGAAAACATTTGTCAGCACCCATAAACTGATTACAATCGAAAGAATCGGATCGAGAACCGGCAGGTTGACAAACAGCATGACGATGCTGACGATGAATACGGCAATCCAGCCCAAGACATCTTCCATAATATGCAGGAAAACGGCGCGCTCGTTCAGAGAACTGCCTTTTTTCAACCGGAGTGCTGCCGCTCCGTTGATAAGCACGCCTACAATTGCGATCCACAACATCCCGCGGGCATTTACTTCCTGTGGGTCAAGAGCGCGTTTTCCTGCTTCGTAAAGCACGAAGACGGAGCTTACAAATAATACTCCGGAAAGAAATATCGAACCGAGTAGTGAAAAGCGCCTGTATCCGTATGTATATTTCCGGTTCCGTTTCTGTGTCGCTTTTTTCTGGAAAGCCCATGCTACGGCAAGCGATAAACAATCGCCGAAGTCGTGAAGCGCATCCGAAAGAATAGCAATACTGTTTGTGAAAAGTCCTCCGATCACTTCCACTACGACAAAAAACAGATTGAGGAAGAAAGCGACAGAGATATTTTTTGAAGCATTGTCGTCGTGACGATGACTGTGGCTATGGGTATGATTGTGCGTCATAAATTTCCGGACAGGTAATTTTATGGGTTTATCTTTACATTCTTAAGGACAAAATTGTCTATCATGTATTTATCATATTCGCCTTTTTCAGCTTTTATGGTAAGGTTTTCAAAACTAAAATCTCTTAATTCGTACTGGTCGGATTTCTCCACGCTGAAGAAGGATTTGCATTCAAAATGTATATTTTTCATGGTAATATTGCTTGAATAGGATTTGGGTGTATCTGTCCTGTCTTTGAGGTTGAAAAATTGCGTCCAGGGTTTTATGTAGATAAAATGGTCCGCATCGCCTTTGATGTCTTCTACCAGCACGTATTCATAGTTTTGTGGTGTATCCGGACGCATTTTAAGCCACAGGAGCCGGTTTGCGTTTTTAATGGTACACCGGCGCAGGATGATATTTCTGTCATGGATGGATTCGCTTCCGAAGGTAAGCGCACCATGACAAAACCCGTATTCGCAATCTTCAATGATAATGTTGTAATTTCCTCCGTTATCCGGATCTTTGTCTGCCCACGGGCCTTTGCCGCCTTTGAGGGCAACCGCATCATCGTTGACTGACATATAACAGTTTTTGATCAGTACATTTGCACAGGCGTCGATATCGACGGCATCCGTGCTGGGCGCTTTCACCGGTTTTTCCGGTGAGAAGATATGGAGATTCAGGAGTTTTACATTTTTACATTTATAAAGGTGTGTAGTCCAAAAAGGTGAATTGATGAGGTTCACTCCCGAGATTTGTACATCGTTGCAGTTGGAGATATATACTAACCGCGGACGCATCTCGTCCATATTGGTACATTGTGGATTAAATGCACGACGCAACCAGAATGAACGCCAGTAACGGAGTCCGTTTCCATCGATAGTCCCTTTTCCCGAGATGGTGAAACCGTCAACTCCATCGGCATTTACCAATGCGGAAAAGTATTTCAAGGTCTGGCCTTCCATACGTGTCATGGTGATCGGAAAATTGCTGATATCATCACTGCCTTTCAATACGGCGCCTTTTGCCAGATGTAAATGCGTTTTGGGTTTGAAGAACAACGAACCGCTCAGGTAGGTTCCTTCAGGTATTATCACTACACCGCCATCCTGTGCCGCCATGTCAATGACGGCCTGAATTTTTTCCGTTTGTATGATTGTGCTGTCATTGAAAATCCCATAGTCCGTGATTATAAATTTTTTCCCCAACTTATCAATTGTTACAAGGTCATTTTTTCTGAACCAGTCGGGGACAGGGGTTCCATCCGGGAAGTTATCTTGTGCGAAGACGGGCGTTGATAGATATGAAATGATGATGAATAGAAGCAATTCTTTTATTTTCATGCGGCATATCTTTATTCTAACAGACAGCTATTATTTCGATCTCGACCAGTCCGTTTTTAGGTAAGGTTTTAACCGCGATGGCCGAACGGGCCGGAAAATCGCCTTCAAACTGCAATGCGTAAATCTCGTTGACAGCGGCAAAATCTGCCATATCAGCAAGAAAAACAGTTGTTTTAACAATATCGGCCATTGTATATCCCGCTTCGGAGAGAATCGCTTTAATGTTTTTAAAAACCTGTATGGTTTGTTCTTTCACACCGCCTTCAACAAAGTCTCCCGTTGCAGGATCTATACCCAATTGTCCGGAAGTAAATAAAAAATTGCCTTTCCGGATGGCCTGGCTGTATGGCCCTATGGCTGCGGGCGCCTGATTTGTCTGAATTACTTTCCTCATAATTGATAATTAAAAAAATGAATACTGCAAAAGTACAAATTCATTCTTTTTTTGACGTATCCGTATCCGTTTTTTTTGCACGTTTGGGATTTGCGGGAAACCAGCCTTTCTTGACGCGTTTGGTTTGCTCGAAAATTTCGAGTATAGACCAGAAGCTGGAAAAAGCGACAACTCCCATGATGGTTGAGGGAAGAATATTTTTTATTATAACGGATAAGATGACGAAAATAATTCCCAGCACCAGAAACATCCACCAGCATTTTGTGCCCAGATAATATTCGGCTTTTATAACAATAGGATGAAACAGTCCGATGACAAGGAATGTGATTATTCCGATGGCTAATCCCATCAAGTTGTGTGTTGTCAGAAATTCTATCATATATCTATATATTCTTTAATTAAGTCTTTGAGTTCGTCGATGTTTTTTGTCACAGGTAATTCGGGATAATCGGAGACGACATTCTCCGGCGGACAGTATAAAATACCGGTGTCGGCGGCTTTCAACATAGAAATGTCATTGTAGGAATCTCCGAAAGCAAGCACTTTGTATTGCAGGCTTTGAAATGCTTCTACGGTTTTGCGTTTAGGGTCGGGCTGTCGTAGTTTGTAATTGGCAACCCGTCCCGTTTCATCGATTTCAAGAGAATGACAGAGTAATAACGGATTTTCGAGCTGATTCATCAAGGGTTGTGCAAATTCGATGAAAGTGTCTGATACGATGACGAAACGTGTTACTTCACGTAGCCACCGGACAAAATCCAATGCTCCGTCAAGGGGCTTAAGTGTTGCGATAATATGCTGAATATCCTTTATTTTCAGATTATTTTCATCCAGGACATTTAAACGATACTTCATCAATTCATCGTAATCTTTGATATCACGCGTTGTCAGTTTCAGTTTCTCTATTCCTGTTTTCTTCGCTACGTTAACCCATATTTCAGGCACGAAAACTCCTTCTAAATCGGCGCAAACAACCCACATCTTGTTGTAATTTTTAGGTGAAACGAGCCGCAAAGTTACAACTTTTCATCACAATGTGAAAAGTAATGCGTCTTAAATGTGTATTGTTAGTTGCCTGACATAAAAATGCGGCTTATAAAGGTGCGAATTTTATATTTTGATCTTTTTTGATGGCAAAACATTCCATCTCTACGAGCCATCCCGGGCGGCATACCGGAGCCAGTACAATTATTTTCGGTATTTCCGGGAACTGTCGTTCAATGATTGTGCGAATACTCCCGTAGTCGGCTATATCGCGCAAGTATACAATGATGTAGGCAACGTCTTCAAAACCGCATTCCGCCTCCTTCAGCAAAATTTCTACATTTTCGATCATGCGGACAGCCTGGTTGTTTACGTCGCCTTCGTGGACGATTTTTCCTTTGTTGTCGATGCTTGCCGTACCGGAAATGAACACATGCCGGCGATCTCCGTACTGTATGCATGTGCCGCGTTCAAATGTTACGCCATATTCGTGCGTGGGATTCAGATGAGTACCTGCATGCAGGTACCGAACCTGCCCGGGCCGGACTCCTTTAACCGCATAAGCGTCCAGTATTACGTTCGTTTCCGGGTTTGCGTGCCGGCCGCTTATACCTGTGCTTGATATATAATGTGTTTTTTCGGTCAATCCGTTTTCTGCGAATAATTCGCGTCTTGCGTTTACAATTCCGGCATAATTGCTATCTATATGCTGAACGAAAATCCATGTGCGGACGCAATGATCGACAAGCGTACAATTATGTTCCTTTAACCGGATAGTGTAATCTTCCAGCAACGTATACATCTGATTTTCCGGATCACCTTCC
>DOZP01000244.1:0-504 GCA_003517945.1 Porphyromonadaceae bacterium | reverse complement strand
TTTTATTTCAGTCTGCAAATATGCCCATAGCGCTATTTTTGAACCGTTCAGGGGTGGTTGCTCAATAATGGAGGTGTTGTTTGTATTTTCCGGCAGGAAATCCGATAACAATTTGATCTGATTGGCGGCATCGCTTAAAAAAAAGCGTCGGAACACGATGGTTGCATGATTCAGGTCATTTTCGCATAGTTCTTTCAGAAAACGGAAGACAGCTTTTAGTTGCCCGCTGAAGGAAAGATCGGTCTTTGTTATCTGAATCATTAATTGATATTCACAAACGCCGGCGTTTTTACCTTTCACTGTGGCCGAACTACTATCCGTTTTTGCGTAAAACATTGATACGGTAGCTGTGGAATGCCTGTTTTTATCGGTAAATGTTTTATATAGCATGGTTTGTTTTATGATGTTTGCAGGCAAAGATACGACAAAAACTTCTTTTCGCGTTTTTTAAGGAAAGAGGAGCGAATTACCGGGATAAAAATTTCAAAAGATAGTTGCATGCTG
>DOZP01000009.1:1306-5581 GCA_003517945.1 Porphyromonadaceae bacterium | reverse complement strand
GTTTTGAGCTGAAATATTTCATTTGAATGTTAATAATATGGTTATGTATTATTTTTTTTACTACTTTTGCACTTTTCGTAGAAACGCGTGTATGCGTACATTAAAATAATAATTAATATAATATCGTATGAATTACGCTCTGATAACAGGAGGTTCCCGCGGTATAGGTCGCGCTGTGTGCATTGAATTGGCTGCCAAAGGCTATCCTATTATTATAAATTATGCTTCGAATGAAGCGGCTGCGCTGGAAACAAAGCAAATAATAGAAGAAAAAGGAGGTATTGCGGAGTTACTTCCTTTTAATGTATCCGATGGCGCCTCTGTTGATAAGGCTATAGAGGAATGGTCAGAAAAACACCCGGATGATTACATTGGGGTATTGGTTAATAACGCGGGTGTTCGTCAGGATGCCATGATGGTTTTCATGCAGGATTCGCAATGGAGTGATGTGCTTGATATTTCGTTGAACGGATTTTTCTATGTGACGCGCCGTGTGCTGAAAGCGATGTTGATGAAGCGTAACGGACGCATTATTAACATGGTTTCGCTTTCGGGATTGAAAGGTTTGCCCGGACAGACGAATTATTCCGCTGCCAAAGCCGCAGTTATCGGTGCGACGAAAGCGTTGGCGCAGGAAGTAGCGCCCCGTAAGGTAACGGTCAATGCGGTAGCTCCCGGTTTTATCATGACTGATATGACGAAAGATCTTGATGAGGAAGCATTAAAAAAGACGGTTCCCGTGGGACGTTTCGGCAAACCGGAAGAAGTCGCGGCATTGGTAGGGTTTCTGGCTTCGGATGCCGCCGCTTATATTACGGGAGAAGTTATTTCTATAAACGGCGGACTTTATTAACTGACAATATACCCGGTTGACCACCCATGTTCGCATTCAGCAGGGAAGCGATACATGATGTACAATCCGGTTCAATGAATTAACGTAATGAACAGACGAGTTGTAATAACGGGTATCGGCATTTATTCCTGTCTTGGTAAAAACCTGGATGAAGTAGCTTCATCTTTGTATCAGGGAAAATCCGGTATTGGTATTGATCCTGCCCGTATTGAATACGGGTATCGTTCTCCTCTGACGGGAATTGTGACGAGTCCGGATTTGAAGGGTTTGATAGACAGGCGTATGCGTCAGTCTTTGCCGGAAGAAGGGGGCTATGCATTCATGTCGGCTGCGGAAGCCATGAATACCGCGGGTATTGACGATGATTACAGAATAAATAACGAGATAGGTATTATTTTCGGAAATGATACTTCGGCGCAGGCGGTTATTGAAGCGCATGAGATTATGCGTGAAAAGAAAGATTCCATGCTTATAGGTTCGGGAAGCGCTTTCAGATCAATGACTTCTGCCGTGTCTATGAATCTGTCTACCATATTTAAATTACGGGGCGTAAATATTTCTGTCGCCGCAGCATGCGCGAGTGGTTCCCATGCTGTTGGAATGGGATATATGTTTATCCGCTGCGGGATGCAGGATCTGGTTGTGTGTGGGGGGGCGCAGGAAACAAATTTTTATTCAATGGCCGGTTTTGACGGATTGAGCGCATTTTCTATGCGTATTGACGAACCGCAAAAAGCATCGCGCCCTTTTGACGCGAACCGTGACGGTTTGGTGCCGGGCGGCGGTGGCGCAAGCCTTATTTTAGAAGAGGAGGAACATGCTTTAAGACGTGGCGCGACGATTTATGGCGAAGTGGTGGGATATGGCTTTTCGTCTAACGGCGGACAAATATCCCAGGCAAGTGAAATCGGTTCGGCTATCTCTATGGAGCGCGCTTTGACAGATGCCGGAATGAAAGCCGCTGATATTGATTATATTAACGCGCATGCCACTTCGACGCCTCAGGGAGACCGCAGTGAGGCGCTGGCGCTTGATAAGCTATTCAGCTCTTCCGGAACGCCTGTCAGTTCAACAAAGTCTATGACCGGACATGAATGCTGGATGGCGGGAGCAAGCGAGATCGTTTATTCGCTGCTGATGATGAAAAATAATTTTATCGCTCCTAATATTAATTTCGAGACTCCCGACGAGGCGGCGAAAAACCTGAATATAATTTCCGGAACGAAAGAACAACCTGTAAATACATTTCTTTCAAACTCATTTGGTTTCGGAGGAACAAACAGTACGATCATAATTAAAAGATATAAAAAATAATAATGCACATATGGAAAGAAGCGAAATCGAATCGAAAGTAAACGAATTTCTGGTTGAAGAAATGGAAATTGAAGGGGCTGACATCAATGATGATGCGAAGCTGAAAGAAGATCTTGGCCTCGATAGTCTTGATTTTGTCGATATAGTTGTAATTGTCGAAAAAACGTTTGGTTTTAAAATCAAACCGGAGGAAATGTCGGGCGTGCTGACAATGAAAGATTTCTATGATTATATTGAATCTAAGATGCAAGTCTGATAAGAGGTGATGACCGGCGAAAAAAGAGAGTGGAAAGGGGTTACCGGAGGGAGTACCTTCGGACAGAAAGCGATGAAAATTCTTTTTTCAGTCGTGCATGTTCGTGTCGGTTATTTCATCCTTATTTTTGTGATACCTTTCTATATGCTTTTTGCTCACGCGGGGTATCTGGCGATATACCGTTACTTCCGGAGGCAACACGGGTATTCCGTGGTGAAATCTTTCTGTAAAACGTATCGGAACCATTATCTGTTCGGACAAATGATTCTCGACCGTTTCGCCGTTTATGCCGGGCAGAAAAATTTTAAAGTCGATAATCCCGATAATGATTTGTTTCTCAAAATGGTTTATGCGGAGCATGGTTGTATCATAGCCGGTTCGCATGTGGGAAATCCCGAATTGTGCGGTTATCTGCTGAGCCAGCAAACGAAGCGGATCAACAGTATGATATTCGGAGGCGAGGCGAAAGAGGTACAGCGAAACCGTTCCAAGGTGCTTGATGATAATAATGTGCGGCTTATTCCGGTGTCGGAAGATATGTCGCATATTTTTCTTATTAACGAGGCCCTGACAAACGGTGAGATGATAAGTATGCCGTGCGACCGGGCTTTCGGGAGCGGTAAAACCGTAGCGTGTGATTTCCTGAACGGAAAGGCGGATTTTCCCGTAGGCGCTTTTGTGCTTGCATTGCAGTATGATGTGCCTGTCATAGCCATGTTCGTACTTAAAATAACGGCCTCGCTTTACCGTATTCATGTAGTGTCCGTGCCTGTTCCGCAGGAAGGAAACAAACGGGAAAAAATAAATGAAATGACTCGCTCTTTTGCGAAAATATTAGAGGATATTGTAAGAAGATATCCGGAACAATGGTTTAACTTTTATAATTTTTGGAAAAAATGAAAATGTTTCCCTCTCTTGAGAAAAAATATACAAAAGAACAACTGAGGGTTCTTGATGCGCAACGGCTCGCACATGAAATAGCCTTTGCTCCCGTAATCTTTCAGGTTTCACGTTTGATGGAGAAATTCGGTATCTTCCGGTTGTTGGCTGATACGAAAGACGGATTAACCATGGATGAGGTGGCGGAGAAAACGAAACTTTCCCGCTATGCCGTACAGGTTTTATTGGAATCTTCCCTTACGATCGGGACGGTTTTGTATGAAAATGAACGGTTTGTCATCTCAAAAGCCGGTTGGATTTTGCATACCGATCCGCTCGCATCCATTAATCTGCGGTTCAATCACGATGTGAATTATCTGGGAATGTATCATATGGAAGAAGCCTTGTTGAATGGTAAACCGGAAGGTTTGAAAGTATTCGGACAATGGAAAACCATTTATGAGGGGTTGTCTTCTTTACCGGATGAAGCCCGGAAAAGCTGGTTGGATTTTGATCATTTTTATTCGGATAATTCATTTGACGAGGCGTTGGAGATTGTTTTTTCATATAAACCGGCCACCTTGCTTGATGTGGGTGGAAATACCGGGCGTTGGGCATTGCGTTGTGTTGATTATGACGGGAATGTGAATGTCACAATCATGGATTTGCCGCAACAGATCGGAATGATGAAGCAACAGATTGCCGGAAAGAACGGTGAAGAACGCATACATGGTCACGGAGCGGATTTGCTTGATAAAAACGAACCGTTTCCGAAGGGATTTGACGCGATATGGATGAGCCAGTTCCTCGACTGTTTTTCGGAAGATGAAATCACCAGCATCGTACGGCGTGCAGCCGCATCAATGGATGAAAATTCGCGTTTGTTTATCATGGAAACATTATGGGACAGGCAGGTGAATGATGTCGCTGCTTTGTGTCTCACACAGATAAGCCTGTATTTTACGGTGATGGC
>DOZP01000009.1:0-1176 GCA_003517945.1 Porphyromonadaceae bacterium | reverse complement strand
AGTGAACCGGATCGTAAGACAAAAAAAGAGATATCGGATGAGTGATAAAATTACGGATTTTGATGTAAAGGAATTGCTTCCGCAACGTCCTCCTTTTATAATGGTCGACAAACTGACCTATTATGATCCGTTGAAGTCGGTAACGGTGTTTACCGTGCGCGCGAATAACCTGTTTTGCAAAGACGGCGTGATGGAAGAAGCCGGCCTGATTGAAAATATTGCCCAGACATGTGCGGTGAAAACAGGTTACAGAGACATGACCGAACCTGAGCGCGATGGCGTGGTGAAAATAGGATTTATCGGTATGATAAAGCGAATGGATATATATCGTAATCCCCGTGTGGACGAGCAATTCACGACAACGGTAGAAATACTTGAAGAAGTATTTAACGCTACGCTTATCGGGGCGAAGGTGGAGATAGGAGATGAATTGATCGCGACATGTGAAATGAAAATCTACCTGACCGATAAGGTGCCGGTTAACAAATGACCGTGCGAACCGAATGACATGTTGCATAGGGGGCTTTGCAGCAAGGTAAAGGATAAGAATTGGATTTATGGAAGATAACATATTAAAAGCGTCTAAAGAATTTGAAGTCAGGTTCAGCGAGGTTGATTCGATGAACATTGTCTGGCACGGTTCTTACGCGCTTTATTTTGAAGATGCGCGCGAAGAATTCGGGCGTGTATACGGTTTGAGTTATCAGCTTTATTTTGAAAACGAGTGTCCGGCGCCGTTGGTGGATCTGAATTTCAGATATGTAAAACCGTTGCTTCACGGGCAACGTGCGCGTGTGGATATCACATTCCGTAATACGCGCGCCGCCAAAGTTATTTTTGATTATGAGATTTATCTGGTGGAAGACAATAGCCTGGTTACGACAGGCACGTCCATACAGGTGTTTGTCGATAAGGATCGTAACCTGATGCTCACCAATCCGCCGTTCTATGAAGAATGGAAAAAGAAATATGATTTGTTATGACGGTACTTTTAGGTGATAATATAATTTCAGGTTTGGGATTTACAGCGGAAGAAAATTACCGCAATGTAAAACAGGGAGTATGCGGATTGAAATTTTTCGCAGATCGCTATGATATACCCGAACCGTTCATGGCATCGGAGATTGACGATGGGCGGTTGGAGGAGGCTTTTGGAGAACTTGTTGCCGAAGCGTC
>DOZP01000361.1:2471-2869 GCA_003517945.1 Porphyromonadaceae bacterium | reverse complement strand
TGCGGTTAAACTTACTTCGATTCAGGAATGAAGCCAATTGGGCAAAAACGAATTTGCATAGAAACGATTCAATGATTAAAACGAGTGGGCATATCAATCTTGTGCTAAAGATATTTAAAAAAGGGGATGTGAAAAGTCGGTTTTAAAAAGTTTTACCTCGCTCACAACTGTTGTGTAAGGATAGAACCGGTAATTCCGGACTTTTGACACATCCCCTCATCATACGTGTTTTTGTCTGATAAACCTAACGCTTATTTAGAAATAGTTATATGTCAATCAATTGTAATCCGGATTCTGAGTCAGATTCGGATTGGCGTCAATCGCACTTTGCGGAATAGGAAGTAATTTTTCTCGCTTTCTCATGTATTACTTGATCCTGATAAAACCACCTTGTTTTT
>DOZP01000361.1:2010-2268 GCA_003517945.1 Porphyromonadaceae bacterium | reverse complement strand
TTTAAGGATGCAGGCTTTTCAACGTTTAGAAAATAAAGATGCTGTTTTTACCGGGATATATGTACGTTATTTTCCGAAATTGCTTCGTTTTGCCCGGTTTTATGTTTTAACGGAAGCAGATTCGGAAAATATTATACAGGATATATTTGCAGATATATGGACGAATATGCAGTTGTTTGACGGTGTACGTAATATGGATGCCTATCTTTTTACTTTAGTTAAAAACAGGTGTATTGATTATTTAAGGAATCAGGTTGC
>DOZP01000361.1:0-1941 GCA_003517945.1 Porphyromonadaceae bacterium | reverse complement strand
GTCGAAAATTTATTGAACGATGCGATCGGGAAACTACCGGATCGTTGTCGGGAAATATTCGTGTTAAGCCGTATGGAAGGATTGAAAAACCGTGAAATAGCCAACCGCTTACAGATTTCGGTGAGCACCGTTGAAAATCAGATGACTATTGCAATCCGCAAACTCAAATACGAACTAAGAGATTATCTTCCGGTATTACTATTTTTTTAATAGTATAGTTGTTTAAAATTTTAACATTTCTTATTTAGGAGTATTTTGTACTTTTTCCGTCATCATATAAAAAATATGTGTCGGATGACTATGAAAGACAGATGGACAATGTATTTTCAGGGAGAATTGACCGATCCGGAAAAGCAGGAGCTTTTTTCCCGGATTGAAACGGATAAAGAATTTAAGCAGGATTTTTCCGGCTTGAATAATATCTGGGCAATTTCTCAGCTTCTGGAGCAACCGCAGGATGCACAAACGGCTCAGGAAGGGAAGCGGCGATTGTACGGCATGATGAAAAAAAGGAAGATGCGTTCGGTTATTTTTCAGGTTTTCAGGTATGCGGCCGTTATTTGTATCGTGTCTGTCGTGAGTTGGTTCCTGACAAAAAATTATTTTTCCGGAAATGAAATTGTTTATACGGAAATACATGTTCCGTCGGGCCAGCGCCTGCACCTGACGTTAGCCGACGGATCTACCGTTTGGCTTAGTCCCCAATCGCGCCTGAAACTACCGAATGAATTCAAGCGGAATAACCGCACCATAGAACTTGACGGGGAAGGCTTTTTTACCGTTACGGAAGATGATGAGCGACCTTTTATCGTTAAGTCAAAAGGGTATAATGTGGAAGTGCTGGGTACGAAATTTAATCTTTTTTCCTATTCAAAAAATTCCATGTACGAAGTGCATCTTATAAAAGGTAAGGTACATGTCTATAATGAAGAAAACAAGGATGATATGGTATTCTTATTGCCTGACGAAAAAGCGTATTTAACGGAGGGCGGGCTGATGAAATCTCCGGCATATTATGATAATGAGGAATTTCTTAAACACGGGATTTATAATTTTCAGGCAACTCCGTTTATTGATATACTGGAATATCTGGCGTTATGGTACGATGTGCAGTTTGATATTAAAGGAGCTGTTGTGCTTACGATGAAAGTGAATGCCAAATTTCGTCTCAATGATGATATTGAAAGTATACTTACCGCATTGCAAAATGTTTTCAAATTTAATTTTAAGCGGATTGACGATCATAAAATAGAGATTTCAAAATAATATGTTTAACTTTAAAAGCGACAATGCCTATGAAACATTTCCTGATCTGATCTGACCGGATAGTAAAAGGGCAGGTAGTACCAGTACCCGCCCCGGTAAAGTCATACTATCAAATTTTATTCTGAATCAACTAAACAGTATAAACTTTAAACATGACAAAGTTATGAAAAAAAACGTGTTGCTATTAAGTAACGTTATAAAAAAGCATGAATTAACACATCTTATACGTATCATGAAAACATCCTTTTTTTTGATTTTTCTGGTGGTATTCCAAGCGGCTGCATTAGATGCAGATGCGCAAAAAACAAAGGTAAGTATTACAAAAAGTGTATTACCCCTCCGTGAGTTAATAACCGTGATAGAAGAACAGACGGATTATTTATTTGTATATGAAGACGCTGAAGTAAATTTATCGGAGCGGGTACGTGTGAGTTCCGGAAAGAAGTCTGTAAACGATATATTGGATCAGGCGTTTAGCAATGGTACCATCACGTATGAATTTGCGAATAATTATATTTCGTTGCGTAACTCGGATAGCGAAGAACAGTTGTTTATTCAGCAACAAGCGGCGAAAAAAATCACGGGAAGTGTAACGGATGCGGACGGAGAGCCCATTATAGGTGCTAATGTTGTAGAAAAAGGAACGACCAATGGCGTAATAACGGATATTGATGG
>DOZP01000157.1:11029-11804 GCA_003517945.1 Porphyromonadaceae bacterium | reverse complement strand
TTATGTTGTTTAACACATTTCATTGACGGTACTTCTTTTATTTCTCCTTGTCTTCACTACCGACAACGCCTGAAAAAGCAGGCACAAGTACTAACTTAAATATATAAATAGAAATGAACAAACATGTAAAACAGAAGCTGTTCACCTTATTGCTGTTATTCGTTTTTTTCTGCAATGCGGATGTCGTTGCTCAAAACAAGGCGCAAATAACAATCAACCTGAAAAACGTTTCTTTAAAAGAAGTTTTTGACGCCATTGAGAAACAAACGACCTACCGCCTTTCGTATCGCGATGTGGTTATTGATACCCTGAAAAACATCACTCTTTCAAAAACAAACGCCACGGTATCAGTTGTTCTTGACGAAGCGTTGAAAGGCAGAAACCTTGAATACAGTATCATTTCCGACAAATCAATTGTGATTTCCGACAAGAAAAAAAATGCGGCGCCTTCCGGCGGTTCAAAGAAAATTTCGGGCGTTGTCCTGGATGATATCGGCGAACCTGTCACCGGAGCAAATGTTTCGATAAAAGGAACTACAATCGGAAACATAACGGATATCGACGGAAATTTTACGCTGGATGTCCCCGGAGAAGGTACCCTTGTCATTTCCTATATCGGATATCTACCGCAGGAAATCGACATCAAAAATAAAACTAATTTCGTCATTGAATTAAAAGAAGACCTTCAGGCATTAGACGAAGTGGTTGTTGTCGGTTACGGCGTACAGAAGAAAAGCGACGTAACCGGCGCGTTGACCCGCGTTACGGAAAAAAC
>DOZP01000157.1:10040-10966 GCA_003517945.1 Porphyromonadaceae bacterium | reverse complement strand
CGCGGTAACCGCTCTATCAATGCATCGAACGACCCTTTATACGTAATCGACGGTATTCCCATGGTTGCCGGCTCCATGTCGGATATCAATCCGAATGATATCGAATCTATTGAGATCCTGAAAGACGCTTCCTCAACTGCTATTTACGGTTCCCGCGCGGCAAACGGCGTAATCCTCGTAACAACCAAAAAAGGAAAAGCGGGAAGAACAAGCATCAATTACGACGGGACGGTTACCTTTTCAAACCTGCACTCCATGACGGACTGGATGAACGCAGGCGAACAGATTGACTGGAACAGGCAGGCAAGAATTAACGCAGGTTCCTATACCGGCAAGTATGGCGACGCGCCCGACCCTGATGTGGATGGCGACCTACTTTTCGGAGCATCCACTTATCCGTATATGCAACCGGTATTTGAATCCGCCTTTCAATTCAATGCGGACGGAACGCCCGTGATGCGCGACGCGACCGATTATGAACGCAACGTATTAGGTTATGCAGACCGTGTCCCCGTTTATAATCCGGCGAATATTCCCACCACGCCGTGGAGGGATTATGTAACCCGCACCGCTATTACAAATAATCATCAGGTTTCTCTATCATCCGGTTCGGAGAATACATCTTTGTATATGTCACTCGCTTACCTTGACCAACAAGCGGCATTGACCGACCAGGACTACAAGCGTTACTCGGTCAATATCAACGGCGACATACAAGCGACAAAATGGCTGAAAGTAGGTATCGGCATCAACGGCAGCCACTCCATACAAAACTATGGTATTGTGGATAACGGTTCCAATACCGTCGCAAAGGATTCGTATGGTCTGGCGATGAACCTGGCATCATACGCCCCGGCCTACGATGCGGACGGAAACATATTACGCGTCAATAACGGTCCGTCCTATCACAACGTCCTGCGGAACAT
>DOZP01000157.1:2717-9981 GCA_003517945.1 Porphyromonadaceae bacterium | reverse complement strand
ACGCAATTCAGAAACTCGCGTCAGGGCAACTATTACAGCAATGAATTTACCAATCCCACCGGCGCTACCGGTTCCGCCCCGAACGTTGCGTACAATAACCAGTCAACCCGTCTCGCATGGACACTGGAAAATCTTATTTACGCAAATAAAACATTCAACGATATACACACGTTCGGTGTAACACTGATGCAATCGGCGGAACACTACCGTACCGAATCATTGAATGTGCGTGCGTACGAAAGCATATTTTCTACCGCACTCTGGTACAATGTCGGGAGTTCAGACCTATCCAAGGTAAGCGTCGGATCAGGATTCAACCAACAACAACGCGCTTCCTACATGGCGCGCCTCAACTACAACCTGATGGACAAATACCTGTTAACCCTGACCGGTCGCTGGGATGCCGCATCCATGCTGGCAAAAGGCAATAAATGGGACTTTTTTCCTTCTGCGGCGCTGGCGTGGAAAATGAAACAGGAAGACTTCATGGAACATCTCGACTGGATCAGCGAAATAAAACCGCGTATAGGCTACGGTGTGACAGGCAACGCGGCAATCAGTTCGTATCAGACAGGAGGAACAATGAGTTCCACTTATGCAAACATGACTTTCGGTCAGGGAAATATATCGACTGCGACGACAGGCGCCAAAGCGGTTATCCTGCCGAACAGACAGTTAGGTTGGGAAAAAACCGCTTCGACAAACATCGGGATAGACTTCGGATTGCTGAAAAACAGAATCACCGGTAGTTTCGAATATTATGTATCAAACACGTCCGATTTATTGCTTAACCGTTCTATTCCCATGATGACGGGCTATACGTCTATTCTTTCCAATATCGGAAAAACACAAAACAAAGGAGTTGAAATAACGCTGTCGACCGTAAACATCAACACAAAAGACTTCACATGGAGAACGGACTTTACCTTCTTCGCCAACAGGGAAAAAATCGTGGAATTATCCGACGGAAAAACCGACGATCCGGCTAACGGATGGTTTATAGGCAAACCGATTGACGAAGTATGGACAAAAAAATACGACCGTATATGGCAGGAAAACGCCGCAGACCGGAAATTACTGGCGCTATACAAGGCAAACGGTATTACGATGATACCCGGGCAAGCTAAAATCGTAGACCAGCCCTTTGTGGAAGTAGCCAAAGGTACGGATGGCGCTGTTACGAAAACGATCACCCTCGACGGAGAAGAAATGGAAGTGACCTATATGGACAACGGTTTCGGCGTAATCAACAACGACGACAATATCTTTCAGGGTTCTTTTCAACCCAAATGGGAAGGCGGTTTCACGACGGTGTTCAATTATAAAAACTTCGAATTGAGTTCTTTCATCTACGGCCGCTTCGGCGGGGTATATTATGGTCTGAAACAAACTTACGGCACGCGTAAAGAAAGCGATATCTGGAGCAAAGACAATCCGAACGGAAAATATCCCCAACCGGTAAGCGGAGGACAATCATTCACCGATTACAGTTCATATATGAATTACACGAAAAGCGATATGGTCATCGTCCGGAACATCGCCTTGTCATACACTGTTCCCGAAGCATTTCTCCGGAAATTAGGCGTAGCAAACTGCTCTGTATACGGACAGGTATTAAATCCGTTTATATTCGGAGGCGAACTTGTAAAAACCGGTATCAATCCCGACGATATGACAGGTTGGAGAGCAAACAGCCGCTCCAACGGAGATTTCAGATACATCGGAGGGCAAACAAACAATACGGTTATTACACGCAGTTTCGTAATAGGATTAAGATTAGGTTTCTAATGAACAATAAAAATAAACAGAAGATGAAAAAATATATTCTACTATCAATCATTGCAATGGGAGGTTTCTCCTGTACGGATAATTTCCTGGAAGAAAAAATGGTTGCCACCATCACACAGGATTACTTCAACACGGAAATCGGCCTGGAACAATTAATTACCGGAACATACGACGCGTTTCGCGTCAGCAAACAATATTATCAGGGACCCGTAACTTTCCTGTGCGGAACAGACAATTTCAATAGCAGAATAGCCAATCAGGCTTTATTTTCGGCCAGCGAATGGAATTCGGGCGGAACAATCGCAGACCGTGCAAACAATCTATGCGGAGAATACACATCAAACTCGTTATTAGGATATTACCCCATTATAAACAACTGTAACAGAGCCATACAGACGATACGCAATAACGAAGCGTTGGGAAAATTCGCCGAAGATCAGGCATACGCCGACCGGCGTCTTTCCGAAACATTGTTTAACAGGGCTTATGCACTCTATATACTGAATACGATGTACGGGGATGTTTATGTTCCGGAAAGCTATACGACCGAATTACCGGGCAACTACAACTATATTCGTCAGACTTCGGAGAACATCTATAAACTGATTATCGGCGACCTGCGTTTCGCCTACGAAAACCTGCCGGATGTGAATGAATTAAACTTAGCAAATGATTACGGACGTGCAACCAAAGGGGCGGCAGCGCATTTTCTTGCCAAACTTTATTTGCAGCGTGCGCAGGGAGCCAAATACGGAAGTACGGAATACGGCCGCCAGACGGATGGCTCCATCGACAATACAAATGAAAAATCTTACCTGGGTATGCTGTACAAGGGAAACGCAGGTTCCGACCTGGATTCCTGTATCTTTTTTGCATCCCGGGTAATTAATCACGGATATTATCAATTAGAAAGCAACTATGCAAAACTATTCAGTCATCCGCTGAACGATTATTCCAATGAAACCAGCCGGGAGATTATACAGCCGTGTCTTTATGCCACTTCGGAAAACGGACGCTACGGAAATCGCATCCTTGTATATATCGGCGCAGGATATACTAACGCCGCATGGGGTATTCCCGATTTTGTATGGGAAGGGCCAACCAAGGTCGATCTTACCGGCCTTACCAACGATTTCGGATACGACCTGTACGTAAATAAACATGCCGATTCCCGTTACCAGAAGTCATTTCATCTTGAATTCAAAACCGCGTTGCGCGGAGGTTCATCCACAACCAGCGGGTCGCCCAACGAAGATTACTATGCTTACAACAGCAGCAGCAATGCAACCGTGGTATGGACAAAAGAGATGGCTGATTATTTCAATGAACATATCCGGCCCGCATATACCAGGGAATCATGGGGAGGCCGGCAAGCCGTGGAAGGCGAGCACAAGATGGGAAGAGGCGATCTGGCTTTCGTTCATGTGGAAAACACCAAAGAAACAGCCATTGACGTGCGGGAAGCGCTGGGTCAGCCGTTCGTCGTGATGGCCAGGTGGTTGAAAGACGGCGACAAATATTATTACCGCGCACCCATTGAGACTACAAATGCTACCTACTCATACAAGAGCAACGAATATGTCGGATTGGATAAGACGGGATCTACGGCAAGTCCCGGTTCCCTGAAATACGACGACCCGAACCGGGCATCCTTTAACGGCTCCGGCGGAACACGCGACATTCCCGTCTTCCGTTTGGCCGAGACTTATCTGTTACGCGCCGAAGCCTACGGACGAAAAGGCGATTACAGTTCGGCCGTACAGGATATCAATGCAGTACGTATGCGCGCCGCTTTTAAAAGCGGTGAAACACGGGCCGAAGTATTGGCGCGCCTGCAACCCGGCCACGAAAAATTGACCGATACGGAACAACAATGGCCCTATACCGTAGAAAGCGATATGACCACGGAAATGACGATCGACGCTTCCTATTGGGACGGAACATCCGAAAGTTCCAATGCCGAAAATTATCCGGCGACGGCAACCCAGACGGAAGACCGTTTTGTAAACTTCATATTGAATGAAATAGCGCGTGAAATGAACAACGAGATGATTTACTACGAAAACCTTCATCATTCCGGATGGCAGGCCGACCGTATCATGTACCATAACCAGATGGCTTCATCGTTAAAAGGATTATGGGATGTCGCCGATAATCTGACCAGCGGACAGGGACAACTGGGCGACGGCAAAGGCTTTTATCAACCCTATTATACCTTGAAGCCATTTGCCCAATCCGTCATTGATCTCCTGACCGACGAAAACGGCAAGCCGTTGGACGAAACGGCTAAAAAGGCTTACCAGAATTATGGTTATTAACAATAATAAAAAAAGATACCGTATCATAAAAATATATTTTCCATAAATACACATAAATTTTAAACAGGTATCTTTTAAATCCGGAAATTATCTCCGTATAAACTTGGATAAATCTAAAAATCCATGAATTTGTACGAATTTACATTTCCGGATTTTTTTTAAATAACGTTCTTTACTCCCTGAAAAATATAAATTCCAATACAACAAAAAACAGATCGTATGAGACAGCAAAACATGCTAAGAATCCTTTTCTCCTTATTTTTATTCTCTACCATGCTGAATGCCAACAATAGAGAAAAATACAACTTCAACTCCCAATGGCTTTTGCATGTTGGAGATGTTGCGGATGCCGGAACTAAAAATTATGCGGATAACGGCTGGGAAAAAATCACCCTCCCCAGAGCGTTTAATGAAGACGAAGCCTTCAAGGTAGACATTAAAGAGATGACCGACACCATTTCATGGTACCGGAAGCATTTCAAATTACCGAAAACGGCAAAAGGGAAAAAGGTGTTTATCGAGTTTGAAGGCGTACGCCAGGGAGCAGACTTTTATCTGAACGGCAATCACATCGGGTTGCACGAAAACGGCGTCATGGCTTTCGGATTTGACCTGACTCCCTATATCAATTATAACGGCGAAAATGTAATTGCAGTCAGAATAGATAATAACTGGAAATATAAAGAGAGAGCGACAGGCGCCGAATTTCAGTGGAATAACAATAACTTCAACTCCAATTACGGTGGCATACCCAAAAACGTCTGGTTGCATATCACCGATAAATTATACCAGACACTCCCATTGTACAGCAACCTGCAAACGACGGGTGTTTACATTTATGCTTCGGATATACGCGTCGGAAGCCGTCAGGCGGTGATCAACGCCGAATCGGAAGTGCGCAACGAATATAATAAGACGCTCAGCGCCGGTTACGAAGTCGAACTCTTCGACCGCGACGGAAAACCGGCAGGTTCATTCAAAAGTGAACCCGTCACGATAAATCCCAACGAAACAATTACGCTGAAGGCGTCTGCGGAGATTGAAAACCTGCATTTCTGGAGTTGGGGATACGGTTACCTGTATGATGTAAGGACAAAACTGCTGGTGGATAACCGGGTGGTTGATGAGGTATCGACAAAGACCGGTTTCCGGAAAACCCGTTTTGGAGAAGGTAAAATCTGGCTGAACGACCGGGTGCTACAGATGAAAGGCTACGCCCAACGCACCAGCAACGAATGGCCGGGCGTCGGCTTATCCGTACCGCCGTGGATGAGCGATTACTCCAACGGGATGTTGATCGACCACAACGCAAACTTTTTCCGCTGGATGCATGTTACACCGTGGAAACAGGATGTGGAGTCCTGCGACAGAGTCGGTGTCATGCAAGTAATGCCTGCCGGAGACGCCGAAAAAGATGTCGAGGGACGCCGCTGGGAACAACGGAAAGAACTGATGCGCGACGCCATCATTTATTTCAAAAATAATCCGAGTATCCTGTTTTACGAATCGGGAAATGAGTCGATCAGTCGCGAACATATGCTGGAAATGATAGCCATACGAAACCAATATGATCCGAATGGGGGACGCGCGGTGGGTTCCCGCGAGATGCTTGATATTCGCGAAGCCGAATACGGAGGCGAAATGCTTTACATCAACAAAAGCGAACATCATCCGATGTTTGCCACGGAATATTGCCGGGACGAAGGCTTGCGTAAATATTGGGATGAATACAGCTATCCCTTTCACAAAGAAGGTGCGGGACCCTTATATAAAGACCAGGATGCAAGCGCCTATAATCACAATCAGGATATGCTGGCGGTTGAGTTGATACGGAGATGGTACGATTACTGGCGGGAACGTCCGGGAACGGGAAACAGGGTCAGTTCCGGTGGCGCCAAAATTATTTTTTCCGATAGCCAGACCCACTACCGGGGCGAGGAAAATTACCGCCGGAGCGGAGTCGTCGACCCGTTGCGAATACCCAAGGACGGTTATTTTGCACACCAGGTGATGTGGGACGGCTGGGTGGATGTGGAAAAAGACCACACCTACATTATCGGACATTGGAATTATACTCCGGACGTTGTGAAACCGGTATATGTAGTCTCTACCGGAGAAAAAGTCGAACTGTTTGTAAACGGTAAGTCTAAAGGATTCGGTAAGCAGGACTACCGTTTTCTGTTCACATTCGATTCGATACAATGGGAGAAGGGTGTTGTTGAAACTGTCGGCTACGACGAAAACGACAAGGAGTTGAACCGCTATTCCCTCCATACCGTCGGCGAACCCAAACGTCTGAAATTGACATTAATGCACAGCCCCGACGGATTGCATGCAGACGGAGCCGATCTGGCGATGGTACAGGTGGAAGTTGTGGATGAAAACGGGGACAGATGCCCGCTTGCCAACCACATGATAAAATTTGATTTGCAGGGCGCCGCCGAGTGGAGAGGCGGTATCGCACAAGGACCGGATAACTACGCATTAGCCAAAGAACTCCCGGTTGAATGCGGCATTTCAAGGGTTTTAATCCGTTCGCGCACCGAATCCGGAAAAATCACATTGAAAGCGGAAGCTGACGGGTTAACTTCGGACGAAGTTTCTTTGACGTCGATTCCCGTCGAAGTGAAAGACGGACTTAGCGCTTTCTTCCCCGGCGAAAAACTACCCGGCAAACTTGATCGCGGCGAAACGCCGTTGACACCTTCCTATCAGGATTCAAAAGTAAACGTAAGGATCAAATCCGCAACAGCAGGAACAAATGCCGGAGAAGCCGCATACAGCTACGACGATAATGAACTGAGCGAATGGAAAAACGACGGGCGCTTAAACACCGCGTGGATCACCTATCAGTTAGAAAGATATGCCGAAATTGATGATATCTGCATCAAATTGACCGGCTGGCGCCGCCGTTCGTATCCGCTCGAAATTTTCGCCGGAAAAGAACTGATCTGGAGCGGAGAAACAGATATGAGTCTCGGATACATTCATTTACCGGTGAAACCTGTCAGGACGAACGAAATAACCATCCGGCTCAAAGGCGCAACATTCGATTCCGACGCGTTCGGACAAATTACCGAAGTAGTCGCCCCCACCGCCGGCGAACTCGACTTGTTCAAGTCGGAAGGCGGCGACCGGACAAACAACGAATTAAGAAT
>DOZP01000157.1:176-2679 GCA_003517945.1 Porphyromonadaceae bacterium | reverse complement strand
AATGAACTATCCGTATTTTATCAGACAGTCCCGTTTATACAAGCATTGTTACGCTCTGCCGTTAGCCCCCGCTTTCTGCGTCGGCCTTTTTCGAGCCGGTTTCACCCGGGACGCAGCGTGCCGAAAGTCAGCATTTCGCTTGTCACCGTTTTTACTGTATACTTCCCGGTTCTGGCCTTGTCGAAACCGGATATCTGTTTTACAGCTTTATACCGAATGCGCATACTTCAACTTGTTTTTTAATTCATTTATTAATCTGCTAATCCGAGGTAGCCGCCTGTNNCAGGGGAATACCGTCATCATGCAACGTGATAAAACGGAAAAAAATAACAATTGACGCATTCGTTATAAAATAGCAATTTGAAAATCTTTTTTCCGGTATTCGTTGATTTCAAACATTATTATGTTTTTCGGAAGATAATCTTTATATTTGTGTGAAAATTTTCGAAAACGGACGGATATTCAACAAATTAGCAAATCAGATGAATAAAAAGATTCAGTTATAATTCAACCTATGGCAAAAAAGAAAGTAAAATCAAACCCCCAGCAACTATCGCCGGAAAAATATATCAGAACCAAAGCGAGAGCGCTTCCTATTGAAGAATGTCTAATCAGAAAAGGATGGCGGGAATTCGGGCTAACGGAAGTTTTAGTCGCCCGTAAGTTTAAATCCGGCAACCTGCTTGTGGGAATTTATCTCACAGATATATTCTGCCTGGGAGTAAAAGATACTCATTTCAGGTTTAACTGCTCTCCGGAGGAATACAATGATTTAACTGATTATGTCTCCTCATCCGGCGGATTCGAAACCATTTCCTATGAAGAAGCCCATAATATAATATATGGAGCCGTATCGTATGCGGAAGATCTGGGCATAGAACCGAATAAATCATTTGAGTTGACCCAATACATCCTCGAAGAAGATACGGAAAAGATTCCGTTGATTGAATATGAATTCGGACACAACGGAAAACCTTTTTTAGTAGCTAACAATTTGCTCGAAGCGTCAAAATATACCCCGATACTTAATAAAAACGTTGGTGAGGGAAACTATGAATTTTTACTGAATGACGAAGACAATGAGGAAGATGATGACGGAATGGAGAACGATTTCGAATACGGTCACACGCCCTACGACATAGCGGACAGGGATGTAAATTATATCAAGACCGAGTATATGTACAACGCACCCTATTATCCCGAAGAACTCATTCTTACGCATCCCGAGTTAAAAGAATTCTACAAAGAAAAAAATTCATACTCACTTCCCGATGAGATCATCAAGACGATATTAAAACTTCCTCGCAATACTCTCATCGAAGACCTGAATAACATCATTTTGTATGAAATAGGCCGGCACATACGTATATTGGAGGATAATATTACAGAGATTGATGAAAAGCATTTTGCAATCATGCACGCATTGTTTTTCCTCGGAGAATTGAAAGCGGAAGAAAGCTTGGATGTCATACTTGAAATCATGCGACAAAATATGGACTTCTGTGACATCGTTTTCGGAGATACCACATCAGACATCCTACCGCTGACTCTTTATTATGTTAGTAGAAGTAAATTAGACAAACTGTTTGATTTTGCAAAGGAACCCAATCTGGAAGCATTTTTAAGAATCTATGCATTCGAAACAGTTTGCTTTATTGCGATAAATGAGCCGGAAAGAAGAGCCGAGTCAATTGAGTGGTACCGGAAAATGCTTCATTTCTTCCATGATACAAATTACAACGCAGATACATTTGACACATACCTCATCGGATTAGTCATATATAACCTTTTGGAAATAAGGGCCAAAGAGCTTTTACCGGAAATCAACTATTTATACGATAATCATCTGGTTGAAACAACAGGATGCGGATATTATGAAGAAGTAGAGGAAGAAATACAATCCGATTCACAAACACATGCTGATTACCAAACTTATAATATTTTCGACCGGTATAAAAACTTAGAAAAAAAATGGAATTGGGTAAAGTAAAATAACATTTATAATTTATATCAATCTTAAAATCATATTCTATGAAACGCAATTTATTATTTATCTGTTCTTTATTCTATTTTCTTGGAACAGTTATCAACATGCAGGCTCAGCCTGCACAACAGTTGGTCAATGTTGTCGTATCTCCGGACCATGCGGACTGGAACTACAAGGCGAAAGAAAACGCAACCTTCAAGGTGCAGGTCTACAAGGACAATATCCTGATGAAAAATGTTTCCGTCGATTACGAAATCGGCCCCGAATTTTTTCCGACGGAAAAGAAACAGGATGTCGTTCTGAAAAACGGCGAGATCACATTGAAATCGTCGATGAAAGAACCTGGTTTCCTGCGTTGCAAAGTGACGGCCAAGGTCGACGGCGTAAATTATGAAGGAATGACAACTATCGGCTATGATGTTGAAAAAATACGACCGACAACCGCCGAACCGAAAGATTTCGATGAATTCTGGACTAACGCGATTGAGGAAGCCCGCAAAACTCCGTTGGATCCCA
>DOZP01000157.1:0-137 GCA_003517945.1 Porphyromonadaceae bacterium | reverse complement strand
CGTATCTACGGGATATTGACAACTCCGAACAGTCCGGGCAGATATCCGGCGGTTCTGAAAGTACCGGGCGCCGGTATTCGTCCCTACGGAGGATCGAGCATGGGCGACAACATCATTGTGCTGGAGATCGGTATCCA
>DOZP01000125.1:7737-8872 GCA_003517945.1 Porphyromonadaceae bacterium | reverse complement strand
CTTGCACTATCTTTGTAGCAAAAGCTACGTGCAAATGTACAAGTAATTACTGAAATAATAGAAATAATTGTCCAAAAAGATATTAACAAGATGAGAGTAGGTGTCTTCGGCAGGGAATGTAAACCGGATAAATTACCGGTGGTAAAGGGTTTGTTCGGCAGGTTAAACGCTTTGGGTGCGGAGGTTTATGTCCAGTCCTGCTATGCCGTTTTTTTGAATGAAAAATTTGATTATCGTCCTGAAAATGTAAAAATTATACATGATAAAACCTTTGATTTGGATTTGGTTTTGAGTGTGGGAGGCGATGGTACTTTTCTGCGTACGGCATTGGAGGTGAACAAGCAACCTATTCCTATTCTGGGGATTAATACGGGACGTCTTGGTTTTTTGGCGGATGTTGGTGGTAATCAGATTGATGAAGCATTGGATGAATTGTTCAGGGGAGATTATAAAGTGGAGGAGCGTTCTCTTTTGCGTATTATGGATATGGATGAGCGGGCGTTTGACGGGTTTCATTATGCGTTGAATGAGGTAGCGATCCTGAAACGGGATACTTCTTCCATGATTACCGTTCATACGTATCTGAATGATGATTACCTGACTTCTTATGTGGCAGACGGGCTTGTCATAGCTACTCCTACCGGATCGACCGCTTATTCCATGAGTGTGAACGGCCCTGTTTTATTGCCGCAGAACCGGAATTTCGTATTAAGTCCGGTCGCTCCGCATTCGTTGAATGTTCGTCCGATTGTGATACCGGATAATTTTGTAATTACGTTAAATGTCGAAAGCCGGACAAATTCCTTTCTTGCTTCATTGGATGGGCGTTCCGAAGATTTTCCTGTGGGTACATCGTTGAAAATCGGTAAAGCCGGTTTCTCAACACGCGTAATCAAGCGATTTAATCAGACTTTTTATCAAACTTTACGCCAAAAATTGATGTGGGGAACCGACGCCAGAAGTTAAATAAACTTAATGCTGCGCATTTTTATGCCGAAAAATTATGTTGGATAACATAAATGTATTATCTTTGCACTGTGTTTTTCATGGTATTAGATTTAAGGTTAACAATGAAGATTGTGGTTGTCGTGATGACAACCTTTTCTTTTTTATAGACTTTTGTGTGTGCAAAAAA
>DOZP01000125.1:5873-7702 GCA_003517945.1 Porphyromonadaceae bacterium | reverse complement strand
AAAAAGTGGTGAAAAAATACCAGTTGATATGCTATAGAATTGCTCCAGTAGGCGCCGTTGTGCGCACCCGGCCGGGATATGTAATCATGTTTGATGTTGTGATAAATCATTTCTTTGTGCAGATTTTCGTTCACTTTGTAGAAAAAATCTTCTGTTCCGCAATCGATGATGATGGCAAGTTCCGGTTTGATGAGGTGTAATTGTTTGATAACCGTATGGTTATCCCATTGTTCTTTGTTTTTGTTATAATCGCCTAAAGCATTTTTCATTTCCCAGTTGTCCGGAAACGGGCGGATATCGACTCCTCCGCTTGTAGAGCCGCAGGCTCCGAAGATATCCTGGTGGCGGATGCCCAGCCACAGTCCGCCATGTCCGCCCATACTGAGCCCGGTGACGGCACGTCCGGATTTGTCTTTTTTCGTTTTGTAATGGCTGTCCATATAGCCGGTTAATTCTTCGGATATGTATGTTTCGTATTTTATTTCCCGGTTTACGGGGCTGTCCCAATACCATGTGTTTTTTCCGTCCGGACATACGATGATCATACCGTATTGTGTCGCAAGCGCCGGTAGTTCCGGTTTTATTTGTAGCCACGACAGGTGGTTGCCTCCATATCCGTGTAGCAGGTAGAGTACCGGAAGGTCCGTTTTGCTTTCATAGTCGGCGGGAAGTATAACCGTGTTTTTTATTTTAACATTCATCGAAGGGCTTAGAACTTCGATTGTGTTTACCTGTCCGGCGGAGGTATGGATGCCGGTCATGCAAATTAGCAGGAGTAGAATTATTTTTTTCATAATCAGTCGATTGTTTTTTCGGGAATAATTTTTCGCGTCAAAGGTAGTGCAAGTTGAGAGAAATATAAAATGAACCTGTTCATTTTTATTACCGAAACGCAGCCTATCTTCATATTACTAAAGATAGTGCAAGTTGAGAGAAGTATAGATAGTGCAGCGCCTCTGAAATGCAAACAGAATAAAAAAAAATACGTAAAAATCTATTTTGCAACGAAAAAAAGTCTATCTTTGCAGCCTGAAAAAACAGAAATATAAATTAATAAAGTAATAATATAAATAAGAACAATGCAAAACAAAGGATTTGTAAGTGTATTCGCGATTTTGCTGTCTTTGGTATGTATTTTTTATTTGTCATTTTCTTTTGTGACAAATAAGTATAGTAAAGAGGCGGCAGTTTATGCGAACGGAGATGTAGCAAAAGAGAATTTTTATCTGGATTCTCTTGCCAATACGAAGGTTTGGCTTGGCTATTATACATTGAAAGAATGTCGTGAAAATGAAATTACGTTAGGCCTTGACCTGAAGGGAGGGATGAATGTGATCCTTGAATTGAATGTAGCGGATGTGATCCGTTCGCTATCGAATAATAATAAGGATGAAAATTTCAATAATGCGCTTGAGGCCGCCCGTTCCCGCCAGGCAACGAGTCAGCGGAGTTTTATCGACTTGTTTGTGGAAGAGTATAAAAGGATTGATGCGGGAGCGCGTTTGTCTGCTATCTTCAGCACATTTGAATTGAAAGACCGTATTACGCCGCAGAGTTCGGACGAACAGGTTATTGCGGTATTACGCAGTGAGTTGAAGAGCGCTATTGACAATTCCTTTAATGTATTGCGTACCCGTATAGACCGTTTTGGCGTAGTTTCCCCGAATATACAACGGCTTGAAACGGATGGCCGTATTCTGGTTGAATTGCCGGGCGTTAAGGAACCGGAGCGTGTGCGCAAGCTGCTTCAGGGAAGTGCGAATCTTGAATTTTGGGAAACATACGACCAGACGCTGTTGTATCAGCAGTTGACCGAAGCGGACGCGGTG
>DOZP01000125.1:1529-5817 GCA_003517945.1 Porphyromonadaceae bacterium | reverse complement strand
CCATTAGACTCCCTTACGGACGCGGCTTCCGATTCTTTGCTGAATCAGCTTGGCGCTAAAAATCAAGATGCCATGCAGTCGGATGCGGAACAGGCCAAACAACACCCTTTATTCGCAATTCTTGCGCCGAATGTAAACAACAACGGGCAACTTGCGCCGGGTGCGGTAGTAGGTATCGCGGCTAAACAGAATATGACGAAAATTGATAGTTTACTGAGTTTGCGGCGGGTGCGGGAAGTGCTTCCTAATGATGTGATATTCAGATGGTCGGTGAAAGCTGTCGATGAAAAAGAACAGTATTACCAATTATATGCCCTGAAAGTCACTAACCGTGACGGTTCACCGGCATTGGGCGGCGACGTGGTAACAGACGCCAATGCCGACTTTGCGCAGGAACGGATGTCGCGCGCGGAGCAGGTTGTGAGTATGACCATGAATGCCGAAGGTGCGAAAGCGTGGGCTCGCCTTACAAAAGAGAATATAGGTAAAAGTGTGGCTATTGTACTGGATGATTTGGTTTATTCCGCTCCTACGGTTCAGGTGGAAATTACCGGCGGTCAATCTCAGATTACCGGAGATTTCACTATTCAAGAGGCGAAAGACTTGGCCAATGTGTTGAAATCAGGTAAAATGGCGGCTTCTGTTCTTATCGTACAGGAGGATGTCGTGGGTCCGTCACTCGGACAGGAAGCGATTAATGCCGGGGTTATTTCATTTATTATCGCGTTGGTGGTTCTGATGATTTATATGTGCGCTGTTTACGGATTACTTCCCGGTATGATTGTAAACGGGGCTTTATTATTGAATATATTTTTTACGCTGGGTATACTCGCGTCGTTCAGGGCCGTATTGACATTGCCCGGTATTGCCGGTATGGTGCTTACGTTAGGAATGGCGGTCGACGCGAATGTGTTGATATACGAACGGACCAAAGAAGAGCTTCGTGCGGGCAAGCAACTTGCCAGGGCGCTTGCCGATGGTTATAGCAACGCGTTTTCTGCTATTTTCGATGCCAATATCACGACTATGATCGCCGGTATCGTACTGTTCGTTTTCGGAACGGGCCCGATTAAAGGTTTCGCCTGGACTTTATTGATCGGTATTGCTGTTTCGTTCCTGACGGCTGTGTTCCTCACACGTCTTGTTTATGAATTGTTATTATCAAAAGATAAAATTAAAGATCTTACGTTTACTACCGGATTATCTAAAAATTTCCTGGTGAGTCCGAATTTCGACTTCCTGGGCAGGCGTAAGATCGGATATCTTATTCCATTGGTAATTATTCTTTTGGGTGGGGTTTCTATGGCGACTGTCGGTTTGAATGCCGGTATTGATTTTACCGGCGGACGTAATTATGTCATACGTTTTGATCAGGATGTCCGTACAAATGAATTACTTAGCTCTCTTGATGGGCAATTAGACGGATCGGTCAGTGTCATTACGATCGGTACGGCTAACCAGGTACGCGTCTCTACCAACTATAAGATTGAAGATACTAATCCTTCCGTAGATGAAGAGATCAATGCTAAATTGTATGAAGGTTTAAAGGAATACCTGCCTTCGGGAACAACATTGCAGCAATTTACGGACCAGTACGTACAAAGTTCGCAAAAAGTAGGACCGAGTATGGCGGATGATATCAAGAATAGCGCTGTTATGGCAGTGATCATCGCCATGTTCTGTATGGCGTTGTATATTCTGGCCCGTTTCCGCGACTGGGGATTTTCAGTCGGCGTCTTTATCTCGGTGCTTGTAACGACATTGTGTATCGTTGCGTTCTACACATTGTTCTGGAAGATTCTTCCGTTCTCCATGGAGGTAGACCAGACGTTTATTGCCGCGATCCTTACGATGATCGGTTATTCTATTAATGATACCGTGGTGGTGTTCGACCGTATCCGTGAGACAATCAAGGATTATCCGAAGCGTGACCGTTTTCAGGTGATCAATGATGCCTTGAATTCTACGTTATCACGTACGTTTAATACAACGTTGTCGACTTTTGTAGTTGTATTTTGCATCTTCCTGCTGGGCGGAACAACGATACGTAGTTTTACGTTTGCCATCATGCTGGGTGTGCTTATCGGAACTTATTCGACCTTGTTTGTCGCTACACCGATCGCTTATGAAATACAAAAACGCCGTTTGGAAAAGAAGGGGGTGGCGTTTGAACCGGCAACGGCTAAAAGGTAATTGCAATTCCTGATAATATACTAAAAAAAGCGATTTCCGATCGGAAATCGCTTTTTTTATGATTGTGCAATCGGAAATTAATCGGTATGTTTTATGCGCCTGATTCTGTTCGGATCTAATTTACTCATGACCGGTGGTGCAAGGGGCCTTGGGTTTTTAATTCCGCTTCGCGTATCCGGAGGGTATTCGGGAATAATATCATCCTGAAGGAATTGGGAAAAAGAATAATTAAATCCTGCGAGGCGCATGATTCGCCTTACCTGCGCCCAACGGGTCGGAGCGTTGAAGTAGGGTATGCTGTTGTTCATACAGCTATTATTTTCCGGTCTCCATATTCCTTTTCCGTAAGTATTTGCGCCTTCGAACGTGCCGACCATACTGTACCTGGGGTTATTTGCGAAATCTCTCCACGACGTTTGTAGCATGTTGCCGTAGAAGTCGATATTTTCACACCATCCCCATGTTTTGTACAGGTTGATTTCATTTTTTTCCGCTTCGGGAATGGTTTCTTCCGGTAAATAGATATATTCATCAAATACTTTTGAAAAACCATGTCCTGCCGCTTCATGGACTACCACCCTGTCAAAGTCGCGGCCGACGGGACACATGCTGATCGAGAATCCCTCTCCATAGCCGGAACCGGATTCCGGAAAGTGCATGGAGCAGGTGCCCGCATAGATATACGCATTGATGGGCATGATAACTGTTATGTCATGGATATCTACGGACGACAGTTGGGGTATTTCATATACATATTCCGCAACGGTATAGGGGTCGCAGTTTATGCCCGTAGAGAAGCCTCCTTCCCATGTTGATCCGAATTTTGTATCGACGGTCGTATTTGCCGTCTCGATACTGATCCCTTCTTCGTTGGATATGGCTGCTATCATATATACATTAAAGTAATTCTTGTACAGGGTATATGGATAGACGGAGAAAAAACTTTCAGTAGCTTTGCGCATATCCTGTTCGTATTTTCCGGAACCTTTCGTCATGGTTTCGGATGTATATCCGTCGCCGAGCACGACAATATTAATGCCGTTTCCGATTGTGGCGTTGTGTATTTTAACGATCTCTTTATCGGCATAAAAACCGGCAGTGAAGACATCCTGGGTCACGGTGATACTTTCGTTTAATCCTCCGGCAGATACATGAATGGTTGCCTCGCGTGGCGTTTCCGTATTCTCTGCAGCCGATATTTCTAACTGTCCGCCCGTTTTAGTGATTGTAAGCCAGTTTCCGGTTTGCACGACACTGTATTCCCACGAGGGTTGGTCGGTGGTGACGGTGACGGACTTGTCGGAAGCGTGGCCCGGCAGGGATACTTCCGGGTCGGATACGGATAGGTAACGGCTTTCCGTATTGCATTCCCAATGGTCGAGGGTTGCCGTTGTTGCATTTTCACCTGCTATATACATGTCCGCGTGTAACGAAAACAGGTTGTTGTTTGATGCGTTGAAGTCTTTCANNAAGTGATGTGAGATCATTTGCCGCATTTATTGTGTGCCCGTTTTCGAATTCGATGTTCAATGTCAGGTTTTGTTCTGTTGATGCGTCGAATCCCAGTAATCTCACGGTTGCAGTCGCATAGTAGTTACCGGGTGGGAGTGTGAAAGCAACGGCAGAAGGGGCCGATAGTGTGTTTGTATGCATCTCCAGTTCGGAGGCTACCCCTTCCAATACGGCGTGGATGTTCCTGATCCGGCTTATCATCGCCGCGGGTTTAATCGCAAGGGATATTTTTAAATCTCCGGTTTGTTGTTTCATCAGGGCCGTGTGGGTCATATCCCGGTCGCGTTCCGCAGCGATTTTTCCGGAATACGAAAAGAATAGTCCGGGATCGGACGCGATATCCGTTCCGGTCTTGTTCACAATGGCCTTTGTTCCTGATATCGTTATGTTTTCCGCATGATTATATACGAATAGTGTCGACTCGCCCGGTTCTACTACCAGGCTGTTTGTCGTGCCGTTGAGATTTTCAAAAACCCGGGTTGTTCCCGAGGAGGAAGTGATCCGTGCCTGATAAGCCGGCGGACTTGTGCCGGCTATATCCGGCCAATCTATTGTCAGTGTAATACTTTCTTCCTCCGGATGC
>DOZP01000125.1:0-1415 GCA_003517945.1 Porphyromonadaceae bacterium | reverse complement strand
TTGCATTTTTGCCGAATGACCGTTTAAAATTGGCGAGGGTCATTTTTTTGACGGTGTAATTTTTTATTTCCGACGATCTGACGGCTACCTCTCCGGTAAATTGCGGTGCATAAGCGCTTGGAGACAGGGTAAGTTTGGCATATCTGTAGAAATCGGTAAAAATACCTTCGACTTGACCTGTTGATTTTGATAAAGCGGCTACCCCTGCTACTATCTGATATCCCTCCAGCGTACCGGAGAAATCCAGTATTTTCGTTGAAGGTGTATATTTCACGGGATGTGCATAATCCACAATGACAATGAGCGTATTGTCTTGAACAATGCCCGGCATAAAGTAGCCGCTATTCGTGCTGTTTTCCGCTACTCTCGTTGTTATATCCATTGTAATACTGCTGTTTTTATCATTACACCGCACTGTTATTCCGTCGTTTCCCCAGTTGGAAATGGTATAATATTTATTGCTGCCGGAGGTGTTGGGTGTGATGGTTCCCGTCCAGTTTTTGGCACTGGTAGAAAGAGCCGTCGGTGTGCCGGTCGCGGTGTATGAGCTTCTTACAATTTCATTGTTGTTCGTCGGAGGGACATTTGTAAATGGAATCGTACCGGAAAATTTCAGGGTAATGTTATTGACCGTCGCGTTTGTATCGTAATTTTTTCCGGTTAAGTTTGTTGTAACGGTATAGGTGTTTCCTGATGATTCGACTGTAAATGTGCCTCCTGTAATGAGTATCATTTCATTTCTATGAAAATTGTATACCAGTGTTCCGTAAAACTTATTATCGTCGGTTATGCTGCCGGGCCAGAACGTGAATTTACTGCCGGTTTTGGCAACCGTATAGGTTCCGGTATTTATTCTGAAGTTTGCGAAACTGGAGGGAAGGTCACAAAAGCCGTCAATCTGGAATCCGACGTTCGGGTCGGTGGCATTATACATTCTGACCGCAAAATTGGCATTTCCGGTACCTACCGCATTTCCGTAGTAGAATCCTTCGGCCGTATTGTATATAATAATGTCGGATTTGGCTTGTGTAACCGGTAAAATCACATCAGGCGCCTTATCGGCTGTTATTTTCACTTCTGCGTTGAGGGGTGTGTTGTTGGTGTTTTGTGATTTTACATTCACTCTAAGTGTGTTACCGCTCTTGGAGAGTGTCAGCCATGAGGCGTTTGTCGTAGCGCTCCAGTTTGACGCGTTCGTTGAGACGGTAACCGTTTTTTCTCCGGTTTCGTTTGCATCGTACGACAGAGATGCCGGATCGACGGTAAGATAGGTGCCCGCGGCCTGTGTTACTGTCAGTGTGATTTCAGGTGCGTTGCCTGCCGTAATTTTAATATTGGCTGTTCGTTCGGAAGGCTGTTTGTTTTCTTCCGGTACCGTAACTTTGAGTGTATTACCGCTCTTGGAGAGTGTCAGC
>DOZP01000166.1:5999-9119 GCA_003517945.1 Porphyromonadaceae bacterium | reverse complement strand
AATGGCGGGAGATGAAACGGAATCGTTTACGATTGTCCAACCTGTGAATGTATATCCCGGTGCTGTAGGATTGGCGATTGTTACGTCGTCGTCGTATGTATAAGACCTGTTGCTGTTCGGATTGTTAACACAATCCGGTACGGAGAATGTAATGTTGTACTGATTAATAATCCATTGCGCCGTGCTTGTCAGATTCCCGTGAGTACCTGCGGGGATAGTCATTCCATTGGGAATCGTGACCCCTGCCTCACTACTTGTTATACTCCATTCCGTGAAAGAATAACCATTGCGTTTTGCTCCCATATCAGTTAGCGTAATAGGAGTATCTTCAATGTTGTATGCTCCCGGATTCGTAGTATTGGTAAATGACGCATCGGCTGCTCCCGGGTTATATGTAATGGTATAAGCGTCGGTGGTCCATATTGCCGTGAATGTCAAATTACCATAGATGCCGTTTGACGGTCCGAATGTCGTCGTCGGATTGCCGGATGTAGGAAGTGGCGACGATGTGGAATCGCTCTCAATCTCCCATCTTTCGAAGGTATAACCCGATTTTGTCGGAATTGATATGGATACATTATCGGTTACCTCGTATGTATCAGGATGAACTTCTCCGTGCGTACCGCCATTCAGATTGTATGTAATAGTATACGTAATCTGCTCCCAGTTGTCGTTGCCGCCGCCATCTTCCGGAGGTGCAGGAACTGTGAATGTCAGGTTTCCAAACACGGTGCCCGGGCCAAATGTTACATTCGTTGTCGGTGTGATCACCAGAGATGAAGCGGAATCATTTTCGATCGTCCATCCCTTGAAGGTGTACCCTGCCAAAGTTGGATCCTCAATCATTGTCCAATCCGTAAACAAATAAGATGTAGGTGTTTGCGGATGTGAAGCCCCATTCAGTACGTATGAAATATTATATCTGTTTTCTTCCCAGTTTGCCTTACATAGCAGATTTCCGTGAGTACCTGTCGGGATGACCTGTGTAAAGGACAGTAATGCTACGGCTATATCATCAGAATCGGAGTTTGTGATTGTCCACCCTTTAAACGTATAACCGTTGCGTGTGGGAGCATTCAGGTGGATTGTCGGTGTCAGCGCATCGTATGTATACGGATTGGGGATCGCAGGAGCGACTCCGCCGTCATAATCGTATGTAATAGTGTACTTGTTCGGCGACCAACAGGTGGTATCCGTAGGTGAAGGCGCCGTAACCGAAAATGTCAGATTGCCGTATACCGTATGCGGATTCCAGGAAACATTTGTCTTGGGATCAATTGGGGGAGATGAAACGGAATCATTTTCGATTGTCCATCCCTTGAAAGTATATCCGGGAATGGAAGGATCGTAAATCCGTACATTGTCTTCGTATGTATAAGTTCGATCCGAATTCGGATTGGAAATGTTGCCGACAGGAACGTTGAATATGATGTCGTATACATTAGCGCCTGACCCCCAGTCCGCTACAAGAGTTATATGCTGAGCCGTTCCGGTCGGAATTATAAACGGATTTTGCGGCGTTGTGGCGCTCAGTGCGGGGCATGTCCAGCCGGCAAACGTATATCCCGTACGCGTCGGTGCGTTCATAATATTCATTGGCAATTCGGCAACGAAGAATTCCGTCGGATTCGCCGTTGCAGGAGCGACTCCGCCGTTATAATCATACGTAATATTTAACTTTGAATTTACGGTAATTATAAACGTCCGGCTGGTTCCGGTGCATTCTTTGGAGGCCGTAACAGTGATAATTGCCGTAATAGGATCGGCGGATGTATTTGTCGCCGTAAACGACGGAATAGCGCCCGTTCCGCTTGCTGCAAGTCCGATTGCGGGATTGCTGTTTGTCCATGTAATGGTAGCATCTGCAATGTCTGAAGTAAGACTTAAAGATGAAACGACTTCTCCGGTATTGTAAACGGTATCCTGTAAAAATGTCGTAATTTCAGGTCTCAGTTCATCATCCTTAATCGTTATTTTTGCAGAACTCTGAGTGCCGAGCATCAACATGTCATTGCATGTTGAAGGAGGTTCGATCGTTAAATTCGTCCACTTGTTATCGTTGCAGACGGAATTGTCTTTAATTGTGATGTTGTTCAGCACGAACTCCTGCGGCGTTGTATAATTTCCGGCAGGAATAGTAAAACCTCTTACATAGGTATAGTCCGTATTTTCTGCTGCCGTTCCGCCGGACATGGTGAATGAACAAACCTGGTCAGAAGCAAGTATGCCTCCGCTAACCGTAATTTTAACGTTCTGTACAGTATGCTCACCCTCTATTTCCGAGAACTCTGCCGATGTAAAATCGAGGGTTACCGGTGTACTTGCAGCCGGTGCAGCCGGTACATTTATGACAAGATTGTCAAATTCGGTTTTATCGTTTCCATAGCAATGTGCAACACTGCGAATAAGTGTCTGGTTTGGCTGCGTAAATGGTCCGGCCGTAAACTCAACGGCGATACCATCATCTATAAATGATGTTGAATTGTATGTGTTTGACAGTTCCAATGTACCGTTTATGCCGTTACGGGCATTATAAGCTCCTGTATAATAGCTGCGGAAACTACCATTTGTCTTAAATCCGTGACTTGACGGATTTTTATATTTGCCTATATTATCCAAATTAGCATTCGGACAGTTTCCGCAGTTGACGGGTCTGTAATCGCCGACGAATTGCCCGGTGCTATTACTGGACATGTAACCCGTTGAAGCGTCGCATCCCAGGATCATGGCATCGTGATCAAGATACATGTGTACCGTTTGACCCGTCGCACTCAACGTGCGCGGAGAACGAACAATGTAGTCGATCATAAAATAGTTGTTGGGATTTGTGTAAGTTACATCCAACGTTACGAAAAATCGGTCATCCGAAAGCGTTGAATTGACATAACCGGAAATACTCGTCTTGTAAGTATTGCCGGTTTGCACGACAGGAGTGGTAGAACATACCTGCAGGGATGCAGGAGTCGAAGAATAGTTACCGCCGTTGCTGAAACGAAATCTTAACGACACGCCGGAATTACGGCTGCTAACATCACTCCAGTCATTTCCCGGATAGTACTGAGCGCGGTCATCACGATAGACAGCCAAAGCTCCGTTTGTATTTACGACGAACTTAAGTCC
>DOZP01000166.1:5061-5983 GCA_003517945.1 Porphyromonadaceae bacterium | reverse complement strand
GTGCTTCAGGCGGGGCGAATAGCGCGGTGATGCAACATAGCATCAGAAATGTAATAATTTTTTTCATACTCAATTCATATAAATTTAAAAAATGTAATATTTTGCCGAATATTTCGTCATCAATTTTATCTTTTTTTTAAGCGAAGCGCCGCATTTTATTATGCAAAACGAATAAAGCAACTGCTTCTTTGTCAATATTTTCACTGTTCATAAGCATTTTCAACATGTTTTATGTCGTTTTTCGAAATCACCTTTTTCTTGTCGCTATATCATTTTAGTTTTTTCAGTATTAAGAAACGAACCACCTATAAATAAATAACAGATTATCAAAATAATGCGCAATTTTATCAATAATTCCGTTAAACGTCTCCGGTATTTCGACAAAAATAACGGTTCTTATGTTCCGGGCGCAAATTAAATCATAATTTTTTTTAATGCAAAAATTTTCACTTCTTTTTTTTGTTAAAGTTTAGTAAAATGAACGAATCGTCTGATTATTAAATTATAAAATTTACTTTGCTTTAAGAATCTGAAAAAAACGGCTGAACTTGTATCAAAATAGTCCGGATACGAAATGCGGTTTACAAGAAACATAATTGTTTGTTTTTTTTAAACAGATCATAATCAGTATTATATATTTTATTACGAAAATAGTTTTCTATAGATTGGATAATTTCATTTAACCGATGTTATATTTGCACTTTATTGTCAAATTTAATGCATATATGAAACAAAAAGAACCGAAAAGCTCGGAAAAAACGCTGACGAAGTTAGGTGGCGCCGGCACGGAATATCCTTTTGATTATGATCCTTCCGTGCTTGAGACATTTGAAAACAAACATACGGGAAATGATTATTTTGTGAAATTTAATTGTCCGGAGTTTACCAGTCTTTGTCCCATTACGGGACAACCTGATTTTGC
>DOZP01000166.1:4286-5001 GCA_003517945.1 Porphyromonadaceae bacterium | reverse complement strand
TGTATCAATATGATCATGAAGGATCTGCTCAAACTGATGAAGCCCAAATATATTGAAGTGTGGGGGAAATTCCTGCCGCGCGGAGGTATAAGCATTGATCCGTATTGTAATTACGGCAAGCCGAATACGCAGTATGAGGATATGGCGTCTTTCCGGTTGATGAATCATGATATTTATCCGGAAAGGGTGAGTAATAGATGATTATGGCATAATATTTGTACTTGTTTTTTGGAAATGAATGTTTAATTTTAAAAAATGAGGCTATGAAATCTTATGTTTTCATGACAGGTTTTATCTTGTCAATTTTTATGATGGGTTGTTCTGCTTCGAAAGGTTTGACAAAAGAAGAGAAAGCAGTAAAGGAGACCGTATTGCGTAAAGCGATTGAAAACCGTGAATTTATGGTGGATGTAGAGCGTATGCTGCCGATGAGCGGCCGTTCGCGTGCGCTGACGTCTTCGTATTCGTTGGAAATAGACGGCGACCGGGTGAAGTCGCACCTTCCTTATGTCGGGAGAGCTTATAGTGTTCCCTATGGCGGCGGAGACGGATTAAATTTCGAATCAACCGTTACTGACTATAAGTCATCTTTTGACGATAAGGGAAAGGCGGTTATCGAATTTCAGGCAAAGACGCCGGAAGACCGGTATTCTTTCAGGCTTGAAATCTTTCCTAACGGATCGGCATCTGTTAACGTTACGTCGGTTAACCGGCA
>DOZP01000166.1:1015-4203 GCA_003517945.1 Porphyromonadaceae bacterium | reverse complement strand
CGGTTAATGACCGCGGGTATGCGCGGGAAGAAGACGGCATACGGTAACACCTTAACCTCCGGTTCATATAATCGGCATCTACATATCCGCAGAGAGCCGGCGTTTTGGTTATACCGACTATGTGCAGGAGTGTTTCGGTTGCTTTTTGTCCCGTCGTAACGATCGTTTCGCAGGCCGGGATACGGGATAAAATATCAGCCGGATCCAATGGCTTCACTATTTCCAGAAACTGATCCGAAGCATTTCCTTTTTGCCGTATGATTTCTGTGGCCGTATCATACAGAGCAATCCCTTTTGCGTTAAGGAACAATCGTATGTCTTCCTCTTTGAACGACTTGCCGTGTTCGGAAACAAAATGATTCTTGTCGTTGAAAAATACGAGTCCGAATATTCGCCACATATCATTCTGGAAATTGGGATAATAAAAATTCATTGTCCACCGCTTGGGGGGAGGAGGGAAACTACCCAGTATGAGTATTTTGGCGTGCTCCGGCAGGAATGGTTGCAACGGATGGCGTTCTATCGGCTTTTTTATCATTTATCGTACGGTTTGGATTTTTCTGTTTTTCAAAAGTAGGGAATTCTATTTTATTCTGCAATTTTGGAGACTGATTTCTTTTTTAAAACAATTTTAAATATTAATTTTGTACAATTAATATCGTATCAATTTTGTCATGAAGGATCTTTTTAAATTTCTGAAAGAATTACAGGCGAATAATAATCGCGACTGGTTTAAAGCAAATAAACCGCGTTATGATGCGTTACATAAGGATTTTACCGGTATAGTACGGCAGTTGATCGATAAAATTGCGACCTTTGATCCTGAAGTAGCAGGGCTTGATGCCGGAAGTTGTATTTACAGGATTTACCGGGATATACGTTTTTCGCATGATAAAACTCCTTATAAGACGCATTTCGGGGCTTATATGACCGGTTATGGCGGACGGACAAGTCCTTATGGCGGTTATTATCTGCACGTGGAACCCGGAAATTCGCTTGTTTCGGGTGGCGTCTGGTGTCCGACGCCTGCCATGTTAAAACAACTCAGACACGATATTCATGATAATATAGACGAATTTATCGCTATCATTGAACATAAAAAGTTTAAAAAGGTCTATGGTGAATTAGAGGGCGAAGTGCTGAAACGTATTCCTGACGGTTTTCCTAAAGATAGTCCCTATGAGGATATACTGAAACATAAAAATTTTGTTGTTTCCGCGGCGAAACCGGAGGAATTTTTCTATTCGGAGAATTGGATGGATGAAGTAGCGGAAGATTTTCGTGTTTTATATCCTTTCAATAAGTTTCTGAACTATACGATCGGCGAATTTTTCGGTAAAGTATAAGAATGGCCTCAATACCTGGGAGACTTTATCGTAACTTATTCTGTCGTGGCGGATATGGGGTACATTCGCCATTCGCATTTGATCTGATTACCACCGTAATCGAAGAAAAGAGAGCCTATTATTGCTATGAGACACTGGATCATATCCGCCTGCAATTGCAACAGGAAAACCGGAACGTGAGATGTGGCGAAAAAGATTTGACGATAAAAAAAGCGATACGGATCTGTTGTTTTTCAGTTAGCGGTTACAGGCTTTTGTTCCGGTTGGCGAATCGTTTTCATCCGGAGAAAGTACTTATTATAGGCAGCGGATTTGGATTGACCCCTTTATATATTTCAGCACATTCGCAAAAAACGGATTGTATTGTTTTGGAGCGTGAGCAGTCGGTAGCGGCTATTGCCCGTCATGTTGTAGGAAAATATGCCTGTTCTTCCATTAGGATATATGATGAGATTTCCGATGAATTTGATATGCCGGAGTTGGAAAATGTCGATCTTATCGTATGGGGAAAGGGCATGGATTTTTCGTTCGATTCTTTCGAGTATATGCTGCCGTATAAAACCGGTAGAAGTATAATGGTTATCAATGGGATCAACAATTCTTCCGCAGACAGGCAAGTCTGGGACAAGGTACGTACCCATCCCGAAGTTTCCGTAACGTTTGATCTTTATTCTTTGGGTATCGTTTTTTTTAATTCAAAACTTCATCAAAAGACGTATAAAGCTATTCCCGTGTGATGAAAAAATTCGCGCGCCGGAAAATTATTTATGAACTTTCGTTAGTAGATAGTTCCGTTTTTGATATCGCCGTTGCATTCTTCCGACAGCCTTTTTTTCAGTTCTTCCGCTTTTTCGGGAAAACGAAGGATTACGTCATATTTTTCTTCGGGATCTTTCCGGATATCATACAGTTCGTATTTTTTTTGTTTATTGTAGTACCGTAATTTCCAGCCATCGTTGACGATGATGGCAGGCCCTTCGTCGGAAGCGATGACAACTATACGTTCTTTAGGAAGTTTACGTCCTTTCATCAATGCCGGCAGGAACGAGATCCCGTCTTTTTTTGTTTCCGGTTTTATGCCCAGGAAATCCGCCATGGTCGGGAGAAAGTCGTAATTTGAAACAATTTCTTCACAGACGCGGTTTTTTAGTTTTCCTTTCCAGTAAAAAATCAGCGGAATGTTGATACCTCCGTTAAGGTTACTTCCTTTAAGACCGGCCAATCCCATGTTACCGTTGAATATATCCCCGGCTTTGTCGCTGTAATATTTATTGTATGATCCGTCGAACCTTTCGCCGGTTTTCATGTTACGGAAAGGCTTGGCGATACGATCTTCCTGTAAATAATAGATAGCATGTCCGTTGTCGGAGGCAAAAACAACCAGGGTATTTTCTTCAAGTCCAAGTTCCTGTAGTTCCGATAGGATTATACCGACATGGCTGTCAAGTATTTTCATCATGGAAGCATATTCTTTTTCTATGGGTGTAAGTTGATTATTTTTAGCCACTTCCGGATCTATCGCGGGTACGGATACCGGAGCCGGTAATTGCGTTGAATACATAAGGAAAAAGGGCGTGTCTTTGCATTCATGCATAAAGTTCCGTGTCTTTTCGATGAACAGGTCGGGAGAGTATACTTTTTTCCCTTCCATGTTCCACCGTTCTTTATACAAGGTCTCGGATTCCGTTTCATAGGGATAACCCCGGCCGCAATCAACGCGCGTATTACCTTCGATCATCACAATCTGTTCGTTTTCAAAAAGAAATGTGGGATAATATCCCTCTCCGCGCGTGTGATCGAGGTATCCGTAATAGTAGTCCCATCCGTGCTGTGCCATCTGTG
>DOZP01000166.1:0-886 GCA_003517945.1 Porphyromonadaceae bacterium | reverse complement strand
CCTCCTTTCGTGATGTGCCATTTGGGTTGGTTACAGCCATGATAGCCGGTAAGCAGTGAAGCGCGTGCGTAAGAGGACGTCGCGCCTCCGAAAGCATACCTGAAACTGACTCCGTTATGGATTAACGCATCAATATGAGGGGTTGTAAATTGTTTCTGTCCGTATGCGGATAACAATCCTTTTCCCATATCATGGGCATAGATATAAATAATATTCGGACGTTTTTCGGACGATGCGCCAACAGCATGTATAGAAACGAAAAGTATGCTTATTGCAAGTAGAATAATAACCTTTTTGCACATATATCAACATATTATGGATTCCAAAAGTCGCAAATATAATGCAAGTTGGAATCAGCGCAAAATATATTGTTGATTTTTAACAAAAGTGATTCCTTTGGGGAATTGTGCGATATCCGTTACCTGAATATGTAATAATTCCAGTTTTCAATATGATTGCCATAAGTGATTTCAATCGTTTCATTGGAAAGAATACGGGCGAATGTTTCTTCTGTCAGATTTTTGTCCACATCGGTGGCTAATATGTCGATCATTCCTGAAGAAACAAAAGTGATGTTATTGTTCTCGGAAATTTCCAAGGGTTCTGTGATATTATATTTAAGTTTTAGTTTGGGAGATCTGATACTTAGTAAAGTTCCGTTTCCTTTCAGCGTATAACTTTTCCCGTCGTCACTGAAACATACGTCCCATTCTGTGGTATATTCAAACGTATCATAGTTATTATAATCGTGTTCCGTAATATGCCAGCAGTTATTATCCTTGTTTTCCACATAAAACCGGAAAGGTGTGTAATGACTTACGGTGATATCTTCCGAAACGGTCCAGACTGCCCCTGTTTCATTCAGGTTTTTTCCATTTGTTTGTAT
>DOZP01000133.1:7118-10790 GCA_003517945.1 Porphyromonadaceae bacterium | reverse complement strand
AGTTACGGTCAATGTATATATAGTTCTCAGATCGGTTAACTGCTGTGAGATCGTACGGGATGCCCCGTCGCGAACGATCCAGTAACCATCGTTCCGATCGTAATACGCATAGCCGGATGCGGCAGCCGGCAATGCTTTATAGGCAGTAACGGCAGTGATTGAAGGCGAAGCCAATGTACTCGGCGTTCCATTCGTCGTACGGAACCTTAAAAAACGGTAGTCGTTGGGAAGCGTGATATCTTTTGACTGATACCTGTGTATAAAAATTCCGTCATTCGCCGAAGTCAATCCGTTGATGGTAATTCCCGTCGGAACCAACCCGCTGGAATTACTGACTTCCGCCGCATTATCCCGGGCTTGCATAATCCATGCGGGATACGTAGAATTGGTTATATCAATGCGTAAATTCTCCAAATAGTCATAACGGGACGAATTGAGATACAACGGATATGCGTATGCATTGGAAAGCACACACGAATTTTCGATGGTAATATTGATAAAATAACGTGCTGTTATATTGTAGGAGGGTGTGTATATAGCCGTAGTCGTACTAGTCGCTCCATCTTCGTAATAGGCATTATTATCATCAATATTCAAAATCCCCCTGGGAGACATATTAAGAAATCCTCCTCCTCTTATACTTACATTGCGTATGGCTATATTCTTCAATATCACAAAATCGGCGCGACGGGCGGGGTTTGCCGGATTATTTCCATTTGCGCCCTCATCCTGAATACGGAGAAAATGCGAAGTTCTCGCAAAATTTATTCCGTCAAACACGATGTTCTCCAATACTACTTTTTTTGCGTTAATATAGTTAGGCTCGTTTGTCTGTCCCTGAATAATCGAATTTCCCAGTGCACCCAAACCGAAAATTTTCAATCCTTCACGCCGTAACGCGATAGAATTCCCCATAGGGATAAAACCTTGATCAAGCACAACCGTCGTATTTGCAATTTGATTCATAGCTGCATCTATAGGAAGATTCAGGGCCAGGATAGAACTTGCTTTTTGTACCGTCGCCGTGTAAGAGGTAGGAGAAGACACTGAAGAGACACTCCAGATTCCGGCGGCGTCACGCTCCAGATAAACCGTATCGCCTTGTGTATAATCATTATAGCTAATCATGTTGGGAGACGTAACGAACCAATACCTGGAATTTTCCCAATACTTTTCCGGTAGTTCCCGTTTAGTCTCCGCCGTGACCGGTTGTATCATAAATCCCTCGGGTACCGGAGATACGGATTTTACCGAATCATTCACCCGGGTGGTGATCGTCCCACCCGCCGTAAACTTTATCGTATGCGTGACGGAATCAGCGCCGCAAGCATTGAAAACCTTCACCTTCACCGTCTTTCCGTTATCCGCGGGAGATACCGCGTATGTCAGATTGTCCGACGTTCCGATCTTCGTATCGCCGATCCACCATTCATATCCGGTAATAGCCGGCCCATTACCAAGAGCCGTCACGGTTGCATTCAATATACTTCCTGCAGAAAGCGATTCGGGAATCCCCGAAACGGAAGTGATGGTCGGGATTCTGTTTACGGTCAACAGCACTCCGTCACTTGAAACCAGACCACAGCCCAGTGTTCTCACATTATATTGCAATAATTTACCGTGGTCGTTATTATATTTCCATTGGTAACCGGCAGGAAGTTCCACGCCATCCAGCGACCAGAATCCGGTACCGGCCATGTATGTACCTGTGATTGCCGGCACAAGCAATCCGTCCACAGACCCTTCACAAACCGCCGATGTGGTAATGGGCGCAAATGTAGGCAGACTTGCGACTTCTACCGTTAACTGAGCAACCGTCGAAACATCTCCCTGATTATTCCTAAATTGCAATGTGAGGTTTTTCGTCCCGGGTGTGGTAAACGTCAATTGTATTTCATTCGTTCCTGCTCCGTAAATAATAGAAGCATCATCTACCACCCAAACATAGTGTTGATTATTCTCATTCCCATTGCCTCTGAATGTAAGAATAGAGTTAACGCATGCATGCGTTGGTCCGGCAATAACGGCCGTTTCAGTGGCCGGGGGAGCACTGTAAGCCCATACTTCTGATGATTCGCTCGCAAATGTCGGGGTGCCGGCTGATAATGAAGTAGCCAGCAAAACATAAAAAATATTCAGGCCGCTTTCTTTTAATGAAGTGAGGTTATCCATAATGATGTTGTTTTATATTTTATTCAACATACACAAAAACAGTGGTTCAAATATTATCAGGCTACAATTTTTTTATTATTATTTACATAAAACCATTCCTCAAATTCATAAAGTTTATCAAGAATTTTCTTTTTATGATATTTAAATAAATAGTTTACGGATACAATTTCAACTAATTACAAATATAGAATCAAATGAACCAAAATGAACCATAAACAATATGCTATAAAACATATAATTGCGAATCAACGCACTTAAAAATGCTAATTCGGTTAATTTTGAAAAATTAATTTGCAGAAAATTTATCTGTATTGGTTGCGACATTGCAATGGCGTATGCTTCTTATATTTATAGAAGTTTTTGCTTTCATTATTTGTAATTATTTCAGGAATATTGTTTTTTATGCGTAAATATAATTCACTCAAAAAAATAACAATATATATGAAATTTTGATAATTCCATCCTTAATTATAGTGTTTTTCCTTTAAATATATTTGAAGGCTATAACAGGCTTTATCTGTCAACAATTACGGAAACAACAGCATCGCCCGTTACATTGACGGCGGTACGAAGCATATCAAGAGGACGGTCTATTCCAATAATCAAGGCCAATCCCTCAGCCGGTATACCTACGGAAGTCAGTACCATCGTTAAGATAACAAAACTTCCGCCCGGAATAGCCGGCGTACCGATTGATGAAAGAACCGTCATTCCTACCACAATCAGGATCTGTTGTAAACTTAAATCAATCCCCAATATCTGTGAGATAAACAATACGGCTATCGCCTGATAACAACTCGTACCATCCATATTCACAGTCGTACCGACCGGAAGAACAAATGAAGCCGTTTCCTTTGAAACACCCAACTCTTTTTCCACAGTCTTCATTGTATAAGGAAGCGTAGCGGCGCTACTGCTTGTCGTAAACGCAAACAACTGTACCGGATAGATCGCACGAAGGAATTTCTTCACGGGAGTATTTGAAAACAAACGCATTAACAACGGATAAAACAAAAATGCCATCACGAACATAGCCCCCGCAACACATAGCGCATAAACTCCCAAAGCAATAAAGATACTCATTTCGCCACCATAGGTAACAACCAGTCCGGCCATCAAGGCAGTAACACCCACAGGAGCAAACGCGATAATATAATCCACCATACGGAAGATTATTTCATTGAGTCCGTTGAAAAAATGAATGATGGTTTTTGTTTTTTCTTTCGGTACGGCCAATGCGGCAATGGCAAAAAAAATGGCAAAGAAAATAACCTGCAACATGCCCGAATTATCCGAAGCGGCATCTATAATGTTATTCGGAATAATATCGTTCAGAAACCCTAACGGCCCCCGTTCATGCGTCTCTTCAGCAGCCTGTTTCTTTTCCGCCACAAACAACTCATGATCACCCTGCAAATTCTCTATCTGCGCTTTATCGGCAAAATTTCCGGGTTTTGCGATCAAACCGATTGATAACCCTAAAATAACAGCAACCACCGT
>DOZP01000133.1:3426-7083 GCA_003517945.1 Porphyromonadaceae bacterium | reverse complement strand
TCCTTTTATCAGAGATACAAAAATCAAAGGCATTGCGATGAGTTGCAATAAACGTATAAAAAGTTGACCCCAAGGCACAATCCAATAATGAACAAAACGTTCCCCCTTAAGCGGTATCGCGACCAATCCGATCAGAATACCGATCATCATTCCTGCCAGTATCTGCAGATATAACGGTAGTGATTTCCTTTCTTTTTTATTGCGCTTCATTCGTCATTTCCCGAAACCCTTTGATGCAAGTAATCATGAACCAACCGGAATATCCGCCAATACAGATTTTAAATATGCCCAAACTCTCGCTACGGATGGTATACTGACAGCCTCATCGGGAGAATGGGGATGCTTCAGATCCGGACCGAATGAAATCATATCCATCTCCGGATAAATCCCCTGAATAATACCGCATTCAAGGCCGGCATGCATGACTGTCACTTCCGCCTTTTTCCCGTACAGCTTCTCATATACATGTTCCATTACCTTCAATATCGGAGAATTAACATTGGGCTGCCAACCATTATACGCGCTGCCATACTCTACCCGGGCCCCGGCAAGAGAAAATACACTTTCCAACGATGAAAGCAACGCGGCCTTCCGGCTCTCCGACGAACTGCGCACCAATATCTTTACTTCGATCAACCCTTCGGAAGATTTAACGAGCGCAAGATTAGACGAGGATTCTACCGTTCCCGGAAAATCCTGCAACATGGTTATAACCCCGTTCTGACACGCTTCCATCGCATTGATTAAATCATCCTGAATTTCTTCCGGTATAAGCATATCGGGACTATCCGTCATTTCCGCAATAAAACTGATATGATCTTCTATGCCGGCATATTCCGACCGGTACAAATCCTGATAATCGGCAACAAGCTCCCATAATACTTCCACATTATCCTTAGGAAGCGTTATAACAGCTTCCGCCTCACGAGGTATGGCATTCCGGAGCGAACCACCGTTTATAAACGCAAGACGGACGCCATAGTCACGCACGGCCTCTTTCAAAAAACGGAACATCAACTTGTTTGCATTCGCTCTGCCTAAATGAATATCAACTCCCGAATGACCGCCTTTCAGGCCGGATAGAAACAGACGCATATAAACATCACCGTCAATCAGGGGAGTACCCTTCTTATACTGGAAAGAGATATTCAGATCCGCACCACCTGCACAACCGACAAACAACTTTCCTTCTTCTTCCGAATCACAATTCAGCAAAATCCTGCCGCGAACAAAACCCGGCTTCAATCCGTTAGCGCCATCCATTCCGACTTCTTCATCAACCGTAAACAACGCCTCCAATGGCCCATGCTGCAATGTCTGATCCGCCAGTACAGCCATTGCCATGGCTACTCCGATCCCATTATCAGCCCCAAGCGTAGTACCGCACGCTTTCACCCAGTCTCCGTCGACATAAGCATTGATCGGGTCTTTTAAAAAATCATGCGAAACATCGCTGTTCTTCTGGGGAACCATATCCAGATGGGACTGCAAAGTCACCATCTCTCTACCCTCAAAACCCGGAGTTGCCGGTTTCCGTATAATCACATTACCGGCTATATCCTTTTCCGTCTCAAGGCCGAGGCTATGCCCGAAATCAACCATAAACCGTGTTACAGCCTCCATTTGTCCCGTTTGCCTCGGAATTTGTGTAAGTTCATAAAAATATCCCCACACCGGTTGAGGAGTAAGTGTCTTGATGTCTGTTTTCATGATCTTTTATCTTTTAAAAGTCCAAAGTTAATAATTTTATTTTACAAAATTATCAATAACCATTTTTATACAAATTTCCGGTTGAGACTATCCCGGTATTCAATTACTTCCGGGTATTTAGTCATTCTCCGGTGCCGTATCTTTATCACCCTTGTTAGCTATCGGCAAAGCCACAATCCCAAATAACCCGGTCAGAATAACCCATACCGTTTGTATGGCAAATACAACCATGGCAAACGCGCCGGCATCGGAAATATCCACTCCAAAAGCGACAAGCGTGGATATAACCATAAAATGCCATATCCCTATTCCGCCCTGAACGGGCACAGCCACCCCAATACTGCTCATGGCAAAGGCTATCAAGCCGATACGGATCCCCAGATCTTTCGTAAAATCAAAAGCGAAGAACGTTATATAAAAATACAAAAAATAACCGCCCCAGATCAACAGAGTCTGTATGATAAAATGCACTTTATGCTCAATCTTCCACAAACTTTTAAACCCCTCCCACATATTCCGGAACATCTCAGTCACTTTTTTTACAATAGACAGATGTTTCAGCTTTACAAAAACAAACCAACAGATCAACACCAGAAAAAGAATTCCGACATACGTCCAGACAGATGAAAACCATTTATAAATCATCGCAATGATAACCGGAGGATTTTCCGCAAAAAAATCCCGGAAAAAACCGATATTAAAAACACATAAACACAATGTAAGCAACGCTACGACTATTGTATCCATGATGCGATCCACAAACAACGTTCCCAGTAATTTCGCAAAAGGTATTTTCTCATATTTCGACATAACGCCGCAACGCCAGATTTCACCGACGCGCGGAAGCGCCATATTGATCGCATAATTACCCCAGATAGCATATATGGCATTTCTCCTTCTTACACGCTTACCCAACGAGTTAATCAACATACTCCACCTCAATCCGCGAACCGTATTGGCCGCCAGACCAAAAAGCAAAGAAAAAAATATGATATCATAACGAACCCCTTTCTTTACCACACGCATAATCTCACTTAAATCCTGATTATGATAAAGATACCATAATAAAATAACACCAATAGCCAAAGGAAGTAATATCTGAATGCTTTTCCGGAAGATTTGTTTAAAATCCATGTAAAACTTAAATTATTATTTATATCTTTGTGCCCGCAAAGATAGTATTTATTCTTAACTTAGCGTCAAACAAATTGAAAACAGATGACGATCATCCGGCCGAAAAAGTCTTTAGGACAGCATTTCCTGACAGACCTTGGGATTGCACAGCGTATAGCAGAAACGTTGTCCGCGCATCGTGGTCTTCCTGTTTTGGAGGTAGGGCCCGGAACCGGTGCGCTCACCCGCTTTTTGCTTGACGAAGGATATAACCTGTCTGTCGCGGAGATAGACATGGAATCCGTAAAATATCTTGAACAACATTTCCCCGCACTCTCCGGACGTATTTACATAGAAGATTTCCTGAAAATGAAATTAGACAGCCTGTACAATACAAAATTTTGTGTTATAGGCAACTACCCCTACTATATATCAAGTCAGATTTTTTTTAAAGTGCTTGATTACAGGGAACAGGTCATTTGCTGTTCCGGCATGATTCAGAAAGAAGTGGCCGAACGCCTCGCCGCTGTTCCGGGTAGCAGGACATCCGGCATATTAAGCGCGTTGATACAACCATGGTATGATGTGGAATATCTTTTTACCGTCAGCGAAAAGGTGTTTAACCCTCCGCCCAAAGTCAAAAGCGCGGTCATACGAATGACAAGGAACAACCGCACCGGATTAGGATGTGATGAGACCCTCTATAAAAAAGTGGTCAAAACATCTTTCAATCAGCGACGGAAAACATTGAGAAATTCGATGAAACCTCTGTTAGGAAAAGATTGTCCGTATTTTTCGCAACCCGTCTTCGACAAAAGACCGGAACAATTATCC
>DOZP01000133.1:0-3407 GCA_003517945.1 Porphyromonadaceae bacterium | reverse complement strand
ATGCATCCGGTGTCAAAATAGTGCGAATATGAACATTATTCAAGCAATAAAACGAAAAATCGTCAACACAAACAACCATGTATGGATCACATTGTTGTTTGCCGTCCTGATATTGCCGAATATCGTTGTGATGTTCCTGTCAAGCGACTTATCCGGAAATACAACAAAACAATTCGAATATTTTATCTTTTCGTCATTGTTTCTGCTTGCTCCCGCGTTATTCCTGAAACTACGGTGGTATTTCATCTTTGAAAGCATATTCATGTTATGCGCCCCATTTGAAATTGGCTACGTCTGGCTCTATCGATCTACGGTAACGGATGGTTTTATCTCATCCATATTCAATACCAATATCGGAGAGGCGGCCGAATTACTCCTAACGATGAAATGGCAATGCCTCATCTTACTATTCATATGGACAGGCTATTTCNNATCGTTTTCAAAAAAATAAAAAACACCTATTTATTTACCGGTAAATTTTCAGTAGTAGCCGGCCTCACGGTCATTCTATTCAATATTTCTATTTTCGGAAAAATATATGCAACCGAATATAAAGATAACAAATCACAAATAAGGATGAATGAGATAAAGGAAGATTTTATAGACAACTATAAAAAGACGTACCCCTGCAACATCCTAACCCTCCTGGCCCGTAAATACGACAACCACATGGCATTAAAAAATATGCCTGAAAATATATCATCCTTTTCATATCACGCGAAAAAAAGAAAAAACCGTTCCGACCGTGAAACATATGTCGTTGTAATAGGCGAATCCGCCCGGTACGGCAATTTTTCAATCAACGGATACGAAAGAAAAACATCGCCGCAATTGGAAAAAATAAAAGATCTGCTGACATACAGTGATGTATATGCCACATCAAACGTTACGGAATTTGCCATACCGTTACTATTTTCAAGCGCTACGCCGCTGCATTTTGAAAAAGCATACAGCGAAAAGACATTCGCGGACGCATTCGGCGAATCCGGTTTTTATACCGGATGGATAGCAAACCAATCCGGTTATCACCCCTACATTAAACGCATAGCCAAAGACATTGACAAGGCATATTTCCCTTCCGGTGAATTTGAAAACCTGGAAAATTATGACGATAAGCTTTTACCCTATATAGACTCCCTGTTAAACGAAAACAGGCAAAAGACCTTTATTGTCGTACATACATTAGGCAGTCATTTCAGGTATAATTTCAGATACCCCAAACCCTTTGAAAAATTCACTCCGGCGCTGGAAGGAACAAACGATTATTCCATTGCTTCCGATAAAAATAAAGAACTATTCACCAATACGTATGACAACAGTATCGTATACACGGATTATATTCTATCGGAAATCATACATAAGATTGCTTCCAGACAAGGAATTTCCGCCGTATTATACATTTCAGACCATGCTGAAAATTTATATGACAACGGAAGTAATACCGTATTGCACGGCAGCAAAACACCCCCTGTGCCGGAAATCCACATTCCCTTATTCATCTGGACTTCGCCCGCTTACCAAAACGCTTATCCCGACAAACAGCAGGCGCTAAGAACAAACATAAATAAAAAGATAAGCTCCTCCGATATATTCTATTCCATACTGGATATAGCGGACATTCACTACCCCGGGGAAAATCCGGAAAAAAGCATTGCTTCGGCCGGATTCAGGGAAGACAGTATACGATATGTCTATACGGCCAACAAAGAAGTTATTCATTTTCAATAGGCATCGTCATGATTGAATTAACAAAAGAATATATAGATGACCTGAAGAAAGTCATTGATGAAAAAGACGAGAAGAAAGCATCCGTAATACTGGGTCACCTGCATCCTGCCGATATCGCCGAGTTATACAAGGAACTTACGCTGAAAGAAGCCACCTACCTCTACCTGCTTTTAGACGGAGATAAGGCGGCGGACGTTCTGATGGAACTCGAAGAAGACGATCGCCGCGAGCTATTGAAAGAATTACCGAATAAAGTGATTGCCAAACGCTTTGTCAACGAAATGGACACGGATGATGCCGTTGAGTTGATGCGTGATATGGATGAAGAAAGACAGGAAGAAATTCTTTCGCATATAGACGATGTCGAACAGGCCGGCGATATCATCGACCTGCTCAAATACGATGAAGATACGGCCGGAGGGTTGATGGGAACCGAAATGATTGTGGTAAACGAAAACTGGAGTATGCCGCAATGCATTGAGGAAATGAGAACCCAGGCCGAAGACGAAAACATAGATGAGATATACAATGTATATGTGGTTGATGACGATGAACGCCTGCGTGGCGTATTACCTTTGCAAAAACTAGTCACCAACCCGTCGGTTTCCAAAATAAAACACGTCATGCAAAAAGACCCTGTATCCATACAGGACAATGCGGATACGGAAGAGGTGGTGGAACTGATTTTAAAATATGACCTTGTATCCTTACCTGTAACAGACAGCATCGGAAGGTTACTGGGACACATCACGGTAGACGACGTAATGGATGAGATAAAAGAGCACCATGAACGTGACTATCAGTTAGCATCGGGTATCTCGCAGGATGTGGAAACATCAGATAACGTACTGACGCAAACAGCGGCGCGCCTGCCATGGCTCCTCTTCGGAATGGTCGGAGGGTTAAGTAATTCGATGATTCTCGGCGGCTTTGAAAGCGTTTTTGCCGATAATCTCAAAATGGCATTTTTCATTCCGCTTATCGGGGGAACCGGAGGAAACGTTGGCGTACAATCTTCCGCAATAGTTGTACAAGGGCTAGCCAACAACAGCTTAAAGCATCATCAGATCTTCAGGCAGGTACTGAAAGAAACGGCGGTATCCTTGATCAACGCGGCGATTATAAGCCTCATCGTTTTCATCTACAACTATTTTACGCTCGGAGATCATAACATCACCTTATCCGTATCCATCAGTCTGTTTGCCGTCGTTATGTTCGCCAGCATATTCGGCACAGTGGTTCCGATGATACTGGATAAGTTCAAAATCAATCCCGCCATTGCAACAGGACCGTTCATTTCCATTACAAACGATATCATTGGCATTTTAATATACATGGCTACGACGATATTAATGAAATAATTTTATTCCATTTTCCTATATTTCGACAGTCTTTTAACCATCCGGATTGTTTCGCTTCCCGTCAATTCGTTTTATTCCTTTGTCAAAACCGAGATGTTCAAAATAGTCCTCACCGGGAAACGAACCGTTTTCCATATAGTCGTCTTTCATACGCAGAAAAATGCAACAACTTCGTTCTCTCGGTACTACTACTCATTACCGACCTATCTTCTTTAACTCGGATTCCTTTTGAATCTCCGTCATTCTCCGGATAAATTCGGTTTTTGCCTGTGTGTAATCTTCCCGGTTAAATTGGTATTTTTCAGCTAATGCATACTT
>DOZP01000138.1:1081-2580 GCA_003517945.1 Porphyromonadaceae bacterium | reverse complement strand
TATATTAGGTTATGTTTTTTGTGTAATTACATATAAATGCTTAATTTTACAACCGATTTCGGGATAATGAGTACGTTATCCTTAAATTATTGGCAGGTTGTATGGTTATCTATTCGATTTTACAAATTTTATAAATTTAGATATATGAAACGGGACAATGTGATTTTTGATGTTATTGAACGTGAGTATCAGCGTCAGTTGAAAGGTGTTGAACTGATCGCTTCCGAAAATTTTGTCAGCGAACAGGTTATGCAGGCGATGGGCAGTTGTCTGACGAATAAATACGCGGAAGGATATCCGGGAAAAAGGTATTACGGCGGATGTGAAGTGGTTGATGAAAGTGAAAATCTCGCGATTGAGCGTCTTAAGAAACTGTTTGATGCGGAATGGGTGAATGTGCAACCTCATTCCGGCGCTCAGGCGAATGCCGCTGTTTTTCTTGCCGTCATGAATCCGGGCGATACCTTTCTCGGATTAAATCTTTCTCATGGCGGTCATTTATCTCACGGTTCTCCCGTGAACAGTTCCGGTATTTTATATCATGCAACCGAATATAATGTAAAAGAGGATACCGGACGTGTTGATTATGACCAGATGGAAGAGGTCGCATTACGTGAAAAGCCGAAAGTGATTGTCGGCGGGGCGTCTGCCTATTCGCGTGAATGGGATTATAAACGTATGCGTGAGATAGCTGATAAAATCGGGGCTTTGCTGATGATTGATATGGCACACCCTGCAGGTCTTATTGCGGCCGGATTACTTGATAACCCGCTGAAGTATGCGCATATCGTTACTTCTACAACTCATAAAACGTTACGCGGGCCTCGCGGAGGCGTCATATTGCTCGGTAAAGATTTTGAGAATCCGTGGGGAAAGAAAACGCCCAAAGGAGAAATCAAAATGATGTCTCAGTTACTTGACTCGGCTGTTTTTCCGGGTATTCAGGGCGGGCCGCTGGAACATGTGATTGCGGCAAAAGCCGTCTCTTTTGATGAAGCGTTACAACCTGAATATAAAGAATATCAGGCGCAGGTCAGGAAAAATGCCGCAGCAATGGCGCAGGCATTTATGGATAAAGGATATAAAATTATATCGGGAGGTACGGATAATCATAGTATGTTGATTGATCTTCGTACTAAATTTCCGGAATTGACCGGAAAAGTAGCGGAAAATGTATTGGTAAAGGCCGATATTACCGTAAATAAAAATATGGTGCCGTTTGACAGCCGTTCACCGTTCCAGACTTCAGGCATACGTGTCGGAACACCTGCGATCTCTACCCGGGGGGCAAAGGAAGCTCTTATGGGTGAAATAGTGGAAATGGTTGACAGGGTATTATCAAACCCGGAATCGGAGTCTGTTATTAAATCCGTACGTGATAAGGTAAATGCTACTATGAAAGAATTTCCTTTATTTGCATGGTAGATAAAATAATTGATAATAGTTTATTTATGAAAAATCTGACCTGTTTGTTTTTTGCCGTGATATTTTTATTTTTG
>DOZP01000138.1:0-914 GCA_003517945.1 Porphyromonadaceae bacterium | reverse complement strand
CTGAATGTGAGTGATAATGATCCCGCAAAGAATGTGATTTCACTTTTGATGGATACATCGCTTGATGTGAATGACGAAGGATACGACCTGAATGTGACATCTTCCGTTGTTACCGTTAAAGCAAAAACGCCGCAGGGTTTGTTTTATGGAATGCAATCTTTCATGCAATTATTGCCGGCAGAAATTGAAAGCCTCCGGAAGGTAGAAAATGTTGCATGGAATGTGCCGTGTGTTACGATCAAAGATGAGCCGCGGTTTGGTTATCGTGGGATTATGCTGGATCCGTGCCGTCATTTTATGTCGGTTGAGGATGTAAAAAAACAGTTGGATGTATTATCTTTATTCAAGATAAACCGTATGCATTGGCATCTGACGGATGATCAGGGTTGGCGTATTGAAATCAAGCAGTATCCGAAACTGACGGAAATAGGTGCAAAACGCATAGAGGGAGAAGGTTTTGAATATGGCGGTTTTTATACCCAGGAAGAAGTGAAAGAAATAGTCCGGTACGCATCGGAACGTTTTATTACGGTTATACCCGAAATTGAAATACCGGGCCATGAAATGGCGGCTATTGCGGCTTATCCCGAATTGTCCTGCCGGGGAGAGATTTTGCCTCCGCGTATTATCTGGGGGGTTGAGGATATCGTTTTATGTGCCGGTAAAGAGAGTACTTTCGAATTTTTTGAAAATGTATTTAAAGAAGTGACGGAACTTTTCCCCAGCGAATATGTGCATATCGGCGGTGACGAATGCCCCAAGTCGGAATGGAAAAAATGTCCTTTGTGTCAGAAACGGATTCGTGAAGAAGGGTTGACGGCCAAAGAGGGACATACGGCGGAAGAACGTTTACAGAGTTATTTTATACAACGTATGGAGAAAGTGTTGGCCAAATACGGAAAGAAAATAATCGG
>DOZP01000208.1:4662-13571 GCA_003517945.1 Porphyromonadaceae bacterium | reverse complement strand
TAGGACGGGGAATTAACCGATTACGCGAAGAAACCTCTTGCTCATTCTCAAAAACAGTCAATGCTCTTTTCACGGCTGCTTCGTACGGCATTCCACCTCTCACTAATTGCTCTTTATGAGCATTTACTTTAGCCCGTTGCGCCGAAGTCTGTATTTGTTCTTGTTGTACCTGTGCAAACGCACTAAACACCAAACATAGCGCCAATAATGACGCAGAAAGTAATTTTCTTTTCATCCTGTATGCAAATTATTTGTTTTTTCGCAAAAGTATATATTATCAACGAGTTTACAAAAACAATTCACCCTATTTTTTATTTAATCTCCCAAATCTCTGTGCTCAACAGCATTTCCTGCAAGGTTCGCGCCGGCTTGCGAGCTTTTACTTCTTCCATTTGCTGATGGACGGACTGATCATAAACCGGAGCCTCCACATCACGAACCATACCCATCGCAACCGGAAGGTCGCCACCCATCATGGCCAGCATATTGTGAAGCGTAACGTCTTTTTCATGGGCGTCATGCACCAGGATGTCATCCATGGTATAGCCATCCTGGCCCATTGTTACGGCTTTCAGTCTCAGGCCGTCAAGTACAAGCCCTTTATCCTGGTCTTTGCCGAATATCATTTTCTCGCCATGGCGGAGGTATATCGTCTTTTCGGCACGAAATTCCCTGTCTGCAATCGAAGCGTGTGTTCCGGCATTAAAAATCACGCAATTTACCAATACTTCGGTTACGGAAGTCCCTTTATGTTTGGCGGAAGCGACAAAAATATCGGTCAGATTCTTCAGGTCGGTATCAAGCGCCCGGGCAAAAAACGTACCCCGCGCGCCCAAAGTCAATTCCGCCGGGACAAACGGATCTTCAACCGTCCCATAGGGAGAGCTTTTGGAAACAAACCCACGGTCTGACGTCGGCGAATACTGTCCTTTCGTCAATCCGTATATCTTATTATTCATCAGGACAATATTCATATCGACATTGCGTCTCACGGCATGAATAAAATGATTTCCCCCAATCGCCAGACAATCGCCGTCGCCGGTTATAAGCCAGACATCCAAATCGGGACGGGCTGTTTTCACGCCGGTAGCGATAGCGGCGCCACGACCGTGAATCGTATGAAATCCGTACGTACCCATATAGTAAGGCAAACGGGAAGAACAACCGATTCCGGAAAGAACAGCCATCCGGTAAGGCGGAATACCTGTCTCCGCCATCGCTTTATGTAAACAGTTTAATACGGCATGATCGCCACAGCCGGGACACCAACGCACATATTGATCGCTTTTATAATTCCGGGGTTCGTATATTGTACTCATTTTTTCTAAAATTATAAGTTCATAAAGTTGTGATTGATATAATCTCCGTTTTTTTACATCAGCTTTCCAGTATTTTGGTAAATTCTTCCACCAAACGCGACACCACGAAAGGTTGCCCTTTTATACGGTTGAACCGGCATGGATTGAAATCATCCACTTTACTACGCAGGTAATTCGCGAATTGCCCGTTATTCTGTTCTGCAACAATTACTTTTTTATATCGCTTCAGCACTTCCGCCGTATTTTTAGGCAATGGGTTTATGTAACGGAAATGAGCCAGGGCCACTTTTTTTCCACCGGACAACATGATTTCCATCGCTTCATATAAGTGACCGTATGTACCTCCCCATCCGACAAGTAAGAGATCCGCATCCTTATTTCCCACCACCTCCAGTTCCGGAATAAAATCCGCGATCTTATCAATCTTCGCCTGCCGGGTCATCACCATCTTCTGGTGATTCTTCGGATCGGTAGAAATTGAACTCGTATCATAGTCTTTTTCCAATCCTCCGATACGATGGGTAAATCCTTCCGTACCCGGCACAGCCCAATAGCGTACGAGCGTATCCTTATCCCGGCGATAAGGCTTCCATGGCGCTTCGTCTTGATAGTTATCAACATAGTTCGGTTTTATTTCCGGATATTCTTTCAGATCAGGTATACGCCATGCGGATGAGCCGTTTGCCAGAAAAGCGTCCGACAACAAAACAACAGGCGTCATGTGTTCCACAGCCAGTTTTCCCGCCCAGAACGCCATATCAAAACAATCCGCAGGAGTAGCGGCCGCCAATACGACAACCGGACTTTCCCCGTTGCGTCCATACAGAACCTGCATAAGATCCGCCTGCTCGCTTTTGGTCGGCATACCGGTTGACGGGCCGCCACGTTGTACATCAACCACAACAAGCGGCAATTCGGCAATCACCGCAAGGCCGATCGCTTCGCTCTTCAAGGCCAGTCCGGGACCTGATGTGGAAGTAGCGCCCAGGCATCCTGCAAAACTGGCGCCTATAGCCGTACATATTCCGGCTATTTCATCTTCGGCCTGTACGGTTATAACTCCCAGATTCTTATATTTAGACAGTTCCTGAAGGATTTCGGTCGCCGGCGTAATCGGGTAACTGCCGAGAAACAATCTCAACCCCGCTTTTTCCGCAGCGGCAATCAGTCCGTATGATATGGCGTTATTTCCATTGATATCCTTGTAAAATCCCGGCTCAATTTTTGTGCTTTCAATACGGTACGTAGAAACCGACGCATGGATATTATGCCCGTAATTATAGCCGTCCGTCAACGCCTTGCTATTCGCCTGCGCAATCACCGGCTTTTTAGCAAACTTATCCTGAAGCATTTTCATTGCGGTATCTACGGGGCGGTCAAACAACCAGCACACAAGCCCTAAAGTAAACATATTCTTACAGCGTAAGGCCGATTTGTTATCAAGTTCAAACTCCGCCAATCCGTCCCGCACCATCGTAGATATGGGAGCGGCCAACACCTGCTGGCTTTTCAGGCCAAGCTCTTCAAACGGATCTTCCGTCTTGAACTCCGCTTTTTCAAGATCCCGTTTCTGAAAAGAATCCGTATCAATGATGATCACCGAATCAGGCTTCAGATTCTTTACGTTCACCTTCAATGCGGCGGGATTCATCGCAACCAATACGTCCGCTTTATCTCCCGGCGTAAAGATTTTCTTCGAGCCGAGATGTACCTGGAATCCGGAAATACCGCTTAACGAACCTTGCGGGGCTCTTACTTCGGCCGGATAATCCGGAAATGTTGAAATATCATTCCCGAAAATAGCCGACAAATTCGAAAATATGGTTCCGGTTAATTGCATACCGTCGCCACTGTCTCCCGAAAAACGGATCACTATCTGATCCAATGTTTTAACTTTTGCCTGTTCTGCCATGACGAATTTCTATATATTTTACTCAATCACTATCAAATATCCTGCAAAGATACAAAAAAACAAAAAAATATCAACCCAAAGGCTGTTTTTTATATCAAAATTTTAAAATTACAAATCAGCGTCTCTAATTTTTCCGCCAGTATCTCCACATCATGTTTCGCGTACATCGGTTCCGCATTGAAACGGATAACGGCCTGTTCATAAAACGGTTTGCGTTTATTCAGGTTTTCCCTGATAAAATCAATCAATTCCTCTCCCGAACGGCTTTGTAATACGGGACGGATTGTCTTACTTGCATTCAGGCGCGCGGCCAATTCTTCTGCCGGTACATCCAGATAGACCGTCGTACCCGTACGATTCATAAGCGCCATATTATCATTAAAACAAGGCAGGCCTCCTCCGGTAGAGATTACTACATTTTCAATTTCCGAAACTTCACGCAATATACGATATTCAATATTCCGGAATTGTTTTTCACCTTCGGAAGCAAAGATATCACCGACTTTCTTATGGTAACGATTTTCTATGAACTGATCCGTATCTATATAAGAAAGATTCATCCGTCGCGCCAGGACTTTCCCCAAAGTTGTTTTCCCCGCCCCCATATAGCCTACCAGAAAAATGCGTGTCATATGGCTTTTTTTCATAGTCGCAAAGATAATGCAGTTCATGGGAATTACAAAATAAATTTATTATTCCGGATCTGATACCTATATTTGTACTCATTTTCAACAGGTATCATTGTAAATGACAAAAAGGACGAAACAAAAATATTATGTAGTATGGAAAGGCGTTGAGCCCGGCATCTATGACAGTTGGACGGATTGTCAGCTTCGGATAAAAGGATACGACGGAGCACTCTATAAGTCGTTTCATTCAAAAAAAGAAGCGGAAGACGCTTTTTCGGGCTCTCCTTTCGATTATATCGGTAAGGACCTCAAAATCAAACATCATCCGGACAAAGATAATCCGCCGCCCTATATTACGGAAAGTTTGGCCGTTGACGCAGCCTGTAGCGGTAATCCGGGAAATATGGAATACCGCGGAGTCTATGTGGAAACCGGGCAACAGGTTTTTCATGTCGGCCCGATGGCGCAGGGGACAAATAACATCGGTGAATTTTTAGCATTGGTACACGGGTTGGCGTTATTCGGTAAGAATGGGTGTACAATGCCCATCTATTCCGACAGCCGCAACGCCATTCTTTGGGTACAACAAAAGAAATGCAAAACAAAACTGGAGCGTACAGCCGTAAATGCGCCGATATTCAACCTGATAGAACGGGCCGAAAAATGGTTGCGCGAAAACAGCTATACCACTAAAATCCTGAAATGGGAAACGGCCGAATGGGGAGAAATTCCGGCGGATTTCGGCCGGAAATAAAATTACCGTTTCCTGACCGTACGAAGAATAGAAAAACAGTTTTGAAGAAGAAAGATAAATTGACAAAAATAGCAAAAGAATGTATGAATAGTTATAGAAAATGCGCTATCTTTGCGACAAAGATAAACGTCTTGTTGACGCACCGTTGTTGCTGAAAACCTTGTATTTCTTATTGCTGAAAATGTTACATTTTTAAATTCTGTATCCATATTGTTATGCTTTCAAATGCTCATGCATCACTCATTATCGCTACTTATAATAATCCGGCTTATCTTCGATTAAGTTTAAACAGCTTACTGAATCAGGTTGATTTACCTTTTGAAGTAATTATCGCGGATGATGGCTCCACGCAGGAAACGTATGAATTAATAGCTCATTTCAAGAAAATATTTCCTGTACCGATTATTCATATCTGGCAACCTGATAATGGCTTTCAGCTGGGTAGAATTAGAAATATAGCTGTTGCTGCGGCAAATTCGGATTATATTATACAAATAGACGGAGATATTATCATGGAACCTCATTTCATAAAAGACCATCTGTTTCATAAAAAAGCGAACACGTTGCTCCAAGGCTCACGTGTAATGATTACCGAACAAAAAGCGCAGGAATTAATGAATTGCCGGAATGTACATTTGTCTTTCTTCAGTAATGGGTTAAAAAGGAAAGAAAATGCTATCAGAAGCAGGCTGTTAAGTACATATCTTAGCACAAGGTATCGAAATCGTTATCCTGTTTATTATGCGAGAGGTTGTAATATGTCGTTTTATCGAAAGGACTTTATCGCTGTGAATGGATATAATAATGAATTTGTGGGTTGGGGGCATGAAGATAGCGAATTAACACTTCGCATGTTAAACAACGGTTGTAAAAAAGATTATATCAAATTTCACTGTGTCGCTTATCATTTATATCATGAAGAGCGCAGCCGTTCGGATGAAGGTAGTAATAAGGAATTAATGGATAAACAATTTTCATTATCTTCAACATGGTGTGAGGATGGAGTCGATCAGTACCTTACAACATTTAAAGATTATATTAAACAATAGGTCTTTTTGGTTTAAAGATTCTTTTAACCGAATTCATTCGCGCTTTTCTCCGGAAGAATTGATTTCTATACTTTATAATCAAGCGGATCGCCTTCTCTTCATTAAACGGTATTTTGCGGGATCTGGCATATATACATCCTATATACCGGCATATTTCATCACTGCGGGAAAGACGTGCGAAGCTCCTGCAACCTGCGTCAATGCCGACCGGCATAAACTTCATCCGGTTGACATCTACCAGATAAAAACGGTAGCTTCCGTTTTCCATGCGAAATAAAATATTACCCGGAGAATAATCCAAATGGTAAATGCCGGAATCATGCAACATCGCGCTATATTTCGCAAAGGCGCCTATCAACTCTTCTCTACCGGCAATAGAACCTTCGCAATATCCGCGAATCTCTTCCACATGATGACATTGTATACTTACAAAATAGCTGTCGGAAAATAAGCCCTTTTCCTTTATTTCAATATAAGCGATTGCCGTAGCGGCTTCAAATCCTTTTTCCAAAATTACCAACGTATTGGAATAAGACCGGGCGGCTTTCGATTTTCTGAAGAAAGAATAAACAATCCGGTTGAAAAAATGAGGTTTTTTATATCTCTTGATATTAATATCCAGCCCATTATCTACGGAAAACACTTTAAGTATATTCCTTGCTTTGTGTATTATTCGGCCATCCTTCTCAAAAAAAGAAGGAATCCGTTCAATCCATTCACGCAAATACTCATATTCCGGATTAACTACAATCTTCATCTGTTTTTCAGATAATCAGTTACTTTGTCTACAATTTGCTCCGGCCGGATTTTGTCCATACAGGCCCAGTCGCCGCGATAGCAAGGCTTGTTCCCGTATATCGAACAAGGCCGGCACGGCAAATCGGCCTGTACGGCCAGGTCCTCACGCTGATGATAACCGTAAAATCCTGCATAGGGGTGGGTAGCGCCCCATATGGAAATCACTGTTGTACCCGCAAGTGAAGCCAGGTGCATGTTGGCCGAATCCATACTGACAAGTACATCAAGGCGGCTGATAAGAGCCAGTTCCATATCAAGCGAATAACGTCCGACCATGTTGACCGTATTTTTATATTTCGCTTCCCACCGGTTTAAAAGGCGGCTTTCATCACCACGGCCTCCGAATAAAAACAACGTGATATCTTCCTGCTGCGACAACTGATCTACTACCTTCTCCATTTTTTCAGCGGGATAGATCTTGCCTCTGTGCCTGGCAAACGGCGCAATACCGACCCAATGTCCTTTTTTATCGCCGGCCATCGCCTTTATGGCCGTGTCATCAACGGGATTTTTATCATACAGAGAGACAAACGTATCGTTAAAATTAAAGCCGGCGGCACGAAAAACATCCGCGTAGCGCTCTATCACAGGGCGTAACGGATAGATTTCTTTCGGAGGACGTTGCGTAAGGAATTTGCGTTCTTTGCGTTCTTTGTTGATTTTGAAGACAGGCCTCCCACTCAGGCGAAAAACCCAATTAACAATCCGGGAACGTACGACGGCATGCAGATCAAGTACCTTGTCAAATTTATATTTCCGCAGAATAAAAGCATACCGCAGAAATCCTGCTAACGACTTTTCGGTGCTTTTAGTATTTACGCCCATTACATTCACATTTAAAGGACGGTTAATAAAAAGCGGCATAAGAAATGTCTGCGTAAGGATGGTAAACGAATCTTCCGGATTCGCTTCCGCCGCGGCATAAACAACAGGAATTGTCATCGCGACATCCCCGATCGCGGAAAGCCTTATTACAAGAATTTTTGACATTTAGTTCATTTTTTACCGTATAAAACAGGGTTCAATGAAGGATCGTTGTACATCTTCATCTGTTTGTATACTTTCATATACTTGCGCCCGTTTTCGATATCTTCCAGCAACTGATCCAACGCAAGAGACAGATCTCTTTTCTGTTCAAGCAGTATAACAAGTTTCTTTTTACAGGCTTCGATATGTTCCGGAGATACATCTGTTCGTTCGGTTTCCTCTTTCATGTGGTATATTTTCAGCACAAGAATAGACAAGCGGTCGACCGCCCACGCAGGACTTTCGGTATTGATCGTTGCATCCGGTAAAACCGTGACATGTTTATATGTATCCAGAAAGTAACTGTCAATAAGCTCTACCAAGTCCGTACGATCCTGATTTGACTTATCAATCCGTCGTTTAATAGCCAATGCGTTTACAGGATCTATTCCCGGATCGCGTATGATATCTTCGAGGTGCCATTGTACCGCATCAATCCAGTTTTTCAGGTAAAAATAAAATCCGATGCTTTTCTCTTCATACGGATTATGAATGGATGCATCCACATCATTAGCTTTATGATAATCATTTGTAGCCCTCTCAAAAACAGGATAACATTTCTCGCTGATTTTTTCCATCATCTATTCAATTAATTGGTCAAAGATAAAAAAAAAAGTAATATGTCGGAAACCGCTTTCCCTTTATATTGATGTAACTACTCAAGCCTTCCCGTGTTGAGTCTTCTCAAGTAACCGTTCTATCACTTCCGGATAATATGTATATTCCAGTTCATGCACTCTCGCCGCAACATCGTCCGCCGTGTCCGCCGGAAAAACAGGGCAGGTTTTTTGAAAAATGACAGCGCCTTCGTCATACCGGTCATTTACATAATGGATGGTTATGCCCGTCTGCGTTTCTTTTGCCGCTATAACAGCCTGATGAACATGGTCGCCATACATGCCTTTACCTCCGAACTTAGGTAATAACGAAGGATGTATATTTATAATTTTATCCGGATACGCCTGAATAATATCAACGGGAATTTTTAGCAGGAATCCCGCCAGAACAATAAAATCCACATCATATTCGGCCAATTTCCGTAAGATGAGGGAGCCGTCCCGGAATTCCGCATTTGTGAAAGTAAACGAAGGAATACCTAAATCCTTCGCCCTCTGATGAACGCCGGCGTCAGGTTTATTAGACAGAATTACAACCACTCCGATATCTGCGCTACGACTAAAATACCGGCCTATATTTTCAGCATTAGTACCTGAACCCGAAGCGAGTATTGCAATATTTCTCATACATACATAAATTTATTTTTAACGCTCAAGAACAATAAAATCTCCATTTTATGCACATATGATAAAAATATGTGCAACATTTGGCAATTTCTGCATTGATTATTTGTTTTATGTGCAAAAATATATGTTTCTTTGCGGTGCAAATATAGAAAAAGATATTTAGTATTAATTTAATTTT
>DOZP01000208.1:3717-4648 GCA_003517945.1 Porphyromonadaceae bacterium | reverse complement strand
TTAAGTGTTGAAGAATCTGAAGTTACGAATGAGGCCAGCTTCACGAATGATTTGGGAGCTGATTCTCTGGACACAGTTGAGTTGATCATGGAGTTTGAAAAAGAATTCGGTCTTTCTATTCCTGATGACCAGGCTGAAAAGATTTCTACAGTAGGAGACGCTATCGCTTATATCGAAGCGAACGCGAAGTAATTTAATCCTTATTCGTATGAAATTAAAAAGAGTTGTAGTAACAGGTCTCGGCGCTATTACACCATTAGGCAATAATGTTGCGGAAACGTGGCAGGCATTGATTAATGGAGTAAGTGGTGCGGGGCCTATTACTCACTTTGATGCATCAAAGTTCAAAACGCAATTTGCCTGCGAGGTAAAAAATTTCGACCCTTTGGCTTATTTCCCTGACAAGAAAGAGGCCCGGAAGTGTGATTTATATACACAGTATGCGATTGCTTCGGTTGAAGAAGCCATTGCTGATTCAAAACTGGATCTGGAAAAAGAAAATAAAGATCGTATCGGGGTTATCTTTTCTTCCGGTATTGGAGGTATCTTTTCTTTTCAGGAGGAGGTAAGAGGATATAGTGAGGAACGGGGACCGCGGTTCAATCCGTTTTTTATACCCAAAATCATTGCGGATATATCCGCAGGACTTATCTCCATGAGGTATGGTTTTCGCGGCCCTAATTTTGCAACAGTCTCAGCCTGCGCATCTTCTACCAATGCAGTCGGTGATGCGTTCAATTATATCCGTCTCGGAAAAGCGAATGCGATTGTTACAGGCGGCGCCGAAGCCCCTATCGCAATCGTCGGGGTTGGAGGATTCAATGCGATGAACGCTTTGTCAACGCGCAATGATTCGCCCGAAACGGCATCCCGCCCGTTCAGCAATAGTCGCGACGGATTTGTAATGGGCGAAGGCGGCGTATGCCTTATC
>DOZP01000208.1:0-3609 GCA_003517945.1 Porphyromonadaceae bacterium | reverse complement strand
AGATGCGGAATTGAACCCCGAAGAGATTGATTACATAAATGTGCACGGAACATCTACTCCGGTTGGTGATATTTCGGAAGCGAAAGCCATCAAGGAAGTTTTCGGTAATCACGCGTTTAAACTGAACATCAGTTCCACAAAGTCAATGACCGGACACATGTTGGGCGCTGCAGGAGCGCTTGAAACGATGGCCTGTATTTTATCCATACAGGATAATATCATACCGCCAACCATCAACCATACGGAAGGTGATGACGACCCGGAAATTGACTATAACCTGAACTTTACATTTAATAAAGCTCAAAAGAGACCGGTTAACGCCGCGCTTTCCAATACCTTCGGATTTGGCGGCCATAATGCCAGTATTATCGTAAAAAAATTCCGAAGTTAAAGTGATATTCAAGTCAATACATAAATGGATAAGGCTCTTTAAATTAAAAAACAAAGAGCCTTATTTGTCTTTGTACAACATGCTCGGCTTTTATCCCAATGACATTGGGTTGTATGAACAGGCTTTCATTCATCGCTCCATTGCTGTAACACAGGAGGGTAAACGTGGAAATAACGAACGCCTTGAATTTTTAGGAGATGCTATCTTAGACGCTATCGTTGCCGATATTGTTTACAAACATTTTCCGAATAAAAAAGAAGGGTTCCTGACAAATACAAGGTCTAAAATAGTACAAAGGGAAAGTCTTAATCAAATAGCCTTGAATCTCGGCATTGATAAAAAAGTCACATCCATGCCGTATGCAACGACCCACCATAAATATATGTATGGCAATGCGCTTGAGGCATTGATCGGGGCTATTTATTTAGACCAGGGATACAGGTGTTGTTGCAAATTCGTAGAAGAACGGATCATTCGGAAGCATGTTCCTTTAGACAAGTTGGCGAGCCGCGAGGTTAATTTCAAATCCCGCCTGCTGGAATGGGGGCAAAAAACAAAGCTTCACGTCGAATTCGACCTCATTGAAACGTATACGGACGAGGAAGGAAATCCCGTTTTTCAGACAAGCGTATCGTTGGAAGGGATGCCGCTCGGTATTGGTATCGGAAGTACCAAAAAAGAATCCCAACAACTTGCAGCTAAAAATGTTATCCGGAAAATACACAAAGATAAAGATGTGCAGAAATTAATTGAGGAGTTTAAAAACCAATAAAAACCGCCGGGATATTATATTCCGAATGAAATACCCATATGGCTACCCTGTTTTATAAGATCATGGTCAACAGGCACTAACTTTGTTTTACCTGCTACTTCGGAGAGAGGGATAGAATCAATCTCATTGCCTTTGATACAAACCATACGTCCAAAAGCCTTTTCGGCTATAAGTTCGGTTGCATGGCCACCCAGACGTGTAGCAAGGTTTCGGTCGAAAGGGGAGGGGTTTCCTCCACGCTGAATATATCCCAGAACAGTTGTCCGCACCTCTATATCCGTTGTTTTCTCAATGGCGTGCGATATATAATCCGACGGACTGCCTTTGGCCTTCTTTAATCCTTCGGCAATTACGACGATTGAGTAAGGTTTTCCCAGACGGGAGCGCTCTAATATTTTTTCATTTACCTTGTTTATTTCAAAGCCAAGTTCAGGGATTAAAATGACATCGGCTCCACCTGCCATTCCGGCATAAAGGGCAATCCATCCGGCATGATGACCCATCACTTCAACAACCATGACGCGTTTGTGGGAGCTTGCAGTCGAATGTAAACGGTCTATCGCTTCCGTCGCAATATTTACAGCCGTATCGAACCCAAAAGAGATATCTGTCCCATATACGTCATTATCAATCGTTTTGGGCACACCAACAATATTAAGACCCAACTGTGCCAGTTTATTTGCGGTTTTCTGCGTCCCATTCCCGCCAATACAGACAATACAGTCGAGCCCCAACTCTTTATAATTCTGATAAATGATCCGGGGTTTATTGTTATCTCCCGAATCAAGTAACTTCTTGAAAGGTTTTTCGCGTGACGTACCGAGAATAGTCCCTCCAAGATTAAGAATTCCGGAAAGTTTACGTTCGTCGAAAATTTCGACATCCTTATTTAATAATCCGGTAAATCCATTGTGAATACCGACAACCTCCATTCCGTAATGCAGGATTGCCGATTTTCCCACGCCGCGAATCGTTGCATTTATTCCCGGACAATCACCACCGGAAGAAAGAATACCTATCCTCATAAGCATAAAATTACGTTGATTCTAAATATATCAGACAATACATCATCGGGCTTTGTTTCCACATAGCCGTTATCAGGATCTTTTTCATTTCTTATAACCCGCGACAGATTATTTATCCGGCAAAATCAAATTTTCCGTAAAATATTTCGGAAATAATGATCCGGTTTTTAATATACGAAAGTATCCGCTTCAGATTGGTTTTCCTGGTTTACTTCCTTTATACTGGTTAACTCTGTCTCGTGAAGCCACTTGTTTTTCTTCCTTTTTATTTCTACATTGTTTCCGAAACAAGGAACAGACATGGCAATAACGAGAATTACTAATAAAACACCTTTTACCCTCTTCATGTCGTTAAATATTTATGTTTGCGTTGCAAAGATAATCATTATACCTTGTATTATCCAAAAAACAAGAGAATTTCATGGCAAATAATAAGTTAAAAAAGTGCAAAAAAAAGAACGTATATTTTGAAAATAATCAATAATAACCAACCAAACATTATTTAGAAATAAAAATAATCTCTACATTTGCAGCGTTTTCGGGATATTTTTCCCCTATTCATCTCTTAATATGGACATTTTAACGAAAATAATATCTCCTTTATTTTCAGCGAGGCAACGGCAGATTGAGTTGTTTGGTAAGCAGGCTGTTGATGTTCAGCATAAACAATTAGCCACGCTTCTGCAAACAGCCGGAAATACGGTTTGGGGTAAAAATTACGGATTCCGGGAAATATCCGGTTATCGCGCTTTTTCCGACCGGGTTCCCGTATCTGCATACGAAGATTTGCAACCATTCATAGAAAGGATGATCAATGGCGAGAAAAACATATTATGGCCATCGGTCGTGAAATGGTATGCGAAAAGCAGTGGCACAACAAATGATCGCAGTAAATATATTCCCGTCACATGTGAAATATTGAAAAAATGCCACTACAAAGGAGGTTTTGATACGGTTGCCTTATATATGCACAACCATCCCGAAACACGCTTTTTCTCTAAAAAAGGACTGATCCTGGGGGGAAGCCACAGCCCTTCGGCGCTCAATAAAAAGGCACATTGCGGAGATCTTTCCGCCGTTTTGTTACAAAACCTGCCTCCACTCGTAAATCTTGTCCGCGTACCATGTAAAGAAATTATTCTGATGGATGAATGGGAGGCCAAAATAAAAGCGATTGTAGAAAATACATGGAATAAGGATGTGGTCAGTCTTTCGGGAATACCTTCATGGATGCTTGTACTCGTCAAAGCCATTCTGGAAAAAACAGGAAAGGCGACACTCTCCGAAGTATGGCCGAATCTTGAGGTTTTTTTTCATGGAGGCATCGGATTTGAACCCTACAGGCGCCAATATGAAAAATTAATTCCATCGGCTAAAATGCATTATATGGAAACATATAACGCGTCCGAAGGCTTTTTCGG
>DOZP01000212.1:30749-31951 GCA_003517945.1 Porphyromonadaceae bacterium | reverse complement strand
GCAAAATAAGCGGATAAATCGCGGAAGAAATTTTCGTTAAAGATATTGATCTCTCCGTTTTTAAGATCGGAGGGAGTCGCCCATATAGATTGATAGAAGTAAGCTACCTCGTCCATGTGCGGGTTCGGCACACGGTCGGGGCTGATCAATCCGTTATCACAGAAATTATTATCGGAAGCATCGTAACGGTTGAAGTCGCCTCCGTATCCGTAAATGGTAACGCCGTCTTTATTTTTCCACTGTATGGATTGGTCGACAAAATCCCAGATAAACCCACCTTGCGCTTTCGGGTATTTACGGATCAGATCCCAATATTCTTTGAAGCCTCCCTGCGAGTTGCCCATTGCATGGGCGTATTCGCATTGTATGAGCGGTTTAGTGGCATCACCCTGAGCAAATTTTTTACTTCCTTCATAATCCAGGTACATCGGGCAATAAATATCGGTATACTCATTTCCGTGTGCCTGTTCGTATTGTACGGGACGTGTTTTGTCTTCATTTTTAATCCATTTATAGCACGCTTCGAAATTGGGCCCGAAGCCGGCTTCGTTTCCTAAAGACCACGTAATGACGGAAACGTGATTGTAGCTACGCTGCACATTGCGTTGGTTTCTTTCCAAGTGGGCTGATGCATATGCCGGATTCTTAGCCAGCGTGTGTTCGCCGTATCCCATTCCGTGTGATTCGACGTTCGCTTCGGCGACTACGTATATCCCGTATTCGTCACAAAGCTCGTACCACAGGTTGTTATCCGGATAATGGCACGTGCGTACGGCATTGATGTTCTTTTCCTTCATGATCTTTATGTCCTGAAGCATCCGTTCCCGCGATATATAATAGCCCGTTTTGGGATCCATTTCATGACGGTTTGCGCCTTTGATCAGAATCGCTTGTCCGTTTATCAGCAACTGGCCGTTTTTCATTTCGATTTTACGGAACCCTGTTTTTACGGATATCACTTCAACCGTCTTGTTTCCGTCTTTCAGGGTTGCGGTCAGCGTATACAGGTCAGGTGTTTCCGCTGTCCATTTCGCCGGGTTTGATACATTCAGCGTACCGGTGATTTTCCCGCTCCCTTTCATCGTTTGAGAAGCAATATTCACGCCTTTTTGATTTTTTAAATCTAATTGTACGGTTCCTGCGGCGGAAAGAGTGGTTTCTACGGTAAGCGTTCCGTCTTTATATTGTGCATCAAGATCCGG
>DOZP01000212.1:30215-30712 GCA_003517945.1 Porphyromonadaceae bacterium | reverse complement strand
AAATCCTGGTCTTCGAGGTAAGTCCCGTCACACCAGCGGAACGTCTGAAATGCAAGGAGGTTTTTTCCGGGTTTGACATATTTCGTGATATTGAATTCCGCTTCGAGCTTGCTGTCTTCGCTGTATCCGACAAACTGTCCGTTTACCCACAGGTAGATATTGGATGTGACGGAACCGAAATGTGCAAAGATCTGCTTGCCGTTCCAGTCGGCAGGTAGGGTTATTTCGCGGCGGTAAGAACCGACATGATTATCTGCTACCGGTATTTCGGGAGGATTGTTTCTAAACTGGTTACGCCATGCATATCCGATATTTACGTAAAGCGGATCCCCATATCCGTTCAGCTCCCATACTCCGGGGACAGGCATGATACCCCAGCCTTTGTCATTATAGTTCGTTTGGTAAAAATCCGTAGGGCGGGCGTCGGAATCTTTGACCCAAAAAAACTTCCAGGGCCCGTTCAGGCTCAAAAAGTTTTCCGATTTTTCTTTGATTCC
>DOZP01000212.1:22304-30085 GCA_003517945.1 Porphyromonadaceae bacterium | reverse complement strand
ATTGTAGTTAATGAGTAAATCACGCTGTAAAGATAGTGATTAAATAAAAGTGTTTGTGTATTTGTCCGGTTAAATTTGCTTCAACAGATTTTTCATATACATATTGAAAATGTATTGAAATGGGTAATTGTGACAGTCGGAGGATACATGGTTAAAGATTAATGTTACAGCAATAATAGTGAATGTAACTCTGCTGTAAATTCTTGTTACATAAAAAAGGGGATCGGTTTAATGAAGTCAATACCTTTGCTGTCGTAATCGGTAAGGATTACAGGTTCGAGTATACAATTATACATACGTTACCATTCATTACCATGAAAGGTGTTGCAAGACGGCAGATTATAAAGGAAAAGAAATCAAAGTAAAATTATAGAAAAAGGATGAATACACAATGAAAAAAATGAGAAAGATAAATAGATATTTTGTATTACTCTCCCTTGCCATAAATGGGAGCATAGTAGGCGTTGCACAGAATCCTATCATTCAAACGAATTATACGGCCGATCCTGCGCCGATGGTCTACAACGACCGGTTGTACTTGTATACCTCGCACGACGAGGATGGCTCTACGTGGTTTACCATGGACAATTGGAAACTTTATTCTACCAATGATATGGTTAATTGGACCGATCACGGTGTGATACTGTCTTATACCGATTTTGAGTGGGGTAAGAGCGATGCCTGGGCGGCCCAATGTGTAGAGCGGGATGGGAAATTTTACATGTACGTGCCTATGATCTCGAAGATCAACAACAGGGGAGCCATTGGTGTGGCGGTGGCCGACAGCCCTTACGGCCCGTTCTACGACCCGTTAGGCAAGCCGTTGGTGCAAAGTGAATGGGGAGACATTGACCCCACTGTGCTCATCGACGATAACGGGCAGGCTCATCTTTACTGGGGCAATCCCCAACTCTATTACGTTAAGCTCAATGACGATATGATTTCTTACTCGGGCGAAGTGGTGCCGGTGCCGATGACCGAAGCATCGTTTGGCAAGCGCGATGGTAATGTGGCGCAACGTCCTTCGCTCTATGAAGAAGGCCCTTGGTTATACAAACGCAACAGTCTTTACTATCTTTTCTGGCCGGGCGGGCCGCTACCCGAACATATTGGTTACTCTACCGCTAAGAGCCCGGAGGGGCCGTGGACGTATGGCGGAACGGTGATGACTCCCGAAGGTGGAGTGTTTACCAATCATCCCGGGGTGGCCGACTTCCGCGGAAAAACTTATTTCTTCTATCATAACGGGGCGCTTCCGGGCGGTGGCGGTTTCAACCGGTCGGTATGTGTAGAAGAACTGAAGTTCAATAAAGACGGATCTATCCCTCGGTTGCAGATGACGGAAGGGATCGAAAAGGGCATCGCTACGTTCAATCCGTATAGAAAGTCGGAGGCGGAAACCATGGCGTGGTCCGAAGGTTTCAAAGCTTCGCAGAACGAAAAGGTAGGTGTCTTCGTAACAGCTCAGAAGGACGGCGCATATATAAAAGTAAGAGATGTAGACTTTCGTGAAGGAGCCTCTACGTTCACGGCAAGGGTAGGCACTACACACAATGCGCCGGTATCGATGGAAGTGAGGTTGGATGGAGTCGAAGGACAATTGTTGGGCACTATCAAAATGCCGCGTACGGGAGGAAGCGACCGTTGGGAACTGAAAACAATGGATGTTCCTAAAGTTGCAGGTATTCATGATCTCTATTTTGTAGTAAAAGGACAGCCCGTAAGTCACCTGATGTATTTTGATTACTGGCGATTTTCTCAATAGGAATTTGTACGTAACAATAAGACAAAAACCGATCAAAAATATAAAATAAATAGTGTATATATGCTTTCTGTTTCTGATGGCAGGGTGTGCTAATAATCAAAAAGAGAAAGTGATTGCTTACTGTGTAGAACAAACGAAATAAATAGTTTATTTTTTAACTTTTAAAAATTGGTTACATGAGGAAAAGTTTATTCATTTTGCTATCATTGACTTTTTGCGCTTTGATAGCTTTGGGCCAGAGCAAGACAATAACGGGTACCGTTGTTTCATCCGTTGATGGTCTACCTAACGCAGGGGCTACTGTACAGGTGAAAGGAACAACGACCGGAACCATCACCGATATGGATGGCCATTTCACAATTAATGTGGCGCCCGATGCTGTTTTGATCGTATCGTACATTGGTTTTGAAACTGCAGAAGTGGACGTAGACAATCGTTCTGTGGTAGATGTAGTTTTAACGGAAAGTGCCGTATCCTTATCGACTGTTGTCGTGGTGGGATATGGTACACAGCGAAAAGCTGATTTAACGTCGGCTATTGCAACGCTCAATCCCCAGGAAGTATTAAGAGCGCCGAACGATATAGCGGGAGCTTTGCAGGGGACGGTAGCCGGCGTCAACGTATCGGCAGGTAAAATTCGTATCAGAGGAACTAGTTCAATCACCGGAAACACCGACCCGCTCTGGGTGGTAGATGGGATTATTGACGGACGTGTCCCCAATGAAGATGAAATCGAAACCATTCAGGTCTTGAAGGATGCGGCCTCGGCTGCGATCTATGGTGTGCGTGGAGCTAATGGCGTAATTGTTGTTACTACCAAAAAAGGTAAGACCGAGAAACCGATTATCAATTTCAATGCGTATGGCGGAACCGGTATGGTGGCGAAACGTATTCACATGATGAATGCTTATGACTTTTCGGTCTATACCAACGAACTGTTTTATATGACAGCCAGCGACGCTGCTCGCCAAGACGGTTCGTGGCAAAATAATGTTCCTTCGGCTTATGCCAGTCCCAGCAATCCGCTGGCCGATACGGATTGGTGGAACGAATGGTTCAACCGTTCATACTATCAGAAATACGACTTGAGCGTAAACGGGGGAACCGAAGCATTCCATTATAGACTGGGTGCAACGTACAGTTATGATACCAACGAAAAGAAAACAACGAGCCCACGCAGACAAAATATGTATGCCAATGTACAGGGTACCATAGGACGTATCACCTATGGCGGGCGGATGCAACTGAATTACAGTAAAAACAATTCGGTACCTACCCCGGATATCAACCAAATGCTTCGTACGCCCTCTGCCTTGCCTGTGTATGACGAGAACGGCGAGTTGTACAACATTGGAGATTATGGAACACAAGGTATGGACTTGCCCAACCGGACTTGGTGGATACAGAATGTAAAAAGGAGGAATACAGATTACAGTGGTTTGGCACATGTATTCGGTGAACTGAAGATCTTTGATTGGTTGAAATACCGGCTCAGCTATACCCGAAATTTCGAACGAGGTAATTGGCAACAGGTGAACCCTGCCCGTAACATGATGATGAATGTGCAAACCTACACGGATATGAATAGCGAGAAGAATGGAAACGAACGTGAAATGATTGAGAATTTGCTTACGTTCGATAAGACATTCAACGGTGGGCATACGGTTTCGGGCGTATTGGGTATGACTTCAGAGAGATACCAGTCTTTCTTCACAAATGTATATGGAAGAAGCATGGAATGGAATGATTTCGGAGTGGAAAGCAGGTTCCCGACCGACCCGAATATAAACAGCTCACGTACCGACAACAGTTATTTTTCTTATCTGGCGCGCGTTATGTATTCCTATAATAGCAAATACATGGTTACAGCCAATTTCCGTGCAGATAAGACGTCTAAATTTGCTGATGGGAAACGCTGGGGATATTTTCCATCGTTCTCAGCCGGATGGCGGATCAGTGAAGAAAATTTTCTGAAAGAACGGACTTTTCATTGGTTGGATAACCTGAAACTCCGTGCCACCTTAGGATGGATTGGTAGCGCCGGAGGCGTTGGGGAATATGACTATCAGGCATTAGTTGCTACGGTCAATAGGTATTATACCTTCGGTACCAACCAATCTTCGCCCAATGCTTCGGACAGTAATGCAGCCGCTCCGCTGCCCGAAATCATAGCTAATAGAGAATTAACTTGGGAAACCACCCGTGATGCAGGGTTCGGATTTGACATGGATATGTTTAAAAACAAACTCAGCTTCACCTTCGATTATTACAACCGTCAGGTAAGTGATATGTTGCTGGATGTGCAATTACCGTTGTCGGTAGGTACGGTTGCGGCTTTGCCTATGAATATCGGAAGCATGACCAACTGGGGATTGGAATTTGCGGCTACCTATCGCGATAAGGCAGGAGATGTAAGTTTCACCATATCGCCTAATGCCTCTATCTATAGAAATAAAGTAACCGATCTGGGAACTACTGACTTTCTGGAAGGCGGTGGCGGCGTTACCCGTACCGTATCGGGAGAACCGGTCTCTCAATTCTGGGGGTATAAAACAGACGGTTTGTTTCAAACGGATGCAGAAGCCGAAGGGTATGTCAACAGTAAGGGAGAACGCTACCAGCCGGCAGCTATGGCAGGAGATTTAAAACGTGTAGACCTTAACGGTGACGGAACAATCAATGACGATGATAAAACATTCCTCGGGTCATCCATACCGGCTGTATCTGTCGGTTTGAGTTTGCAGGTAGATTATAAAGGTTTCGATCTTTCTATGTTGTTACAGGGAGACTTGGGTTACTCTATCTATAATAACTACAAAGCCACATTTATGGCAGGAAAAGCGCCTCACAACCAAATGGACGACATGGTTGACCGGTTTAGAGCCGAAGCTGTTAACTTTACCACCCCCGGTGGAGACGTCATCTCACTGCCGGCCAATACCAATACATCTATTCCGCGATCTGCTTATGGAGACCCTAACGGTAATTCGACCACACCTTCCGACTATTTTGTGGAAAATGGCTCTTATCTCCGTATGAACCGCGCTACATTGGGGTATACCGTACCTAAAACTTTCTTACAGAAATACAGCATAGAACACCTTCGCATCTATATAGGTATGAAGAATCCTTTTACGATTACGAACTATTCTATGTTCGACCCTCAGGTTCCGGGCGATGGCAACACATTGACACGTGGCGTGGATAATGCGAACTACTGGAATACATCTTATTGGAGTACGAGAGAATTCTTCGCCGGATTGCAATTGTCATTCTAATTCCATTTACATTCATTAAAAAATAATTGATTATGAAAATAAAACAATATATAATAGGAGCGTTGTTGGCAGTTACGGGATTCGGTATAACCGGGTGCCAGCCCGAAATGGATTTCTATCATCCGGTGAATCCGAGTGAAGGAAACTATTACAACACGCAAGAGCATCTGGTATATGCCGTTAACGGAGCATATAACATCTTACAACGCGGAGGATGTTGGGCTCGTATCATGCCTTTTATTCTCAACAACCGGAGTGATGAGTTTGTGTTTACTGCAGGAGCTGCGGGAGGCGAGCCGCAATCGGTTGAGTTGAGTGCATACACCGTTGATGGCGAGGGAGGATTCATGGTAGGCGGATACCAGGATATGTATGTTTTGCAGTATGCAGCCAATTTTGCGTTAGAGAAGTTGGAACAGAATCAGGATGGCGCCTTTAATCTGGAGAATCCTACAGATAAAAAACTGTATGACAGATTGAGAGGCGAGGCCCTTTTCCTACGCGGATTGAGCCGCTTTTATTTATGTATGCTATGGGGGGATGAAATTGTAGACCGCAATAATGTTCCTGTTGCCGACGATTATATGAAAGGTCCTGCAGCGCAGGGTGAGATCTACCAAAACATGATCACAGACTTTCAAGCGGCGGCCGACTTATTGCCTGTGCGTTCCGAAGTGTTTGCCAATTCGAACGATGTAGGCCGTGCCACCAAAGGATCGGCACTGGGCTATTTGGCAAAGGCTTATATGGGACGCCCCCTGCTTGACGGTACGGCCGGTGCGGGTGGTGCAGAGTGGGCTCTTGCCAAAAACGTTCTGAAGACAATTATCGATTCGGGAGAATATGACTTAGTGACGAACTATCGCGACAATTCGTCGGAAGATAATGAGAATAACAAAGAGTCCCTCTTTGAAGTTCAATTCAGCCAAAGCCAGGAGACGCAGGGATTTAATCCGGCAGCCAATAGCGACCAGAACGATTGGGTATATACGGGGCAAAATACAATGAGACAGTTAGAGATGAGTATATCCAACAAAACCAATTGCTGGTGGAACTCAATGCCGTCTATTGCATTGTACAATGAATTTGAAAGAGATGCCGATGGAAAAATCATTGATCCCCGGGCTTATCTTGGCATGTGGATTCCCGATGGAGCCAGTTGGAGAGGCGCAGATGGAAGCATGTGGCCTTATACCCGGATTTTCGGAGATGACTATACGGTTCGTCAGGGGAAATGGTTTGGTACGCGTAAATATTGTTATGATTGGTGGCAATCCGACCCGAATAAAAGCGGAATCAACGACCGCTTGCTGCGTTATGCCGATATTTTGCTGATGTATGCGGAATGTTGCATTGAAACGGGAGATGAAGCGACGGCTTTGACCTATATCAATAGGGTAAGAGAGCGAGCTAATAACCAGGTTCCGTCTTCGGAAGCGGATGCCGGCTTGTTCTATACGATAGGCAGAAGCGCCTTGCCGTCTGCCGAAGATCTGATCGCAGCAGCGCCTACTTTAGGAAAGGTGACGGCCTCTCGCGACGGCAGTATTATTTTGCCCGGAACGACCATCAATACGGTACGCCGTTTGCTGAAACATGAATATTCTGCCGAATTGTATCTTGACGGATGGAGATTTTATAACCTGATGCGTTGGTATAACAATCCGAATGATCCGGATGCAAGTACGATTCTGGAGAATTTGGAAAAGAAATATCTGGTACAAATCGAACAGACGGAACTGTCGGGAGCTATTGCATTCAATTACAATAAGCATAGAATACTTCCTATTCCATCAAGGGAATTGAGTACGAATCCGAATATGAAACCAAATGTGGCCAATTAACGGTGATTGACAAAACGATAATGTGAATGATAGAGAAGACCGGTTTTTCCTTCAGAATTGAAGCGTAAACCGGTCTTTTCGTTGCCAATCAGGTGTTACGCACGAGAATCCCGCGCTGTCGGAATTATTATCTGCAAATCGAAAAAGCAGACGATTGCCGAAGAATGTTCCTTTCCACCGATTGTTGTTGCAAATACATTCGACTATGTTACATGCACATGTTTTTGAGTATATGTAACCTCAGCAAAAGAATGTGTAACATATAATATTGAAGAGTTGAGGATATACAAGTATTTTTGCCCACAGTATAAATTTTTAAAAAACAGATCCGATGAAAAATGTTCTATTATCAATTTTTCTAATGGTTGGAAGTCACCTAAGTGCTCAATCTATCCAAGAGATAACAATGAAGGATGCATTGAATGGCAAGTTCCATATCGGAACAGCTATGAATCTCCGGCAGATTTCGGGCGCCGATGTGGCCGACGTGAATCTCATTAAGCAAAATTTTGATGCAATCGTGGCCGAAAATTGTATGAAAAGTATGTATTTACAGCCCAAAGAAGGAGAGTTCTACTTTGACGATGCCGATCGGTTTGTGGCATTTGGTGAAAAGAACAACATGTGGATCACCGGTCATTGCCTGATATGGCACGGTCAGTTGCCTCGATGGTTCTTTGTCGATGAGAAAGGAGAAACTGTTTCGGCCGAGACTCTCAAGGCAAGGATGAAGAGTCATATCTCCACCGTAGTAGGCCGCTACAAGGGCCGCATTAAAGGCTGGGATGTGGTAAACGAAGCCATTATGGAGGATGGATCGTACCGGAAAAGTAAGTTTTACGAAATACTGGGTGAAGAGTTTATTCCCTTGGCATTTCAGTATGCACACGAAGC
>DOZP01000212.1:15485-22291 GCA_003517945.1 Porphyromonadaceae bacterium | reverse complement strand
GCTACTATTATTAAAATGGTTAAATCGTTTAAAGAACGGGGCATACGCATTGATGCCATCGGAATGCAAGGGCATGTGGGAATGGATAGTCCGTCGTTAGCGGAATACGAAGAGGCTATCCGTGATTATACGCAGGCCGGCGTCCGTGTGATGATTACTGAGTTCGACCTGTCGATCTTGCCTGCTCCCCGTCGCGGAATAGGGGCAGACTTATCGGCCAACTTTGAATATAAGAAAGAGATAAACCCGTATACCGAAGGGGTACCCGACTCAGCTTCTGTGGCATGGAACAATAGGATGGAGGAATACTTCCGGTTATTCCTTACATATCCGGGCAAAGTATCTCGCGTCACGATGTGGGGAGTGTCGGACGGCGGTTCATGGAAAAATGATTTTCCGGTGCGCGGACGCACAGACTATCCGCTGCTATTCGACCGGCAACACAAGGCTAAACCCGTGGTTGGGAAAATTATTGAGGCAGCCTTCGGTCAGCATTTGGTTCTCAATGAACTCGAATATTTTGATACCCAAGGCGTCAATGTCCTTGTGTACAGCAACCTCTTTACCGGAGGGTTTAACGATGAAAAGACGGCCGGAATTGAGTTGATTCACCATGGCGTTCGAACAGCGCAAGGAGGAGCGGTGAGGCTTTCCGCCACTCCTGAGCAATGGGATCTGGTTCCTGTCATTCCCGATCGCAAAGTAAATAGGGAAACCAATTCGATTGAGTCAACCCTGCAATATCCCGATTATGATTTTGAATCGCGCGTTGTGGCGACCGCCAAGGGTAAGGGCGTTGAAATATCCGTCTATTTAGACAAGCCGGTTCCGCAGTTTTTAGAAGGGAAAGCGGGGTTTAATATAGAGTTCCTGCCGTCGCAATATTGGGGAAAGACCTATCTGATGGACGGGCGCCCTAATCTTTTTCCGCGCTATGCCGTTGGCAATAGTGTGACAAAACCCAACAGCGAAAAAATAAAGCAATTCAACGGATATGTGACACAAGACGACAGAGGTACCGGCAGATTCATAGAACCGCAACCCATTGATGCAGGCCACGCGATTGTATTAGGTTCCAATGATCCCGAACGGTTGGTGAAAATCACCTCCGATGAAGAATTGGCGCTTTATGACGGCCGTGTTTTAGCGCAAAACGGATGGTACATCGTTCGCAGTTTGCTTCCTGCAGGAAAAACGGGTAAGGTCTTGACTTGGACGATCGAGCCCAATGCCATTCCCGGTTGGAAAAGAGAACCTAATATTGGTTTTTCGCAGATAGGCTATGTGCCCGAACAGCAGAAAGTAGCCGTTATTGAATTAGATAAACAGGACAAGCCGTTGGCGAAAGCGTCTCTTTATAAAATGGACGAGTCGGGACAACCCGTAGAAGCCTTTAACGGTGCTATTGAAAATTGGGGAGACTATTACAAGTATCATTATGTGAAGTTTGATTTTTCACCGGTGAAAACTCCCGGTGTTTATTACATTCAGTATGGCGACACTAAAACCAATACTTTCATTATCGCCGATAATGTGTTTGATAAAATGACAGACGCCACGAGCGATATATGGATTCCTATCCACATGAATCACATGTTTGTCAATGAGGCTTACAGGGTTTGGCATGGAGAACCATTCAAAGAAGGTTATCTGCAAGCGCCGTTAAATACGGATCATTTTGACCTGCACGGCCAAGGCGCTACAACGGAGACCAAATATAAGCCTTTGGAAACGATTCCCGGATTAAACATCGGCGGCTGGTTTGATGCGGGAGATTTTGACATAGAAACCGGAGCGAATATCGGTGTGTTGAACAACCTTTCCATTATATGGGATATGTATAAACCTCAGCGTGACCAGACCTTTATCAGCAAGGAGCAACGTTATGTCGATCTTCATCGTCCCGACGGAGTGCCCGATATCTTGCAACAGATTGAGCACGGCGCTTTACAATTGGTTGCGCAGGCGGAAATCCTCGGACACATGGCGCAGACGCTTTCAAACGGCGTGCTCGACAATTACCATCACATAGGAGACGCCGCTTCGGCAACAGACGGCCTTCCTTATAACCCCGATCTGGGTCCTTATGAAGTAGCCAAAGATGGAAAATCAAGCGGCAGGTTTGATGACCTCTGGGCCTTTACCAATCGCAATGCGAGCCTTGACCTGCGGGCTGTGACGGCATTCGCCGCAGCAAGCCGCGCATTGAAAGGGTATAATGACGAACTTTCGGAAAGAGCGTTGAATGAAGCCAAAAGATTATTTAAAGAGGCCACTGAACTCCTTGCCAAACAACCAAGGCGTGACTCCGGAAGGTACGGATCAGGCATGGCAGAAATGGCTCCTAATTTTCAACTGTTTGTTACAACCGGCGAACAGCCGTATGCCGATCGTTTTCAGGAACTTCTATGGCCTGCGCTTGAACGTAATGCCGGCGCCAATCTTTTGACCGCGTTGCAGGCCGTACCTTATATGGATGAAGCCTTCAAAAACAAGCTGCGACCCTATGTTGTGCGATATAAAGCGTATGTTGACAGCCTTACACTTGAAAATCCTTACGGAGTGCCTATCCGTCCCGGAAACTGGGCGGGAAACTCGGTAGGTTTTGGAATTACCAATGCTTTTGCAAACAAATATTATGCCGATATTATCTCAATAAACGACGTTTGCAAGGCGGTTGATTATTTATTCGGGTGTCACCAATATCACAATTATTCGTTAGTGGCCGCCGTTGGCGCCGCCCGTCCCAAGGCTGTTTTCTATGGTAATAACCGTGCGGATTTTTCTTTTATTCCGGGCAATGTCGCTCCGGGTATACTGTTCAGACAGCCCGACCACTTTGAGAACTATGACGATTGGCCCTTCCTTTGGGGACAAAACGAGGGAACGATTGGCGGTAACACCAGTTATTTGATTTTTGGAACTGTGTTTAAGAATTTGCTAAATCGCAAATAATCATTACGCAAGAATCAAATTATTTGTCCAATAACCATTCAAACACATTTTTATGAATAATGCCTGCTTTACTTTGTGGAAATGATTCTGTTGAAAGCACATATTTAGGATAGTTGTCTTTTACTGATTCTAAAGGCGCGAATTCTCGTTTTTCGGTTTCGGGGTTTGAAATATCCCACGAAACTTGGTAATATTCGATTTCTCCATTACGATTTTTGACAGTAAAATCAATTTCCCCATTGCGAAGTGTGCCTGTCCAAATCTTATAACTTCTACGCAAAAGTTCGAGATAAACGACATTTTCTAAAATATGCCCTCTGTCTGCTGTCCTGTCTCGTCCAACCAACACATTCAGCAAACCGACATCAACAAGATAATATTTTTCCAATGTTGCAAGTTGTTTTTTGCCTTTGATATTAAAACGATTAACGCAATAAAACACAAAACTTTCGACCAAATAATCAATAAATTTCTCAACAGTAGTATTGTGAATACTTTGATTATCTGCTTTCAATGCTTTTGATATGCTATTGGGGGAAATCTGGCTGCCAATGTTTGCTGCCACAAATTTTGCAACATTGCCAAATGCTCGTTTATCATATATTTTGTAGCGTTGCGTTATGTCTTTTTCGATAATGGTGGCATACAATGCTTCTAAGTATTCATAAATCTTATCAAAGCCTTCTTCACGCAACTCAACACCTTTGGGCAACGAGGTCTCGTTTACATAATCGTAGAACAGTGCCTCGTAATTCAGATATTTATTACTAGTGTCAATGTTTCGAACTTCTAAATATTCGGCAAAAGAAAACGGCAAAATAGAAATCTCTATATATCTGCCGCTTAGTAAAGTAGCCAACTCACCGGACAGCAAATTCGCATTTGAACCTGTGATATAGACATCTACATTTTTACTGGCATAAAGCCCATCAACCATTTTTTCAAAATTGGCAATATTCTGAACCTCATCAAGAAAAATGTAATTCGGTTTATCCGTTTGCAACTTCGATTTTATTTCAAAATAGAGCGTTTCCCACGATTTGTTCAGGTAGTTTTCGGGCAATTCAAAATTGTAGAATTGTGTTTGTTCGGACGTTACTCCGTTTTTCAACAAACCATTTCTAAACAACTCCAACAGTGTGGACTTCCCAGACCGTCGTAACCCTGTTACCACTTTGATAATATCTTTGTCTTTGTAGGACAATAGTTTATCAAAATATTCTTTTCTTCCGATTAAATTTTTCATACTACAAAGATGCCATAAATTATTAGAATTTGCAAATCTTGCAAGTTTTAATAATTCTTATTCTCAAAATAAAATCCCCTTCATCCTGCTACTATACAGTCAAACACTGCCACTTCTTTAAAAATCAGNNATTTTAATCACTTTTCTGCTCTACTTTTGTCTCCGATTATTCTACGGTTTTTTCATGGCTTCCGTCCACATATCTGTTGGCATCTTTTCGATGGTGTGGCGAAGAGCGGTATGGGGTATCACGACATTGCCTTTCAATGCCTGACGGATTTCTGTGGCGATTTGATCTTTCATGCGAGAATAAATTTGATTGACGACATTTTTGTTATTGAGCGCACTGTTGACTTTTTTAAGGCAAAAAAATAAACATTTTTTTTGTTATACTCCCGGCTTCTCTTATCTTTGTCAATCAAAAATTTGTCAATATAAAAAATTACGATTATGGATTTGTTTGAACAGGTAAGTGCGGATATAAAAGCCGCCATGTTAGCGAAAGATAAAGTGAAATTAGAAGCGCTCCGTAATGTGAAGAAATATTTTCTGGAAGCTAAAACGGCTCCGGGTGCGAATGATACGCTTACGGATGACGCCGCATTGAAGATTATCCAGAAATTGGTTAAGCAGGGAAAGGATTCCGCACAGATATATACCGAACAAAACCGTTCGGATCTGGCGGAAGCGGAGTTGGAGCAGGTGCGCGCTCTTGAAGGATATTTACCGAAACAATTGTCACCGGAGGAACTGGAAGCGGAACTGAAGAAAATAATTGCTGAAGTGGGTGCGTCGGGGCCACAGGATATGGGGAAAGTGATGGGGGCTGCCACCAAAGCGCTTTCCGGAAAAGCGGAAGGACGCGCTATCTCCGAAACCGTTAAGCGCTTACTTGCCGGATAAAATTTCTTTCGTAATTTAAAAATATAGAAATGATTACCTTTATTGGGTGTCTTCTTTTGCTGATTGCAGGCTATTTTATTTACGGGCGCTTTATGGAGCGTATTTTCGGGGCGGATCCTAATCGTTCCGTACCTGCATATACTCAACAGGATGGAGTTGACTACGTCCCTATGTCCTGGTGGCGTGTTTTTCTGATACAATTTCTGAACATTGCCGGACTTGGCCCGATCTTTGGCGCCATCATGGGGGTGATGTTTGGTCCTGCCGCATTTTTATGGATTGTGATCGGGACCATCTTTGGCGGAGCCGTACATGATTATTTTTCAGGGATGATGTCCGTACGCGAAGGAGGCGCCAGCTTGCCCGAATTGGTGGGAAAACAGCTTGGTAAATACATTAAATTATTTATGCGTTTGTTTTCGCTGCTGTTAATGATTCTGGTGGGCGCTGTATTTGTTTCCGGGCCTGCGGGGTTGTTGGCGGGAATGACTCCGGATATAAGTATTTTGGTGTGGACGGTTATTATCTTCGTTTATTATATGTTGGCAACGCTTCTGCCCATAGATAAAATAATCGGAAGAATTTATCCTGTTTTCGGATTTGCGTTACTATTTATGGCTGTCGGTATACTCTTCGCCTTGTTTTATAATCATGCCCCGATACCTGAGCTGACCGGCGGTTTAGAAAGTCATCACCCCAATAAAGCCCTGCATATTTTTCCCATGATGTTTGTGAGCATCGCTTGCGGCGCCATATCCGGTTTCCATGCGACGCAATCGCCTATCATGGCTCGTTGCATAAAGAATGAAAAATATGGACGCCGTTGTTTTTACGGCGCTATGGTAGCGGAAGGGATCGTTGCTTTGATATGGGCGGCGGCGGCTTCCTCGTTTTTCGGTTCGCTGGACGGACTTCAGCACTATGTGGCGGGGTTGCCGGCTACGGCAAATAAGGCCGCCGAAGTGGTAAACGTAATAGCTAAAGACTGGTTGGGCGCTGTCGGGGGATTCCTGGCAATACTGGGCGTAATTGCCGCACCGTTAACGTCCGGAGATACGGCGCTCCGTTCGGCCCGGTTGATTGCGGCGGATTTTTTGCATATAGACCAGAAGCCCATTGTGAAAAGGCTCATGATATCCGTTCCTCTTTTTATCCTGACATTTCTTATTCTGCAGATGAATTTTGATGTCCTGTGGCGTTACTTCGCCTGGTGTAATCAGACACTGGCCGTCTTTACGCTTTGGGCCATAACTGTTTATCTCCGCCGTAAGAAAAAATTATATATCATATCCCTGATACCCGCTATCTTCATGACCATGGTGTGCTCAACCTATCTTTTTGTCGCTCCGCGACCGGAAGGTATCGGTTTGTCGTATACGGCTTCGTTGCTGATCGCAACTGTAATTACTGTCTTTACGGTAGTTTGCTTCTTTCTCCGGAAAGGGAAAGGAAGTGTCAAAAATAAATAAAAAATCCATTGTGACGCGGCGAAAATGCAAAAAGAAAATAATTTTTTTTGTCATTGTATTTGATTTATACTATATTTGTAACTTTCAAAAATAAAATGCGTCAAATGAAAAAATATCGCGTTTAAACAAATGAGTATATCTATACGTTCACTGAATAAACGATATCCGAACGGTAACCATGCCCTGAAAAACATTAACATGGAAATTCCGACAGGTATGTTTGGTTTGCTGGG
>DOZP01000212.1:12471-15470 GCA_003517945.1 Porphyromonadaceae bacterium | reverse complement strand
CCTACATCCGGCGAGGTGGATGTGTTCGGTTATAACTTGCTTAAACAGCGTAAGGAAGTCCGGAGCATTCTCGGATACCTCCCGCAGGATTTTCGTTTTTTTGCCAAATATAAAACGTATGAGTTTCTGGACTATGCGGCGCGTTTGTCCGGTATGAACAACGGCAGGCAACGTCGCCGGGCGGTTGACGCAATGCTGGAAAGCGTCGGGTTATTTGATGTCAGGGAACGCTACGCCAATAAACTGTCGGGAGGTATGAAGCGCAGGTTGGGCATTGCGCAGGCGTTGATACATAACCCGAAACTGATCATCGTAGATGAACCGACTACCGGATTGGATCCGGAAGAACGTATCCGTTTCCGTAATTTACTTGCCGAAGTAAGTGAAAAAGAAGTAACGATTATTCTTTCAACACATATCGTGGGTGATATATCCAGTACGTGTAAATGTATGGCGTTGATGAATAAAGGCGAGGTTTCTTTTTTCGGATCTCCGGAAGACATGCTGAAAGAGACCGAAGGAAAAGTCTGGAAGTTGAAAGTGAATGGGGGTGATCTGGCTGTTATCGACAAAGAATATCCTGTTATATCAACGATTCCCTCCGGCGCGGGATGGGAGGTTCAGGTGGTGGCCGATGAGATACGGGGTTATGAGGCGGAACCTTATCCGCCGAACCTGGAGCACGCGTACGTTTATTATATGGAGAAAAAATTGAATCGCTGGATTAATGATTGATTGGAATGTCGAAACTACATAATATACGGTCCGTAGCGAAATATGAGAGCAAACTCTTGATGAGGAGTTGGTTTTACCGGATTTTTCTGATCCTGGCGGTTTTGTTTTTATGCTTGTTCAATTTTTTTGCGTTGGTCTCTGAAGATAGTGGCGGTTTCTGGCTGATGAAAGCTATCTCTTCGAATATTCCTTATGTGAATCTGTTGTTCCTGAATACGGGGCAGGCGGTTATTGCGGTTTTTTTATCCTCGGAATTTCTGAAATCGGATAAGAAACTTGATACGTCCGAAGTTTTTTATGTGCATCCGTTGAGCAATGCCGAATACGTGATTGGAAAAATAGGGGGGAACCTGAACGTGTTTTTTCGCCTTGATTTGATTATCATTGCGTTAGTCGTTGTTTTTAACCTGGCGTCAGGGGTTTCTGTTGACTGGATGGCATATATCACTTATTTTCTGCTGATCTGTGTCCCTACGTTGATTTATATATTCGGGTTGTCCGTAAGCCTGATGCTCATGCTTAAAAACCAGGCTATTACGTTTGTCCTTTTACTGGGGTATATCGCTCTGACCTTGTTTTATATAGAAGATAAGTTTTATTATCTTTTTGATTACATGGTATACAGCCTGCCTTTGGTTAAATCTTCCATTGTTGGTTTTACCAACTGGGCGGCATTGATTAATCACCGTTGTATCTACTTCCTGCTCGGATTGGGATTTATCAGCCTGTCTATATTTTTATTCAGGCGTTTACCTAATACGAGATACGGGCGTTACCGCTGGCTTGTTTTGTCGGTTTGTTTTCTTATTGCGGGATGCGGCGCCGCCTATAATCATGTCGGTTCCATTCTGAAAGAGGCAAGAATGAGGACATTGTATACGGATATCAATAACAAATATGTGCATGCGCCTAAGATGGTGATAGACAGTTATGATATACAGGTGGAACAACGGCCTGAAGTGATAGCGTCGGAAGTGGTGATAAAGGGGGTTGCATTGGAGTCTTCCGCTGTTTTTACATTCTGCTTGAATCCGTCGTTGCAGGTGCGTGAAATAAAAGAAAGTGGTAAGGACTTGTCGTTCAGTCGTGAACATCAGATCGTACTGGTTGATTTTGGCCGTGGTCTGGCCCGGGGTGATACCGTGTTGTTTACCATGAAATATGACGGGCGTGTAGACGGGGATTTTTGTTATTTGGATATTCCTGCGGAGATTTTGCAACAGGAATATGCGAATGAAATGTTTCGTATGGATAAGAAATATAGTTTTCAAAGCAGTAATTACCTGCTCTTTACGCCTGAAACCTATTGGTATCCGCGCCCGGGTACTTCTTATAGCAGTGATAGTCCGGACTGGCAGCAAGCCTATTTCAGTAATTTTCGCCTGACGGTAAAGACGATAAACGGTCTTAAAGCGTTGTCGCAGGGTACCATGAAATGGCCTCCGGTGAATGAACCTGATTCAACCGCCGTCAACGGGGAGGAACCGGTAAATGAAGCGCCGGGAGACAGTTTGTTTATTTTTGAAACGGATTTTCCGTCGCCATCCATAACACTTGTTGTCGGCGATTATGAACAAAAAAGTATTGATGTAGACAGTACGGAATACAGTGTCTGGTATTTGAAAGGACACGATTACTTTTCGTCTGCATTCGATTCGATCATAGACACGATTCCCGCACAGATACGGGAGCGTCGGCGTTCAATCGAGAGTGCCTATTCGTTAGATTACTCATTTAACCGTTTTTCGCTGGTTGAGGTGCCGGTTCAATTTTACAGTTATGTACGGACATGGACGCAGGCGCAGGAAAAAATGCAACCGGAAATGGTTCTTTTTCCGGAAAAAGGTTGTTTGTTCTATGAAGCCGATGTGGTACGGATGGTAAAGAATGCGAAACGATGGGCCAAATGGAACGGACAGGATATTAGTGATGAAGAAGCGGCTATACGCGCGGTGAATTCGTTTCTGTGGATATTTCAGCGGACGGAAAGCGATTTTAACTGGTCTCAGGATCGCGGATCATTTAATGTCACCGTAGCATCGAATCCGTATTTTATTTTTCCTCAACTGTATAATTTCAGATACAATATTTTTTCGTCTGAATGGCCCATTGCAAACCGGGTGATTGAGCTTTATTTACAGGACAAGTCCGATAATAATAACTGGATCAGGCAGATGAACGGAATAAGCAATAATGAGAAAGCGAACCTGTTGATGGAGCAGCGTCCGTTTAAAGAGTTGCTGTCGGATACGGAGCAACGTGAT
>DOZP01000212.1:8079-12292 GCA_003517945.1 Porphyromonadaceae bacterium | reverse complement strand
CGCCGGAAGTGACGCATATTTCCAACCGGGATAAGGAGGTATATGTCGTCAGTATGCAGGTGACAAATGATTCGGATCATGATGGAATTATCAATGTCGAGACGAATGCCGGAGGGCGTAATGATGTGTATGATCCCCGGACGAAGCGCAAAGTCTCTTTTGCCGCTCATGAAACGAAACGGCTTGTCACTGTCTGGGATGAGGCGCCGCGGAGTATCAATGTGAATACGTTGATATCGGCTAATCTTCCGAACCTGATCAACCTGCCGGTGAACAACATCATACGTGAACGAAATAAGCCTGTGGGCGAAGAAGGTGATTTTGTCGTTCGGCATGTTTCATATACTGTACCGGGAGAAGTGATTGTTGATAACGAGGATTCTTTGTTGTTTGTCATGTCCGAACCCGATGTTGTAGGTCTATTACCGCGTTGGCTGGATCAGGTTGATGATAATTCGTTCCGTTATTCCGGAGTGTCCAACTGGCGTCCGCCGCTGCAATGGACCCTGACTACGAACGATAAATACTACGGTACCCATGTCCGTTCCGCTTATGTGGTCAAGAGCGGTAGCGGTAGCCAGACCGCGACCTGGAAGATTCCGGTTCCGGCTACCGGACAATATGATTTATATTATTATGTATATAAACCGGATGATGTTCGACAGAGGGGGCGTAACCAGGGAAGCGGAGATACGGAATACCACTTTAAGGTAAAATATGATGAAGAAGAGGAGGATACGTATGTTGATCTCCGGCGTTCGGATGAAGGATGGAGCTTGCTGGGTACCTACTTTTTTAACGAGGATACGGTGAGAGTTGTGCTGACCAATGATTGCAAATTACGTTCGGTAACTGCCGACGCCGTTAAGATTGTGAGGAGATAATGTGCTGTGTGCAGGTTGACGACGTTTAACGGTATGACCGGATGACACCGGGTAGTATCTGATGAGTTGGTAATGAAAATTTATAAACAAGAAAGATTAAAATATAAACAGATTATGGAAAACAAACGGTTATGGATGCGATTTGCCTGGATGATAGCTTTTTTAGCAGGGATGTCGGGAGTGTCCTCTATTTTGGTTGCCCAGGAACCGATAACCATTGAAAGGGCGTTGGATATAGCGGAAGAAAATAATCCGGATCTGATCAACTCAAAGCTGCAGCTTGAAAGATATCAGTTGAATCTTGTTGCGCAACGGGCTTCATTGAAATCACGGTTTTCTCTTGATCTCAATCCTATTACGTATGAAAAAACGCGTCGTTTTGACAACCGGTTGTCACAATGGTATACGAATGAAACCTTTAGTTCGAGCGGTACATTTCAGGTCAGTCAACCCATTTTGCTGACAGACGGAGAGGTGTCGCTTATCAATACTTTCGGATGGCAGGATAATCAGTCGGCGGCGGAAAGTCTTGATAACCGAAACAGGGCTTTCAGTAATAATCTGTATCTCCGGCTCACGCAACCTATTTTTACCTATAACCGGCGTAAAATGGAACTGAAACAAATTGAGTTTGATTATGAAAATGCAGGTATCAGGTATGCTTTGCAAAGACTTAATACGGAGGTCAGCATTACCCGTCAGTTTTATCAGGTTTATATGGATCAGAATAACCTGGAAATAAGAAAGGAAGAATATGAAAATGCCAAACAGAGTTTTGAAATTATCAAAAATAAGGTAGATGCGGACCTGTCTGCGAAAGAGGAACTCTATCAGGCGGAGGTGAATCTGGCGACTGCGCAATCCGCTTTGGAAGAACAGGTTGTTTCCCTTGATAATTCGAAGGATCAGTTGAAGCAGATTTTAGGCGTGCCGCTGAGTGAAAATATAATGGTGGTCGCGGATATTCAGGTAAGTCCGGTAGCGGTTGACCTGACACAGGCCGTTGATAACGGACTTTCGTCGCGGATGGAGCTCCGGCAACGTGAGATTGATATTCAATTGGCTGAACTTCAAATGATTCAAACCAAAGCGTTGAATGAATTCAGGGGAGATATTTCGCTGTCGGTAGGTATAATAGGTGATCACGAGAAGTTTGCGAATATCTATGAAAACCCTACGCAAAATCCGCGTGTAGCCATCAGTTTTGCTGTTCCTATTTTTGACTGGGGCGAAAAAAAGGCGCGTGTAAGAGCGCAGAAAACCGCTCAGACAATCTCGAAACTTGAACAGGAAAATCAGAAAATTGATATCGAATTAGATATACGTCAGACATGGCGCAGACTGGAAAACCTTCGTACACAGATTGATATTGCGGATAAGAATGTGCGTAATGCGCAACTTACCTATGACCTGAACCTGACAAGGTATCGCGAAGGCGATCTGACCGGTATGGAAATCAGCCAGTTTCAGACACAGCTTTCGACGAAGAAAATCACCTATTCGCAAACGTTGATAAATTATAAGATCGAGTTGCTGAACCTAAAAATTCTTTCTTTATATGATTATGAGACCGGTAGTCCCATTGTTCCGGTAAGAGAGTTGAATAACAAAAATTAGAGTCTTAATGAAATAAAATATGTTCGTATGAAATACAGAAGCTTATTATCCATGGCAATTGTTGTTTTACTGACAGCATGTAACAATCAGCCGCAAAGTAATCAGAATGATATTGAAACACCTGTATCAGTGCAGGAACTGAAAAAAGGCTCTATCAGTAAGCTGATCAATACCACAGGAACGGCACAGGCTAATTTCAGCGTGGAATTAAGTTCCGAGATGAGTGGTATGTACAAACTTCAGGTGAATCCCCGGACAGGCAAACCGTATAAGTTGGGGGATACCGTTAAAAAAGGACAGTTAATCATCCGCCTGGAAGACAAGGAATACGAAAACGGAATCGCATTGGAATCGAAAAAACTCAGCCTTGAAATTGCCGAGCAGGAACAAAGTAAGCAGACGGCATTGTATGAAAAGGGCGGCGTTACCCTCAGTGAAATGCGTAATACGGAAGTCAGGGTTATAAATGCCCGGTATGACCTTGAAAATGCCAATCTCAACCTTGAGAAAATGAATATTAAATCTCCGTTCGATGGGGTTATCGTTTCGTTACCGCATTATACGGCAGACAACCGTGTTGCACAGGGACAGCCAATGGCCGGTATCATGGATTATGCGCGTATGTATATGGATATCAATCTGCCGGAAAGTACAATTGAATACATCAAGGCGAATCAGCCGGTTTATATTACCCATTATACATTGCCGGAGGATACGCTCACCGGCGTTATCAGTGAATTGTCGCCGGCGATAAGTACGGAGACGCGTACGTTTAAGGGTAAAATATTGATTGATAATAATAATCTCAAACTGCGTCCGGGTATGTTCGTGAAAGCTGATGTGATAGTGGATAAAGCGGACAGTGTGATTATCATACCGAAAGACGTAGTGCTTTCAAACAGGAACCGGAAGTATGTATATATCGTGGAGAAAAATACGGCGATTGTACGGAATATAAAGACCGGACTTGAAGATGAAGATAATGTGCAGGTTACGGAAGGGTTGAACGAAAATGACAACCTTGTCGTCAGGGGATATGAGACGTTGCGTGAGAATAGTCGTGTCAAGGTGCTGAAATAAGCTGCCGGCGCTGATTTTATGTATATTTTAAGCAGATATTAAATGAAAAAAATAATCGCTTTTGCGGTAAGAAATCCCGTTACCATAAGTATGATCGTTCTGGCTATCCTGTTGCTCGGAAAGATTTCGTACGACAGGCTGAATGTGGATTTATTGCCTGATATGAATTCGCCGCGTCTCTTTGTAGAGATTGAGGCGGGTGAACGGCCGCCGGAAGAAATAGAGAAAATGTTTGTGGAAAACATGGAGTCGATGGCGATACGCCAGAGTGATGTGACGCAGGTATCGTCGGTTGTTAAAGCCGGTTCCGCGCGTATCACCGTCGAATATATCCAGAACAAGGATATGGATGAGGCGTTCCTTGATTTACAGAAGGTGATGAGTCCGTTTTCCCAGAATACGGATATCGAGTCGATCAATATCACCCAGCATGATCCGAATACCGCACCCGTAGTGCTTGTCGCGATGTCGCACCGTTCTATCACGGATATGGCCGAATTACGTAAAATGGCGGAGAGTTATATACGGAATGAGTTGATACGCCTCGAAGGGGTTGCCGAAGTGGCGCTTTCCGGGCAGGAAATGTCTGTCATGACAATCAAAACAGACCCCTATAAACTAAGCGCTTTCGG
>DOZP01000212.1:2469-7963 GCA_003517945.1 Porphyromonadaceae bacterium | reverse complement strand
TCAATTGAACCCGCCGCAACGGGGTCGGCAACGGACGCTTCCGCAACAGGAACCGCTTTGACGGGAGCAGATAGCAAGGCACCTTTGTACCTGCATGAAGTGGCTACCGTACAATTCGAAAATGCACGTCCCGAAAATATTGTACGTATAAACGGCGAACGTTGTATCGGGCTGTCTGTCTATAAAGAAATGCAGTATAATACGGTCCGGGTGGTCGATCTTATCAGCCGTCAGTTGGGTATTATCGAACAGGCGTTGCCCGGTTATAAATTTCAGGTGATCAGTAACCAGGGAACATTTATCAAACAGGCGATAGGTGAGGTAAAAAACAGCGCAATCTTAGGCTTGGTACTTGCCGTACTGATTTTGTTCGTTTTCCTGCGCCGTATCGGAACCACGCTGATTGTCAGTTTATCAATTCCGATCTCTATTGTAGCAACGTTTAACCTGATGTATTTTAATGGTTTGACTCTTAATGTGATGACATTGAGCGGTCTGGCTTTGGGAGGCGGTATGCTTGTCGATAATGCGATTGTCGTGATAGAAAGTATCTTCCGGAATCATGAACGGGGGCTTAGCCGGAAAGATTCTATTGTCACGGGGACTTCCGAAGTATCGGGGGCGGTTATTGCTTCCACATTGACAACAATCGTTGTGTTTCTGCCTATTGTCTACCTTCATGGCGTGTCGGGAGAACTGTTTAAGGATCAGGCGTGGACGGTTGCCTTCTCACTCCTGTCTTCGCTGTTTGTCGCCTTGCTTGTCATACCGATGTTGTATGATAAATTATCCGGACGTAAAAATGTAAAGACCGAAACCCATTCGATCCGGTTCAAATGGTATAGCAAAACGCTGACTTCTTTGTTGAAAAACCGCTGGATGGTGATTGTAATTTCCGTCTTGTTGCTGGTGATTACGGTATTTCTGATTCCGTTTGTAGGGACTGAATTTCTGCCCCGTTCCGGTAGTCATGCTTTCTCCGTATCGGTAAAACTACCGGAAGGTACGCGTATTGAGCGTACGGATGCGGTAGTCAATAATCTGGAATATCTGTTGCATACCATAAGCGGAGACAGTTTATGCACGGTTTATAGTCATGTTGGTGAAGGTTCTTCGGAAAATGAGGTATTTGAAGGAGAACACACGGCTATGATGAAAGTGATTCTTTCGAATGCTTCGCCCTTCCCTCCGGAAGTGGTCATGGAACGTTTTGTAGAGGCTACGGATAACATTGAGGGGCTTGAACTTACGTTTAAACAGGAGGATAATTCGTTGGGCTCGTTGTTTGGAGATGAAGATGCGCCGATCGTGGTGGAGGTGAAAGGGGAAGATCTTGACGAGATCGCGTCCGTTACGGACGAAGTCCTGCTCCGGATGGCGTCTGTGGATGGCATCTATAATATCAAATCGTCAATGGCCGACGGGGCCCCTGAATTGACTGTGACGATCGACCGCACGATGGCGGGAATAAATAATATTACGGTATCGACGGTTATCGAACAGTTAAGACAGCAGTTGCAGGGGCGTGATGTAGGCAAAATGGATTACAAAGGCGAAATGAGGGATATTGTGATAAAAGTGCCTGATGTTACAATGAAGGATTTGCAGGACCTTATCATCAAAAACGGTAATCAGGAATTCCGCCTGCGTGAGATTGCTACCATTGAAAGTTCGTTGGCTCCAAAGGAAATTTTCCGCCGGAACCAGAACCGTATCAATAAAATAGTAGCCGATAAGGATATGGGCAAATCATTGGATAAGATAGCCCAACAGATTCGTCAGGAGGTCAGTAATATAGACCTTCCGGCAAATTATTCGATTCATGTGACGGGAGAAGAGGAAAGACGTCAGGAGTCGATGACGAGCCTTATGTTTGCATTGCTTTTATCTGTGATACTGGTATATATGGTACTGGCTTCGCAATTCGAATCGTTACTGCATCCGTTTACCATTCTGTTAACCATTCCGTTGGCTCTTGTCGGCGCCATCCTGTTGTTTTTAATGACAGGTACGACGATTAATATCATGGGCGTTATCGGTATCATTATGCTGGCGGGTATCGCGGTCAATAATTCCATTATCTTAGTCGGACGTATCAATCAGTTGAAAACGTCGATGAGCCTGACGGATGCGATTGTGCAGGCGGGACAACAACGTATACGTCCGATCATTATGACGAGTCTGACGACGATTCTGGCGTTACTGCCGATGTCTTTCAATATCGGGGAAGGAGCCGCCCTGCGTTCGTCGATGGCCATAGCCGTTATCGGCGGGCTTGTTACTTCAACATTGATGAGTTTGGCCGTCATTCCGTGTGTTTACTATGTATTCGAACAAATGAAGCGTAAGGTAACAAAGCAAAGCGAATGAATTTTCTGTTAAATAGAAGGATAACAATCACGATGTTGTTTGTGGCGCTTACCCTGCTCGGGTATGTGTCATATAAACAATTGCCGATGGAGCTGCTGCCTAACGCGGAACTTCCGGTGCTGTTCGTATCTGTCAATTCACAGCAGGAAATGGATCCTGCCTATGTGGAATCGGAGGTGATCATTCCTCTTGAGGGGGCCATAAGCGCGATCGGAGGGGTAGATAAGATACAGTCGGAAATAAACAGCCGCCAGTCGTCCATACGGATCGACTTCAAAAGCCATGTCAACTTCAAGGCTACTTCCCTGAAACTGGAAGAAAGAATGAAAGAGGTATCATCAACGCTTCCGGAAGATTTTACCGTACGTGTCCAGAAAGTGGATATGGCAATGATGGCCAATAACTTCATGACGCTTCAGGTACGTGGTTCGGGGGGCGTGGACCGTGTGCGTAATGTGGTTGATGAAAAGATCACGACGGAACTGGAGAATATCGACGGAGTGGCCGGGGTGAATGTTTACGGCGGACGCGAAAAAGCGATTGAAGTCAGGTTGGATAAGGAGGCCTGCAAGGCGCTGAACCTGAATACCGCAAGGATCGCAAGCCTGTTGAGCGGCAATGCGCAGGAAAGAGTATTTGTAGGTAACGTAAAAGAGTCTGATAGTCAGTTTTTCGTTCATGTCAATTCGTCTTATACGAAAGTTTCGGATCTTGAGAATATTGTTGTCGCTCCCGGTCCTGTTTTGCTGAAAGATATAGCTACCATATTTTTTGACTTGAAGGAGGAAACGTCATTCAGCCGTGTGAATGGAAAAGAAGCGATTTCCGTTTCGCTCGTGAACGATGCGCAGGCGAATCTTATTGATCTGTCGCACCGGACGATTGCCGTTGTTGACGATTTGAATGAGCGTCTCGGGAATATGGATGTGGAGATCGTCATTGATTCCAACACCGCCGAGATCATGGAAGACAATATCAACCAGATAATAGATCTTGCCCTGGTGGGAGGATTGCTGGCGATTGTTGTTCTCTGGTTTTTTCTTAAAAATATACGGCTGGTTTTTTTTATTGCCTTGTCAATACCCATATCCGTATTTACGGCATTTAATTTCTTTTATGCGGCGGGAATATCCATCAATAGCCTTACACTTGTCGGGATGGCGCTTGCCGTTGGTATGTTGCTGGACAATAGCGTTGTCGTGCTCGAAAATATATACCGGCTTTCCGGGAACAAGTTGTCGCCCGAACGTTCCGTAACGCAGGGAACCACCGAAGTGTGGCGTTCGATCGTAGCGGCTACCCTGACTACCGTAACCGTTTTTGTTCCTTTTGTATTTACCGATAATTTCATGATAAAACTTATCGGGAATCATATCGGCGTCTCTATTGTTTCCACCTTATTGGTTTCTATGGCAGTCGCACTTCTGTTTATACCGATGGCTGCTTATCTTATATTGAAGCGGAAAAACAGTAGTAGTGTCTTTTATGAAAAAGTATCTCTTTCACAGCGTCCCGTACAGATTTATCTGGTGCTGCTCAAAACGTGCATGCGCAATCCGGGCGTAACGATATTCGGCGCTGTCATTCTGCTTTTTATTACGCTGATATTTTCGCTTACCACCACCGTACAGCAAAACAGGGAAGTTGATTCCGATCGTTTCAATGTGTATGTTACCATGCGTACGGGGAGTACGTTGGAGAGTACGGACAGGGTCGTCAAAGTACTGGAAGAACGCCTGGGTGAAATACCGGAGAAAAAAGACGTCATCAGCCGTATAAATGAGGAAGAAGCCGTATTGACTCTTGTTTTGCAGGAAGATTATCAGAAAATCGGTAAACGCAAACTTGCCGAAATAAAATCCGATGTGCAATCGAAGATGCCGGATGTGGACGGCGCCGAAATATCCGTATCGGATGCTACCGGCGGGCAAAACAGAGGCGGAGATATAGGAGGGATGGTTGCGTTTATGAGTTTACTGGGTATTGGCGATAATCAGGAACGGGTTATCATTAAAGGATCCGATTATGAAATGATGCAGCTTGTTGCCGAAGATATACGTTATTATCTGGATGAACAGGATTTTATCCGTAATTCGTGGGTGTCGTATACGGGTCGCCAACCCGAAGTGCGCCTTCATTTCGATCAGGTATTGCTGACATCCTATGAGATCACACGCGCCAATATAACTGCCGGACTGGCAGATCTGAATACCGAATATTCGTCGGGAACCTCCTTCAAAGTCGGGGAAGAGGACTATGACATCATTATTCGTGATAAAACGCCCGAAGAAGAGGAAGAAGAGCAGAAAAAACAAAAGTCGATAGATGATCTTGAAGCCGTACAGATCATGAATGCGAACGGCGGCCTTCATAACCTGAACGATATAGCGACTGTAAATAAGGCATTCGGCCGGTCGCGCATAACGCGCGTCAATCAGGATAAACAACTGGAAGTCCGCTATAATTTTATCCGTAGTGTGGAACAATCCAATGCCTTGCTGGAAGGGTATCGTGCGGATATTGATCAGTTGATTGCCAATTACAATTTGCCGGCGGGCGTGGCGATCGAAGTGATACATGAAGAAGATCTGTTTGCCGAGTTTAAATTTCTTATTGTCGCCGCCTTTATCCTGATATTTATGATACTGGCGTGTGTTTTTGAGTCGGTATCAACCCCCTTTGTGCTGTTGTTCTCGATACCGTTGGCGGCAATCGGTTCGTTACTGGCTTTGGTGATGACCGGCAACAGTCTGCTCAGCGCAAATACGCTTACGGGTTTCCTGATATTGCTGGGAATAGTGGTGAATAATGGGATCATTCTGATCGATTATGCCAATATATTGCGAAAGCAGGGCTTCCGTCGTGAACGCGCCCTGATGGTAGCCGGATTGTCGCGTATACGTCCTATACTTATTACCAGTATCACGACTATCATCGCTATGTTTCCGTTGGCTATGGGCGATTCGGAATATGCGGGAGCGATCGGGGCTCCTTTTGCCATTACCGTCATCGGCGGTCTCGCATTTTCAACCTTACTGACACTCGTCATCATTCCTACCGTTTGCATGGGACTGGAGAATACGCAGGTATGGTATAAAACATTGTCTAAAAAGATCAAAGTGTT
>DOZP01000212.1:0-2422 GCA_003517945.1 Porphyromonadaceae bacterium | reverse complement strand
CACTGGTTATCCTTGTGCCCGGAATTACTTATTTTACGCAGACAAGTCTGCGGCGCGCCCAATCCGGCGTTGTTGATGAAAAACAGGAAATACACATTGTTGTCAGGAATCTTGTGAAAATTTATGATCGCTCCGGACGTTTTTCACGTCAGTGGAACAGTGGTCTGGAGTTGCGTAAACGTTTGGGATTGAGTAGTGAATATCATTCGCTGAAAGATTTTGTCGGTCTCAGTTGGCAGTTCGCCTTGTGGGGATTTGGCATCTATTTTACTTACTTTTATATTGAAAGTAAACTGTGGGCTTTTCTTTTATCTTTCGCAATATATGCGATGACGCTTTATCTGTGGCGTAAAATCAGGACCTACCTGTTTTATCGTTTTGCGGAGAGCAGAGTTATCAAATATATTAACCGTATCATATTCTGGAGTATTCCTCCGCTGATTTTATTCGGCCTGTATAAGAAACTGGATAATCCCTCTATGACAGCCATTATCGGGGTGTTGTGGGCTATCGGTATAGCGATCTATGTTACATCCCAGTATCTGTACGAAAAAAATATCAATATAGAGCGGATAAGCGGTCGTTTTGCAGGGTTGAGGCGCTCCTATTTCCGGATGGTCAAGAGTGTTCCGCTGATCGGGAAACGTCGTCGTCCGTTTAAGGCGCTGCGCGGTGTTTCTTTTGAAATAAAGACCGGCATGTTCGGTTTGTTGGGCCCTAACGGGGCCGGCAAGTCTACGTTGATGCGTATCATTACTGGTATTTTTGAGCAAAGCTACGGTAGTATATGGATCAATGGACTGGATACGCGTTCTTACCGTGAAGAGCTGCAAAGTCTTATCGGTTTTCTGCCGCAGGAATTCGGTACGTATGAAAATATGTCTTCCTGGGAGTTTCTGGATTATCAGGCTGTCATGAAGGGGCTGACGGACGAGACGGTGCGTAAGGAGCGTTTGGAATACGTATTGAAGGCCGTCCACATGTATGAACGGAAAGATGATAAGATCGGATCTTTTTCCGGAGGGATGAAACAGCGAATCGGTATCGCATTGATATTGTTGCATTTACCGCGCATACTGGTGGTAGATGAACCGACGGCGGGGCTTGATCCGCGTGAGCGCATCCGTTTCCGCAACTTGCTGGTTGAGTTAAGCAAAGACCGCATTGTCATTTTCTCCACACATATCATCGAAGATATTGCAAGCTCAAGTAATCAGGTCGTTGTGATTAATAAGGGAGAACTGAAATATTTCGGAGAGCCGACGGCGATGGTTCGTATGGCGGAAGGGAAGGTCTGGCGTTTTCTGATTGATAAGGAATCATTTGAAACGGATTTGGATAAATCGTTGGTCATTAATAATATTCAGGACGGAGACCTGATACAGGTGCGCTATCTGTCTATTGAATCCCCTTATCCGGGAGCCGTACGCGTGGAAGCGAATCTTGAAGATGCTTACTTATGTTTATTGAAAAATATGTGATGCATGAAAAAATACATAACGCTTGCAGTAAGAGTTATAAGATATAATCTGAAGATTATATTTGCCGGTAAATTCTTTTGGTTTTTGCTGGCGGCTTTTGCCTTTTTTGCTTTCTTTATGTTCCAGCAGGCTTGGAACAGGTTGGAAATCAATGAGGGAACGATATATGGCCTGTTGTTGTTTCCTTGTCTGTTACTGATATTCTATCCGGTTGTTTTCGGTATTCAGAATGATGAAGATAACCGTATTCTTGAAATTATTTTCGGAATACCCAATTACCGTTACAAAGTATGGGGGCTTCGTATGCTGATGGTTTATGTTGCCAATTATTTTATACTTGTCCTGTTTGCTTATGTAGCCCGTTTATTACTCTATCCGATCAATATAGTTGAAATGGCGGCGCAACTTGTTTTTCCCATGTTGTTTTTCGGTAACCTTGCATTCATGTTTTCCACCATCACCCGGAGCGGCAACGGAACAGCCGTTATTATGATTATACTGGGTCTGGTATTTTTTATCTTTATGAATGCCAACAGTTCAATCAGCAATTCTTCCTGGAATGTCTTTCTCAACCCATTCACCATACCGAGGGATATTCACCCCATGATATGGCAAAACACAATCATTAAAAGTCGCCTGTTTCTTCTGATCGGAGGAATCGTCTTCCTGATGATCGGCCTCCTGAACCTCCAGAAAAGAGAAAAGTTTGTGTGATTGAAAAGATATTATTCCGTTAGTGAATCTATAAATTCGCCAAATCTCAGAATCTTCTCACTATTCGCTTTATTGAAAAGCAGGTGTTCAAAATCCTTTTGCTTCTTCTTCAAATCGACTGATTTTAGTAATTCTATTGTTACCTGTTTGAATTCCTGCAAGTTATGTACGCCACAACGTTTTGAAAGAAAATCGTAATCCGGTTTGGACTGAGCCAACAAAAACAT
>DOZP01000151.1:7083-9359 GCA_003517945.1 Porphyromonadaceae bacterium | reverse complement strand
TGTGTCGGGAACAGCCAAACGGGTTAATCCAACGCTTTGTAGATCGCATCCTGTATGCGGGTACGTATATCCAACGAAAACAGTTTCGTATTTGTACGTGATGGGTAAGTGCGGTTGCTCAGAAAGATGAAGAACATATTATTGACGGGATCAATCCAGAAACAGGTTCCTGTATATCCTGTATGTCCGTATACATCGGGGGGAGCCAGAAGTCCGCAGGGTGAGTTTCGGGGGTTTTTGATATCAGGTTTGTCAAATCCCAACCCGCGGCGGCTTGCAGGTGATTTGCTGCCGGTGAATAATTTGCATGTCCGTGTTGATAGATATCTTTCGCCTCCGTATGTACCATTGTTGAGGTATAACTGTAGTATTTTTGCCAGGTCGTTGGCTGTGGAAAATAACCCTGCATTACCGGATACGCCACCCTGAAATGCTGCCGCTTCATCGTGTACGTAACCGCACAGAATTTGCTTCCGGACAAAACGGTCGTTTTCCGTAGGAGCGATACGTAATGAGTCTATATGATGTAAAGGGGTATAGGTTGTTGAGGACGCTCCAAGAGGGGCCAGGAAATGTTTATACAGGTATTGATCCATCTTTTGCCCGGTCTGGCGTTCGATCATCATTTTTAACAGGATGAAATTAACGCAGCTATATATATATTTGCCGGGAGTTCCCATCCGGGAGTTTTTAATGCCTGCGATGATACTGTCGGTAACGAAAGCGTCGCTTACATATATATTGTGTGCTACTTCTGCGGTGAATCCCTTTTTTTGTTTATCGGAAACGATCTCGGGGTTGTATTTGAAGTTGGGATTTACGTACGTGTGCGCATCGAATTGTAAAGTATGGGTATTGTCTTTTTTCCGGCTGTATAAAGAACCGGAATAGCTATCCTTGTCAATCGCTTGTTCGTAAAACGCGATCGTAGCGGGAAGTCCGGATTGATGGTAAAGCATGTCTCTGATTATAATGTCTTTTTTGTTGGAATCTTTTAATTCCGTAATGAATGCGGATATTTTGTTTGTCAATTGAAAATTGCCTTCGTCGTACGATTTCATCAGCGAAAGCAGTGTTCCTGTGGCTTTTGAGACGGAAGCGAGGTCGTATACGGTATTTTCCGTTACTTTTCGTTTCTTTGTATTGTCAAAATACCCGAAAGAGTTATCATATATGATCATGCCGTCTTTGGCTATTATTACCTGTCCGCCGGGATAAGCGTCTTTTTCAAGTCCTTCCTGTATAATGGTGTCAATTAATTGCAGTTTGTATGGATTGATACCGGCCTCTTCCGGTTGATGATAGCCTAATCTTGTTTTTTCCGTTTGAAAACCTGTTCCGGGGGTGAAAAGATCCGGAATGTGTACGGCTAATTTCCCTTTGGCTGCTATTCCGCCGAATATGACCTGTGCGGCATAGTTTTCGGAGAATGGTGTTGCTTCATAAGCCAGGAGTACCGCCCGGGCATTCCCGATGGAGTTCCCGAACTTCGCGCATTGGTAGGGTATGGTGAAAAATGTGAGGATAAGCTCTTTTTTTAAAGCGAGATTATTTAATTCCGGACAGTCTTCGGTTTTTGTATTGTGCACACTGCAAATGATAAGGTCATAATGATCCAGTTCGTCATAGATGTTTTTTTTGTCTTTATGTTCCATGTTAGTGGGAATGTTGTAGCAATCAACATCCGTATATTTTTTCAATATCTGATGAAATACATTGTCTGTTGCTCCTCCTAATGAAACCGCTGCGATTCTTTTTTTGTTCAGTTGCCTGATTGGAATGAGGTCTTCATTATTTTTTACAAGGGTAATAGCCTCGGCATTTAGTTTTGCATTCAACCATTCGGCATGTGGAGCGTTGAGCCTTTCGTATAAAGATTTTGACGGTATTGTTTTGATTTCATTTAATCCGGCAATGTATTTATAGCGTAAAATTCTGCGGCAACACTTGTCCAGTTCGGACATGTTGAGTTCTTTTCGTTTGACTGCGTTTTTAACCGCTTCAAATTCTTTTTCCGGATTGACCGGACCTACCAGTACATCGTTTCCGGCTTTTAGCGCTTCGACGGCTATGCTCTCATTTTTGCCTGTGACAGCGCCTTTCATGGCTAATCCGTCCGTAAAACACAGTCCGCGGAATCCCATCTGATCGCGGAGCAGTTTTGTCACTACTTCCCTGGAAAATGAGCTCGGACGTCCTTTTGTGCCCAGAGCCGGAACGTTGAGGTGGGCTACCATAATGCCGGAAAGGCCGCTATTTATATATCTTTCGAACGG
>DOZP01000151.1:4803-6917 GCA_003517945.1 Porphyromonadaceae bacterium | reverse complement strand
TGCATTGCTGTTTACATCCGCATCCGGAGCGAAATTTACATGTATACCCATCTCGCGGCACTGGCGTCCGACTTCTTCTCCGTATTGTTCGATGCTGTTTAAATCGGTTATGGCGCCTATCATCATATTTTTAGGAAAACGGGTCGTATGACTCAATCGCATAGATAGTCCCCATTCGCCATCAAGGGCGATCAACAGGGGTATACGCGCTTCTTTCTGGAGCCGGTTGGTTACGGTTACCTGAGATTCCGGATTGCCTCTGTGGAATAAAACGCCTCCGATCTTTTGTTCATTTACGAGTTTTATCAGCCGGTTCATATTTCTTGTTTCGCCGACCGGTTCCGCAACAATCATGAATAGCTGGCCGATGCGTTCTTCTTCAGTCATGCTGTCGAATACCGAGTCAACCCAGTGATTCATCGCATCTTCATCAACCGAAGCGAATAATTTGGGTGTTGTTTGCGAATAGGTCGTTGTGGCATGTGACAATATGATGACGCATATAAAAGTGAATAAATACTTTCCCATTTTGTTTTTTTATAGTTGAATTTTGAATGCAAAAATAATTTTTTGTTCCATAATAAGGAAGTGTTTTTTGTTTATTTATTAAAAAAACGGGCATTCAATGTTGCCGGGATTAAAATTTTTACTACCTTTGCATCCGCTTTACGTAATCGCTGTCGGGAAAAGTGATACCCGTTATGTTGCGTTTTGTTAGTCGTTAAACATATAAAGAGCTATAAAACAATGGATTTAATCAAAGTTGCAGAGGAAGCATTTGCTACTCAAAAGGAGCATCCTTCGTTTAGCAGCGGTGATACGATTACCGTATCTTATCGCATCAAGGAGGGTAATAAGGAACGTATACAGCAATATCGCGGTGTGGTTATACGCATTTCCGGTCACGGAACAAAGAAACGTTTTACCGTACGCAAGATTTCTGAAAATATAGGTGTGGAAAGAATTTTTCCGATCGAATCACCGTTTATCGAAAGCATTGTAGTGAACAAAAGAGGTAAAGTTCGTCGCACGAAACTTTATTACTTACGCCAACTTACAGGTAAAAAAGCGCGTATCAAAGAAAAAAGGGTTACTTCCTGATTTTTTGCTACAGATTAAAAAATATAACAAAAAAACTCCGGAGATTTTTCGGAGTTTTTTTTGTTATGCCATATTTTGAATATAGCATAGTTTTATATTGCATCTTTTTAATTTAACCAGATAATGGGGTTGCGAACCGGTAAGTTACGTAATACTTCATCCACAACCGGAAAATGTTCCAGCCGTGTCCATGTGGCCAGGTATTCGTCGTTGTGCAGGTTGATGGCTCCGAACAGAAGGAAGGGTTGTGCAACAGGCCATTCGTCCCAATACATAACATCCTGTTTGTAGGGCCATTTGCCTTTGTCTGCGACATAAGGATAAAGGAATTCAATGCCTTTTTGCATACTTTTACCCTCCGGAGTCGTGTAATTCCATAGGTTTTGTTCGGGAGTGGAGAGTATGTGACAAAGCGTAGCCATGGCATCCAGATTGAAAAGTGAGTATCCGTATGGCTTGGTCCGGTTTATTTCGCGGGGAAAACTGCCGTCTTCTGCCATGTGTTCAGCCAGAAATATGTTTTTAAAACGATCGGTGCAGAACGCCGTCATATTATTGTTGCCCGTATATTTGGCAAAAACGGCTGCCTGCATGGCCCAACAGGTTCCGTGATTGTTGGTCGCGTTCATCTCTTTTATTCCGTATGGGTGTGTAGACATCCATTCCAGATAATCAGAAAACCATTTATTTGTTCCGAGCCGGTCGGCTTCCGGAAGTATGCCTGCTTCCTGCATCCTGATAAGTGACTGAACAACTTCTATGAAATGTATGGTATCTATAATTCCAATGCCGCGGCCTGTGGCAATACCCTTGATGGCTTGTGCATAGAGCAGATTAGGATTCATTTTTGTCTCCTCATTGATAAACCATGCGCGTATATGCCGGAGAGCTGCTTCTGCATATTTCGCATCTTTCGTCAGCAGATAGGCTGAGGTCAGATTGCCGACGATCATACTGAAACGTATCATGGCATGCCGGTGTGCAACAAAATTATCCGGATTCGTTTCCCCATC
>DOZP01000151.1:3378-4767 GCA_003517945.1 Porphyromonadaceae bacterium | reverse complement strand
ACCTCCCGCAGAACGTTCGGCGGTAAAAGACGTTACGGTTACAGGCGATTCATTCAATTGTTCCGAAGCCCGCTTCAATATTTCGCTTTTTAAAGTGTCTTGTATGATTTTTTCTTGTTTTCCGGAGTTGTCGGTACAGGAAAGGTGCCCTATAAGCAGGATTGTCGTAATGAGGTAGAATAGATTTTTCATGAGTATAAGGTATTATTTTTGATACTAATTCTTCATTTATAAAAATCCGGAGAGTTGTAGGACTAACCTTAAACTCTTCGGATGAATTAATATTTTGTCAGATTAATTACTAACCTAAAATTCCGCATTCTTCGGTGTTCGCGGGAACGGTATAACGTCACGAATGTTTGCCATACCGGTAACGAACAGGAGCAGACGTTCAAATCCCAATCCGAATCCGGCATGCGGACATGTTCCGTATTTACGTGTATCCAAGTACCACCACATATCTTTCATCGGCACATTCATTTCTTTGATGCGTGTCAGAAGTTTATCATAATCGGATTCACGTTCGGAACCGCCTATGATCTCGCCGATTTTCGGGAATAATACATCCATGGCGCGTACGGTTTTTCCGTCATCATTCTGTTTCATGTAAAACGCTTTTATTTCCTTCGGATAATCCGTCAAAATAACCGGACGTTTAAAGTGGTTTTCAACCAGAAAACGTTCATGTTCGGATGCCAGATCCGCCCCCCAGTATACCGGAAATTCAAACTTGTGCCCTTTGGCTATAGCTTCTTCAAGGATTTTGATGCCTTCCGTGTATGACAGGCGTACAAAATCATCTTTCAGTACGCCTTCCAGACGATGGATCAATTCTTTGTCGAACATATCATTCAGGAACTGTATATCGTCACGGCAGTTGTCCAGAGCCCACCGTACACAGTATTTGATAAACTCTTCGGCGAGATCCATATTTTCCTTTATCTCGTTGAATGCAACTTCCGGCTCAATCATCCAGAATTCTGCCAAATGGCGTGGCGTATTTGAATTTTCCGCGCGGAATGTCGGTCCGAATGTATAAATAGCTCCCAACCCCATCGCAGCTAATTCACCTTCCAACTGGCCGGATACGGTCAGGCTGGCTTGCTTTCCGAAAAAGTCATCATCATATACGATAGCGCCTCTTTCATCTTTTTTTAAATCGTACAAGTTAAGAGTCGTAACCTGAAACATTTGTCCCGCGCCTTCGCAATCCGAAGCCGTGATGACCGGTGAATGGAAATAAAAGAAGCCGCGATCATGAAAGAATTTATGGATAGCGATTGCCATGTTATGGCGGATACGGAGTATGGCGCCGAATGTATTGGTACGGGGGCGCAGATGTGCGATCTCACGCAGAAACTCCATTGAATGTCCTTTCTTTTGAAGCGG
>DOZP01000151.1:1273-3352 GCA_003517945.1 Porphyromonadaceae bacterium | reverse complement strand
TTCTGCCCTTTTCCCTGTGATTGTACCAGTTTGCCGATTACGCTGATGCACGCTCCGGTTGTGACGGGTTTAAGTAAGTCTTCATTCAGTTTATCTATATCGGCGACAATCTGTATGTTATGTATAGTCGAACCATCATTTAATGCGATGAACGCAACTTGTTTACTTCCTCTCCGTGTGCGTACCCAGCCTTTCACGTTCACATCCGTGCCGTACGCATCCATTTTCAAAACATCAATAATTTTTGTTCTTGTCATAATTGCAACTGTTTGTTTATGGACGACTTGTATATCACTCATAGGCTCCCATACGGAGTGAATTTACCTCCTGTTCCGAGAGGTAACGCCATCTGCCGCGTCCCAGATTTTTCTTTGTTAATCCGGCAAAATATACACGGTCCAGTTTGGTTACATGATAGCCGAGGGTTTCAAACATACGTCTTACAATACGGTTTTTTCCCGAATGAATCTCAATACCAACCTGGCTTCTGTCATCCTCGTTTGCATAACTGATCGCGTCGGCGTGTATTTCCCCGTCTTCCAGTTCGATACCGTTAGCCAGTTTTTCCATGTCTTCAACGGCTACTTCATGGTCAAGCCATACATGGTAGATCTTTTTTTTCTTGTAAGAAGGATGCGTCAGTTTAGCAGCCATTTCTCCGTCGTTGGTAAGCAGTAATACACCGGTTGTGTTACGGTCCAGGCGCCCTACCGGATAGATACGTTCCTGACAGGCGTTTTTAACCAGATCCATTACGGTTTGCCTGTTTTGCGGATCATCGGATGTTGTCACGCAGTTTTTCGGCTTGTTCAGCAAAATATAAATTTTACTTTCTATCTGTACCGGTTGATCATGGAATGTCACTTTATCCATGCGCGTTATTTTTGTGCCGAGTTCTGTTACAACTTCACTGTTTACTTTTACAACACCGGCCTGTATGAACTCATCTGCTTCACGGCGTGAGCAAACCCCGGCATTTGCCAAGTATTTATTCAGACGTATCGGAGCTGCAGGATCGGTTATAACTTCCTGATATTTTACGGGTTTAGGAAGAATTTGTCTCGAATAATTACTATGTCCGCCTTGCTGCGGTCTGCGCATATTGTATCCACTTCCTCCAGGTTTTCTTTGTTGGTATCCGCCCTGATTATATCCGCCGCCACCTTGGTTGTATCCGCCTCGTTGGTTGTATCCGCTTCTTTGTTGGTGTCCGCCACCTTGATTGTATCCTCCATGGTTATAGTCCCTTTGCTGATATCCTCCTTGCCTGTTACCTCCTCCCTGATCGTAACTTCTTCGTTGTTGGTAGTTACCCTGATTGTTGTTGCTATAATTACGCCTTTGCTGATATCCCCCCTGACTGTTTTCCTGAGAGTAGTTGCGTTGCTGATATCCGGAGTGTTCGCCTGTTTGGTTGTAATTACGCCTTTGCTGGTATCCGCCGTCTCCGGAGTAATACCTGTTTTCGGAATCATTATCACTTGGCTGTTGGCGCCTTGGTCTCGAATCGTCTCCGTCTCTGTGTTGATAAGGACGTTGCTGGTATGATGACGATTGTCTTGTTTGTCCGTATACCGGTTGATAGGGACGGCTTGTCGGCATAGATGGCTGATTGTAGTCTACCTTACGTGTGTCTTTAATACGTAATCGTTTTCCTTTAGGTTTGTCTCCTGCACTTTCGGGATAATTTTGTCCGTAATCTCCATTTTCATTTCCTGAAGTGGCTTTAGGTTCGTTTTGTTCTGTAAAATCCATATTGTTAATTTTTTAATTTGAATAATTGCAATCTCACGATTGCACTGAAAAAACATGTACATTAAATAATAATTTTTATATACCTACATAGTTCTGTGGTGTAACTGTTTTTAATTCATTTTTAATACCTTCTTCTAAATCTAAAGAGTCTATAAAGTTATGTATTGATTGTTCTGTTATCTCTTCGTTTACACGGGTCAGTTCTTTTAACGTCTCATATGGTTTCGGGTAATTTTCACGACGTAAAATTGTCTGAATGGCTTCTGCTACAACAGCCCAATGATTATTTAATTCATTCGTAATCGCTTCTTTGTTTAATAGTAA
>DOZP01000151.1:0-1260 GCA_003517945.1 Porphyromonadaceae bacterium | reverse complement strand
ACTCCGACATTTCGTATGACTGTTGAGTCCGTCAGATCCCGTTGCAGGCGTGATATGGGCAATTTGCTGCTTAGGTGTCCCAATATTGCGTTTGCGATTCCGAGATTTCCTTCCGCATTTTCAAAATCAATAGGATTTACCTTATGCGGCATAGCGGAAGATCCGACTTCTCCGGCTTTTATTTTTTGCTTAAAATATTCCATAGAAATATATTGCCAGAAATCGCGGCACATATCTATGAATATGGTGTTTATACGGCTTAATCCGTCAAATAATGCAGCCAGGTTGTCGTAGTTGGATATCTGTGTTGTCCATTCTTCACGTTCCAATCCCAGGAAATCCTTTACGAATCTGTTACCTGACTGACGCCAGTCGTATTCCGGAAAAGCAACCTTGTGCGCGTTGAAATTTCCGGTAGCGCCACCGAATTTAGCCGATATTGGTAAAGTTTTTAATAGCTCTAATTGTTTTTCCAGTCGGTAAACAAAAACCATCACTTCTTTTCCCAATCGGGTAGGGGAGGCGGGTTGTCCATGTGTTTTCGCCAGCATAGGTATATCTTTCCATTCTTCGGCATCTTTTTTCAGGATATCAATCACCGATTGTATGCCCGGATAATAGATTTCTTCCAATGCCTCTTTGATCATCAAGGGAACGGAGGTATTGTTTATATCCTGGGATGTCAGTCCGAAATGGATAAATTCTTTATATGCTTGTAATGAAAGCGTATCGAAACGCTCCTTTATGAAATATTCAACCGCTTTTACATCATGATTGGTTACTTTCTCAATCTCTTTGACACGTGCGGCATCGTCTGCTGAAAATATACGGTAAATTTTCCGGAGATTTTCTTTTGTGTCTTCGGTATTGAGTGACTTTAACTGCGGAAGAAGTTCGCAGAGAAAAATAAAATACTCTATTTCCACACGAACACGATAGCGTATCAGCGCCCACTCAGAAAAATATTCGGAAAGGTTTTCTACTTTATCTCTATATCGTCCGTCTACCGGAGAAATTGCTGTTAAAATTGAGAGCTTCATATATAATCTTAATACCTTATGCCTTAGCCGATGCAAAGATAATACATTATTTATATAAATGTATATTCAAAAAAGAAAAAACTTTTTTTGCCGAAAAATTTGGAAGTAAAAAAATAATCCCTATCTTTGCACCGTCTTTTAAAGAAAGGGCATAAAGATTGTTATTTTTTTAGGGCGTTTAGCTCAGCTGGTTCAGAGCATCTGCCTTACAAGCAGAGGG
>DOZP01000190.1:825-8778 GCA_003517945.1 Porphyromonadaceae bacterium | reverse complement strand
ACAAAAAACAACAAGCAGTCCTGCCAGTGTCCATGTTGCTTTTTCCAGGAAGTCGGTCGTTTTGCGAACCCCCAACACCTGATTTGAAGAAGAGAATCCGGCAGCCAATCCTCCCCCTTTAGAATTCTGTATCAATACAATCAAGACTAATAGAGCCGAACAAATAAGAATCAAAATCGAAATAAAAACGTACATTTCTTTATTTTTTTATGTTAATAATTTTTTCCAAGTATCGAATTTGGTCTGCAAAGTAAATATTTTTTTCCGGATATTTCAAACTTAAAACGCGAATAATTTCCAAAGCCTTGTCATATCGCTTCTGGCTAATATATACGCGAGCCAATGTCTCAGTAAAAAAAGAATCATCAAGAGATGTTTTCTCAAAAGTGTCGGAAGCCGTAATTGTTTCATTTTCAACTTCTTTCTTCTCAGTTTTTTTATCCGCAGCAAGATTCAGACGATTCCCCCCCTGTTTACGCTCATTTGCAATAAACGTATCAATAAGTTCCTGATGTCTCAAACGATTTTCCGTGCCGTCTTCCAACGGCGGCAGATCATCGGCATTCGTTTCCAACCAATTGATATAATCGGATGCAAAGGTCGGAGAAGGTGTCGGTGAAAGAACTTTCTTAACCGGTTTCTTCTTATCACTTTCTTTTTTCGCAGATACTTCCGGCGACAATACATTATCCGTAAAGCGAAGATTTTCAGTATTTTTCTCCGGCTTTGTCACAAGTAGCTTTGGAGTGTCCCGTTTACTTTCACCAAAATCATTGATAAGCATAAAAAGTTGCCTGCGATCCGGAACATAAACAGCCATCTTCTTCAACTCTTTTCCCAAACGCACATCTTCCAGTACCGCCAGATTTTTCAGATACAACATCCTTACCGCATGAAAATACGGAAACTCATCAACCATCTGCTTTAAGTCAAGCAAAGACGATTTTGTAAGCAAAGACGGATCTGTCATCCATTGATACATTTCTGCGCTTGTCATAGCTCACCAATTTGCAACTGTTTCATTATAAATCTGATCAACAATCTCCTTTATTATCAAATCGCCTAATTCATCCTGTACCTGATCAATCGTACGTTCATTACTGAAAGTCTGATAGGCTGAAAAAGACTGCTCAAAATCTTCTTCCGGATTGGAATTATTCGTATACCTCACGCGTACGGTAATCGTCATTCGCGTCTGCGATGCATAATCATCCGCTTTTACAGCTTCGGAAGTAAAAGTATAACCGGTAATCTCACCTTCCAGATCCAGGTCGCCTCCATCGCGAAGAATCTGNNAATTTGGTCTGACGGGTATACTTATCTATCAATTCCTCTGTAAACATCTGAGACAAAGGCGAATATACCAACGGAGCTATATTCGGAAAATCTTTTATGGAAATGCTTGACACTTTCGAATAATCTATAGATGCCCCGTTAAATTTATAAGATACCGAACAGGATAAAAATAATAATCCGGCAAACAATAAAAATACAAATTTATTATATTTCAACATATTCTTCATTCCAGTCCGTATTCTTTAATTTTACGATACAGCGTACGTTCCGATATTTGCAGGTCGGAAGCCGCATTTTTACGACGTCCGTTATGTTTGTCTAACGCCTTTCTGATCATTTCTTTTTCCACGTCCTCCAACGAAAGCGTTTCTTCTATCGTTTCGGCATCCTGTATGGACGAACGGTGTATAGATGATGGCTGGGAAACAGTAGCCGGCGTATAAATATTATTACCCTCAACCGGATTCATTGCTACACTCCCGTTCATGATATCGTGCACCAGCTTTTTCAATTCATTGACATCTTTCTTCATATCAAAAAGTACCTGATACAAAATTTCCCGTTCGCTGTTGAAAACCTTTTGATCATCCGCATGATAAGACGCCAGAACCGGAAGTTTCTCCATGGATATATTCGGAAGGTGCATTTTCAATACGTCGGCTGTAATCTCCCGGTTTTCCTCTATGACCGAGATCCGTTCCACGATATTTTTCAGTTCACGGACATTTCCCGGCCAGCGGTAAGATAACAACAACCCACGCGCACCTTCATCCAGATGGATTGCCGGCATGCGGTATTTATCGGCGCAATCACTGGCAAATTTGCGAAAAAGCAACAAAACATCTTCATTACGTTCTCTTAACGGAGGGATACGGATGGGTATCGTATTGAGCCGGTAATAAAGGTCTTCACGAAACTTGTGCTGCGAAACGGCTTCTACAAGATTAACATTGGTAGCCGCAACAATCCGCACATTTGTTTTCTGCACTTTTGATGAACCGACTTTCATGAATTCGCCGGATTCAAGTACACGCAAAAGACGAACCTGGGTAGACAAAGGCAACTCTCCCACTTCATCCAAGAAGATGGTTCCGCCGTCCGCAACTTCGAAATAACCTTTCCGTAAATCTTTGGCATCCGTAAACGACCCCTTCTCATGGCCGAATAACTCGGAGTCAATCGTTCCTTCGGGTATTGCGCCGCAGTTCACCGCAATATATTGCGCATGTTTACGAGGACTGTTCTGGTGAATAATCTGTGGAAAGGCTTCCTTTCCGACACCGCTCTCTCCTGTTATCAACACAGACAAATCCGTAGGAGCAACCTGTAAGGCTACATCAATAGCACGATTCAACTCCGCATTATTACCAATAATGCCAAAACGCTGTTTTACCTGTTGTATATCATTATTTGTCATACCTTACAACTGCTATTATTTCAGTTTATCTGACAAAATTACAACATTTATACTGCAAATACAAAGTTTAACCGTAGATTTTATCCAAATCGCCGACCGATCGGATACGTTCATTTAAATTGCATATTATTTACGGAAACACAATGAAGCAAACAATATTTACCTGTCACTGTCAAAAAAGACAGCATATGCTTCGCCTTTTACGGTTGGAAAACCAACTATACCTTCATCCGTTTTATCCAGGGTCAGGACGTTTCTGTTACAATCTTCCACCTTTGTTATTTGTCCGGACGGATCATATATTCTACAGATATTTCCGGAACCTGACAGGATCGTGCAATGAACAGGTTTGCCATTCGCCCAGGTAAGATCCAGGGTGAAATTTCCAATCGTCTTTAATCCTTCAAAACTACCGGCCGGCCATACGGAAGGTAAAGCCGGTAATAAATAAATAAAACCTAAATTGCTCTGTACAAGCATCTCGGCAATACCTGCAGTCGCTCCGAAATTACCGTCAATCTGAAATGGCGGATGCGCATCCAGCAGATTCGCATAAACACCACCATACTGACTACTCATACTAAGCGATGTCATCTCGGTATAATTAAGAGCCTGTTTCAATAATTTATACGCACGATCCCCATCAAAAAGGCGCGCCCAACATGCAATTTTCCATGCACGGCTCCAACCGGTTCCGTCATCACCTCTTGAGTCCAACGTTTTCCGGGCCGCATCGGCAAACGTTTTATCACGGAGATAAGAGATCTGATTACCGGGATACAATGCTATCAACTGAGATAAATGACGATGTCTGTTTCCCAATGTATCAAGATTGACGGAGTCCCGTTTCCATTCTTTGATCTGTCCCCATTTTCCAATTTCCAGACCATTATCCAATTTCTCAAATTTTTCCGTCAATTCAGTCGTAAACGAAGCATCAGCTCCGATGATTTTTGCGGCAGCTAATGTGTTATCAAACAACTCCCACACCAGTTGCTGCGCATAAGCTACTCCATCTTCCCAAGGGCCCTGTTCGGGCGACCACTCATCCGGTGCGACAAGTTTTCCGTTATCGCCCTCTTTCAGGCGGTCAAACCAATATTCACAAGTACTCTTTAAAACAGGAAAAGCCGTTTCACGTAAAAAATCAATATCACTCGTATAAGCGTAATGTTGCCATAAATGCGTACAATACCATGCGTTCGCCGGACGGTTTATATTCCAGTCCGTATGACCGAATATCGTACTTTGCGTATGTACGGCCCACCCCCTGAGACCTTCCTTTTCCGCTACCTGCCGGAACGATCCGTTCTCACGCAACGCTTCCGCGGCTATATAGTTCAGAAAAGGAACATGGCATTCCGAAAGATTCGTATTCTCAGCCGGCCAGTAATTCATCTGAATATTTATATTCGTGTGAATATCAGACTCCCAAGGAGGAGTATTACTATTATTCCACAGCCCCTGAAGATTGTTCGGAAGATTCATTCCCCTCGATGAAGCCAGCATCAGATAACGTCCGTATTGAAAATACAACATATCAAGATACAAACTATCGCGGTTGGAACGTACCAGCATATCAGTTGTCATGGGCGGAAGCCCAACCCCTAAATCCAGTTTCACCCGGTCGTACGCCGGCTGATAATCTTTCAGATGATTTGCCTTCAACTCGTCATAAGACTTAGACGCCGCAACAGCAATCCGTTTAGACAACCTGTCATGTAATTGTTCTTCTGATTCCCCGATATAATTATCCGAAGATATATCATAATTCGTTCCGGCAGTCAACAATATGATCGCTTCATATGCCTCACTAACCGATATTTGTTCCTTATCTTTATCCGATGTCAACAGCCCTCCCTTATTAATTATACGCACCTGGGCTTCGTATGAAACCAGATCCGATTTCCCTTTTATTATAATCTCATTTTCAGCAACATGAGTCGTCCCCTCATGCGCATCGGCAAGACGCACAAAAAAATTAAGAAGTTGCTTTTTCTCGGGTACACTGACGCGTATAACAATTACCTCATCGGGATGACTGGCAAAATATTCACGCGTATATTGGACATCATTCATTTTATAGGTCACTTTTCCCAACGCCTCATCCAAATTCAACTCCCTGCTATATCCCGAATATGAATCATGCCCGGAAAACTCCAAATACAAATCCCCAAAATTCTGATAGGCCCCTCTTTTCGTCTTGTTGCCGGACCAGAAAGTTTTTTCATTAAACTGAATCTGCTCCATTTCAACTCCTCCGAAAAACATGGCGCCAAGTTCTCCGTTACCGATCGGTAAAGCGAAAGACATCCAATCCGTCGCCGGCTTATCATACCATAATTTCATGGTGGGTTGCTTAGCCTGTATATCTACCGGCTCCTGTTCTGTTCCACACGACCCTATTCCTACACAGAAAAAAAAACCAATCAACAGGCACAGGGATACTTTTTTCATACTTATCCGTCTCATTTACTTGTATCTAAATTTATAATTAATCAACCAAAAATCTTTGCCAATTATATTTTCACAATCATTCAGGACTTCAAATTTAATTATTTTTTTCTTGCTGACAACTGTTTTATATAATTTTACCCTTCCCCATACGGATCATTCAATTCTTCCCTCTCAAACAAAAAGAGGATCGACATCTGCCGATCCTCTTTTTGTTTGAGCCTCTTGTCGGATTCGAACCAACGACCCCGAGATTACAAATCACGTGCTCTGGCCAACTGAGCTAAAGAGGCAGGTGGGAAAGCTTACTACATCGCACCGCTACAACCGAGTACCCTTGCTGCGGTCAAGCCCTGGGGGAATTCCAAGGGAGCTGGTCGTGTAGGACTTTCCCATGTATCAATGGGCTCTTCCCATTTTCCGGCTGCAAAGGTAAACATTATTTTCAAATTTACAAATATTTATTTTAGACTTTGTTAAAAGTTATCTCTATCATGCAATGGGCTGGATCCGTATAGCTTTTCACATTTAATAATTCCACTTTCACAATCAAAATGATTTTTTTCATACCTTTACGGTGTGTTTCATAATAAATCGACAATCGAAATATTGTTATCAAAATGAAAATCGGACTCATACAACAGCGCAATACCGCAAATACGGAGGATAATATCGACAGACTGGAAAAAAGCATCCGCAAATGCGCCGCAGAAGGTGCGGAGATCATTGTTTTACAAGAGTTACACAATGGCTTGTATTTCTGTCAGACAGAAGATACGGACATCTTTGACATGGCGGAAACGATTCCCGGACCATCAACCGAAAGATTCGGAAAGTTGGCTAAAGAACTAAAACTTGTGATCGTTACATCCCTTTTTGAAAAACGTGCGCCCGGATTGTATCACAATACGGCCGTTGTCTTCGAAAATAACGGTACCATCGCCGGCAAATACCGTAAAATGCATATTCCCGATGATCCCGCATACTATGAAAAATTTTATTTTACGCCGGGAGATCTGGGGTTTGAACCGATAAAAACATCCGTAGGCACTTTAGGTGTACTGGTCTGTTGGGACCAGTGGTACCCCGAAGCCGCACGCCTGATGACGCTGAAAGGAGCGGACATACTGATCTATCCGACAGCGATCGGTTGGGAAAGTAGTGACGACGAGCGTGAAAAACAACGCCAACAAGACGCCTGGCAAACCGTTCAACGCGGTCACGCCGTAGCTAACGGACTGCACGTGATTGCAGTAAACCGTGTCGGACATGAAACGGACCCGTCCGGACAAACAAACGGCATCCGGTTTTGGGGCCATAGTTTCATCTGCGGCCCGCAAGGAGAAATCATAGCGCAATCTCCCGACAACGAAGAAGATTGTAAAGTGGTAGCCATAGACCTGCAAAGAAGCGAACAGGTACGACGCTGGTGGCCATTCCTGAGAGACCGCCGTATCGACGCCTTTGAAGCCATCACCAAACGCTATTTGGATTAAAGGGAGATCATGAAGTATACCCCTTGTTGCATTCTAACATCAGGGAATATTTTCAATGATGCGTTGCCGGTTGCTTTTTACTTCTCCTTTTGTCATCAAAAGTCGATATCATCAGAAAAAGTCCGCATACCGAAGTAATCAGAATGACAGGCACAAAAAATGTGACCGACTCCAGCGCGCTTTTTCCTCCTGTAAAAAAAACGCCTGCCGCTACAATCGCAATCAATCCGTACATAACGCCAAACACCGATAACATATTCCAGATCAAAGGCATTATATTTTTACTCTTTGATTTCTTTCCGGCTAAGATACTTTCCGTTTCGATCTGTTGCATGATACGAAATTTCAGGTTCGCCCCCGCTTTCACCTTTGTTCCGGAGAAAAGCGCTCTTATCCGGTCATCCTGCATATTTATATCTTTCTCATCCATCATAATTATATTTTATCGTTTCATAAGTTCCGTCATCAATTCATACATTCGTTTTCGTGCGCGGTGCAATTTTACTTTAATATTGGATTCCGTAAGCCCGGTAATTTTCGTAATATCCTTAACCGAATTTTCTTCGAGATAAAAAAAAGTGAGAATCAAACTTTCATCGCGCGGCATTTTTTCCAGCGCCATATTCAATAATTCTTTCTTCTCGTCCTCTTCTATCTGACCCAACGTATCAAAATCAGCATACGAATCAGCAAGCCCCATCTGTTCATAATCTACATACTGAACATTATGCGAAGCGCTCCTGATTTCCGTGATCGCCGTATTATATACAATCCGGTAAAACCATGTGGAGAATTTACTGTCTGATTTAAACGTATGAAGATTATGAAAAGCCTTCACAAAAGAATCCTGTACAATATCTTCGGCATCCTGCATATTACCGCAAACACGATAAGCTATCGTCACAGCCATATCCTGATATGTATCAACAAAGTAGCCGAAAGCAGAATGATCTCCTTTCAGCACTTTTCGTATCTGCAGTTTTTCGTCCATTATTCCGCTTCGTTTTCCATATTCTTATCTTTCACGATCAGATAGAATACGATATATGATAAACCAAGACACAATATGGTTGAAGAACAGATGATCAGAAATTCCACATAGTATTCATACCCTTTGCATGACGTAAGAATAATACCGGCAACAAGACCAACGGCAATCCCGATACAAAGAATCCCGTTCCGCAATGACCGGTATTTGTTCGGTGACGGTTTTGCCTGTACAGGCGGTACAATTCCGTGACGAGCCAGCTCCATCCGCTCTTTGTTATTAGACGTGATCAGTTTCACAAG
>DOZP01000190.1:221-777 GCA_003517945.1 Porphyromonadaceae bacterium | reverse complement strand
ATTTCTTTTATTAAATTGTTATTAATTCGTTTTCGGATATATGACTACAAAGCGTCCGGATTGGTTACATAATGCTTGTCTTTTTTTTCTGAAAAAAAACTCAGCATACATTCCACGTTGAATAAGGATGCTGAGCCAGCATCAGATTATAATATTTCGGATCGCCGCTAACCTCCCTGTCTATCCAGGAAGGAATCTCAAAAACATCCCCTTCCGATTCCAACTCAATCTCGGCCACCACAAGCCCTTCATTTTCCCCATGAAAAACATCCACCTCCCAGATATGGCCGCCCACTTTCACATAGTAGCGAACCTTATCAATCAAACCCGGCAGACAAAGTTTCATTAACGCTTCGGCATCTTCCAATGTAAGCGGCTGTTCAAACTCATAGCGACTCCATCCCCGGTCATTTGTCGCACTTTTTATCGTCAGGAAACCTTCCTCGCCACGTATACGCACACGTACCGAGCGCTCCGTATCCGCACATATATATCCCTGGACAATACGCTTCGCCTGAAACGCCTCATCCATAAAAGAATGATTCCTGACCAAAAA
>DOZP01000190.1:0-186 GCA_003517945.1 Porphyromonadaceae bacterium | reverse complement strand
CTCCTTTTCCAATAACCTACGGCCACCTCATTGTCAGCCGATCACCACCATCGTCGCGCCGTAGCCATACTCCCGGAAAGAGGCATCCTGAAAACGGGACTGATGTTTATACGTTGTTTTAAGCTCTTTTTCCAACGCAGCGCGTAAAACTCCTTCACCTTTTCCATGGATAAAAACGATTTTTTG
>DOZP01000051.1:11497-11908 GCA_003517945.1 Porphyromonadaceae bacterium | reverse complement strand
AACGGAAAACGGAGCCAATTTCAATACCGCTGTTCTGCCTACCAGACTTTGAGAAATATTTTGCATTAGCAGAAAATTGTGAGAACCGGACAGGATATACATTCCCGCCTCATTTTCCGCATCGACAAGGGTTTGAATATACGAAAACAACTGAGGAACATACTGCGCCTCATCTATAATCGCCCGGGAACTAAAATTTTGCAGAAAACCGCGCGGGTCGTCTTGTGCCATCATCCGCAAATCCAAATCTTCCAGACTAACATAACGATAGTCGGGGAACGCCGACTTCAGCAAAGTGGATTTTCCGCATTGCCGCGTACCCGTGAGCGTTACCACAGGGTATTTTGTCGCTAAATATTTGACCTTTTCTGCAATTATCCTTTCAACCATAGTAAAATCACTTTCTGCAAA
>DOZP01000051.1:3037-11329 GCA_003517945.1 Porphyromonadaceae bacterium | reverse complement strand
AAATGCACAGTTCCGAAATACATGTTTCGGTATCGCGAATATATTAATTTCTTTTGAAATACCTTCCGCACACTAAAAATACGGGAATCAAACATTTTCTATTATTTTTTATAAAAATACTGTTAAAAATACTGTTAAAAACACAAACCCGGATAAATCATGTCGTTTTTTCAGACGATTTATGTCATTAATGGTCGTTAACCGCTTTTATATTTGCTGTACAATACAAAGTTAATACTATTACATATTTTATATAAACTTAAAGGGATTACAAATAGAGAAAGACCATTTCAATACTATTTTACAACTACATATTTTTTAATCTTAAAAATGAATGTGCCTATGGAAAAGTAAAGAAAAGACAGTTTACTATTAACTGAAAATCAAATACCTGCCTTATTATTACCTTATATGAAAAAGAGTGAGGAGTTTTTACTCTGCCGTTTCTGTCCGTTTCAGACAGATTTCGGTTAATGCTATATGAAATTAAAAAATTAGTAACTCAAAAATTATGTAAATGTATGACAAATAACTATTTTAAAATGATGAAACGATGTGTTTTGTTTGTATTGGCATGGGCCGGTATAACAAGCGCAGCAGCTTCGTATTTAAAATCGCCGGATAATATAAATGAAGAAGCCATTCATCAGCAAACAAAGATAAAAGTCACCGGTGTTGTACTTGACGATCTCGGCGAGCCTCTGCCGGCAGCAAATATAATGGAAGTCGGGACCACCAACGGGACGCTTACGGATACTGAAGGGAATTTTTCGTTGGAAGTAGGCTCAAATGCTACATTGCGCGTGTCTTATATGGGATATAATACAAAAGACGTAGCCGTTGGCGATTCAAAACAACTGATTATCAGAATGGAAGAAAACGCCATACAGATAGAAGATGTCGTTGTGGTGGGATATGGCGTACAAAAAAAGGAAAGCGTAGTCGCTTCGATCGCCCAGACAACGGAAAAAGAATTACGAAGAACCGGAAACTCCAGTAACCTGACTGAGGCCTTAGCGGGCCAGTTGCCGGGTCTTGTAACCATGACATCATCCGGCGAACCGGGAGGGATTACTACCGGTAACAGTTCGACAAACATGTATATCCGCGGACAGAATACATGGAACGGCGGACAACCGCTCATTCTTGTCGACGGTGTCGAACGAAGCATGAATAATATTGATGTAAACGAAGTAGCCAGCATATCGGTATTAAAAGACGCATCTGCTACGGCCGTATTTGGTGTGAAAGGAGCTAACGGAGTTGTACTGATCACCACCAAACGCGGTAATAGCGGTAAAACGCAACTCAATTTCAGCTATACGTCCACAGGAACGATGCTCTCCAAACAGCCGGACAGGTTAGATTCGTACGATGCCATGATGGCTAAAAATGAAATCATTGAACGCGAAGTGGCGCTCAACGAACCTTCATGGAACTGGTATGTGCCTTACGATATCGTACAACGTTACCGCAAGCCCCAATCGAAAGAATATGCCGTCATTTATCCCAATGTGGATTGGGAAAAAGAGATGTATGCCGACATGGGCTTCTCTCACCGGGCCACCCTAAGCGCCAGCGGCGGAAGCGACAACGTAAAATATTACGGTATGGTTGCCTACTTACACGAAGGAGATATGTTCCGGAATATGAACAACGGCAAAGGATACAATCCGAACTACAATTACGACCGTTTCAATTTCAGAAGTAACATTGATTTTAACCTGACAAAGACAACCAAATTATCGGTCGATTTTTCCGGTTTTTATTCGCAAAAGAATACCAACTTCAACAACGAAGGAAGTACCGGTCGTGCAGACCAATGGATGTGGTCGGCTTCTTATTTTATGGCGCCCAACCTGTTTATCCCTTATCACGAAGACGGTTACTGGGGAGCCTACCAGGAAGGAGGAAACAATACCGTGAATCCATTAGCCGTAGTTTACAATCTGGGGATTCGCCAAACAAGGCAAACACAGCTAAATTCCAACTTCTCACTGGAGCAAAACCTGGATTTCATCACGAAAGGATTATCCGCCAGGGCTTTTTTCTCTTATGATAACGAAATACGTAGCGAGGGAGGTATTTATGACATAAGTAATCACGTACGCCCGAACGAGGCGGCCACTAACGTTAAATACAAACAGATTTACCCGATGAAATACGAAGGGCCGGATCAGGATCCTTCGGAATATACGGTATATCTGCCCGTCAGTACGGAAGATTTCGACTGGATCATACGCCCGTGGACAATCCGCGCCGAAGGAATCAATACGGCCAACTGGGACAGTAGCATTCCGGTAAGGCGCCGTCTCATGTATCAGTTTCAATTGAATTACGCCCGTCAGTTCGGATTACATAATGTAACGGCAACAGGCATCATGAAACGCGAAGAATATGCTTACGGAAATATGTTCAAAAACTACCGCGAAGATTGGGTCGGCCGTCTTACGTATGATTTCGACGCCCGTTATTTACTGGAAGTAAACGGAGCTTACAACGGATCGGAAAAATTCGGACCCGGCTACCGTTTTGATTTTTTCCCATCCCTCGCGGTAGGCTGGTATCTGACCAACGAAAAATTCTGGAAAATAAAATGGATAGACCGCCTCAAATTACGTTATAGTAAAGGATGGGTCGGCGACGACGCCGGAGGCAGCCGTTGGATGTATGCTTCACAAATGAGCTACGGCACATCCGCCCGGTTGAACAATGCGTCAAACGGATCCAGTCCGTACGTTTTCTATCGCGAAACAACCGTTGGGAATCCGGATGTCCGTTGGGAAAAAGCAGTGAAAGATAATTACGGAATCGACATCGGTTTCTTCAAAAGCCAGATCGGATTAATCGTTGATTATTTTACCGAAGAGCGTACCGATATTCTTATCGGAGGAAGCAGCAGGGCGGTTCCTGTCTTTTTCGGAACAACGCCTCCGAGTGCAAACCTGGGTAAAGTGAAATCAAAAGGATTCGAAGTCGAACTCAATTTAAACAAACGATTCGGAAAGGATTGGGATATCTGGTCGAAACTGGCCATTACGCACAACCAGAACGAAGTGATTTTCCGTGACGACCCGCAACTTCAGTTTGCACACTTGAAAGCGGCCGGTTTTCAGATCGGACAGACAAGAAGCCTGATCTCCACCGGATTTTACAACAACTGGGACGAGATATACGCCAGCGTGCCGACCGAAACGAATGACCTCTCAAAACTGCCCGGATATTACAATATGCTTGATTACACGGCAGACGGCATCATCAAAAGTTCGGAAGACAATGTCCCGATAGGCTATTCCGAAGTGCCCCAGAATACAGCCGCCCTTACGATCGGAGCTACATTCAGAAATTTCAGCATTTCATGTCAGCTATACGGTGTCAACAATGCAACGCGCGTCATTTCTTTCAACAATTTTCAGAATGATGTTGATATTGTATTCGGCCATGTACGCGATTACTGGTCGAAAGACAACCCAAATGCCTCGTCTTTCCTGCCACGCTGGAAGACCTCCGCGGAGAATGTCGGAGATTACTATGTATATGATGCTTCATTTCTCCGGCTGAGAATGGTTGAAATTGGTTACTCTTTCAACAAAATGAACTGGGTAAAGAAAATGGGTATCGAGAATATGCGTATTTTCATGAACGGCAACAATCTGTTCTTTTGGTCGGACCTGCCCGACGACAGAGAAACGACTTACAGCGGCGGATCGGCAACCCAGGGTGCATACCCGACATTGAAACGAGTTAACCTCGGATTTGAACTAACCTTTTAAACAGTGACGCAAATGAAAACAATAAAATATTTTATAAGTATATGCTTGATATTTGTATTGGGAATAAGCGCAACTTCCTGCGAAGACTATCTGGATAAAGCACCCGAATCGGATATTACGGAAAAGGATGCTTTCGGAAATTTCAATAGTTTTCAGGGATTTGTCGAACAAATGTATAACTGTATCATGGACCCCGACAAAGGAGGTGCGTGGAACAGATGCCTTTTTGCCGACGAAACATTAGGACCCTCCCCCTATCCTTTTGACCAGGGTAATTACTGGAGCAACGAGACATATTTCTTTGGGGTGGCGGCAAGTCCGACAAGCCTCAACAGCCGGGATAAAAGGGTCTGGGAAAACGCCTGGTACGCCATTCGCGTAGCCAATCTGGCATTGGCAAAAATAGAAGAAGAAGGACTCTTTTCCGGATCGGATGAAGAAAAAAATCACCTGAAAGGGCAGGCCTTGTTTTTCAGAGGCTGGTTCTATTTTGAGATCTGCCGTTTCTGGGGAGGTATGCCCTACGTGCAAAAAGTCATTGATCCGGTGGAAGATATGTTTTCCGACGAATACGCCCGGTTGAATTTCAAAGAAACAGCGCTCAAAATGACGGAGGATTTTCGCGCCGCTGCCAATTTATTACCCAACCACTGGGATCAATCGGGACCCGGACAAGCAACGAAAGGGCATAACCATGGCCGGATCAATAAATTCCATGCGCTCGGCTACCTCGGCAAAGCCTATTTGTTTGCGGCAAGCCCCATGATCAATGAAGAAGCTACCGGAAGCAACGCATACGATGCCGAATTATGCGCAAAAGCGGCACAGGCGTTCGGCGAATTGCTGAAGTTAGCGGATGAAACCGGTATTTACAAAATGCAACCGTGGCAAACCTGGACGGATTGTTTCTGGAGATGGAGTTATGAACGCCCCGGCGGTACGGAATGTATCATGATGCCGACCATTTATGACCGCGGCCGCGTACGCTGGTCAACGACGGGCGCCATGGTGCCTTCGTCTTTAGGTCTGAACAGCGGTTCTTCGGCCGATGTGCCGACGCATAATTACATAAAGAATTACGCGATGGCAAACGGTCTTCCGATTAACGATCCGGAATCGGGATACAATCCCAACGATCCGTGGACAAACCGGGAACCTCGTTTTTACAAAGATATTCTTTACGACGGATGCCAGGTATGGGCTACTACGGGTGCGGACCAATTTGCACAATTATATAACGGCGGCCGCCATCGAAACGGTATCAATCCGGCCAGTTCTACCGGCTATTATTACAAGAGGTATGCACCGCTCGGGCCGGATTTTACGACATCCAGGGCAGACCAGTTACAAACCTATAAACCTTACCTGAGACTGGCGGATATCTATCTGATGTATGCCGAAGCGGTGAATTTCAGTTCGAACGGCGGGCCAAACGCAGCATCCTCAAACTATTCCATGACTGCGCTCGAAGCGGTGAATACCGTTCGTAACCGGGCCCAACTACCCGATCTCGAATCGAAATACGCAGCAAACAGAGATGTCTTCTTTGAAGAAATCATTCGCGAACGCGCCGTAGAGCTTGCTTTTGAAGGCCAACGCTTCGACGATTTGCGCCGCTGGAACCGGAATTATGATCCGCGGTATTTAGAGAAAACAGCCGTAGATTTTGATCGTGACAGCGACGGCAAACCTATCAATGTAAGGGAGCGTTTAGTGATCAAGCGCGCCGTTGACAAAAAACACAACTGGCTGCCGATCCAAACAAAATATACAACGCAATATTCGGGATTTCCGCAAAACCCGGGATGGTAATTTTTTTATAACGCTGAAATTTTTCATATATGAACAAAAATTTAATATACCTCATCATTGTTTTCGTTTTCTGGGAAGCATTCCCCGGTAAAATGACAGCACAGAGTAAGAGTCTGATAACGATTCAGTCGAAAGTGACGGACAAATCCGGAAAACCAATAGCCAATGCGGAAATATACAGTGAGAATTCATATACATTTACAGACGCAGAAGGCAACTTTTCCCTGAAAGTCGGCGTTGACTCAAAAATAACGATCGAAGCTGACGGATACCAGCATGTTGCAATGGCTGGCGAAGAGATAGGCGAACAGACGACGTTAACCCGCAGCGAACTGCTATACGACGACAAAGATATCGTAAAAATGCCGTTTCGTGACGTGATGAAAGGAGACGTTGCCAGCGCCGCAAACGGTTATAGTATAAGTGATATCAGTTCGTATGACAACAGTATCTGGTTGAGCGATGCCTTGAGCGGAAGAGCGATCGGTATGCTGGGCGGCAGTAACATCCGCGGACTGGGCCTCAATCTGGATGTTGGAGCTATCACCGGCACCAATACCGGTACGGCCATGGTCGTTGTCGACGGTATGCCCCGCGATATAAGCGGCATACGCCTTTCCGATATCGAAAGCATCACCATTCTGCGCGACGTGAATTCGGCCATCCTGTATGGTAGCACCGCCCTGAACGGAGTTTTGTACATCACGACCAAACGCGGAAAAGCATACCGGAAAACGGCGGATTTTTCTGTCAATTACGGCGTTGGAATACCCCGGTCAACCTCTATTCCCGAATATCTCGGCTCGGCCGAATATATGGAATTTTATAACAGAGCGCGGATAAGTGACGGACTAACACCGACTTACTCGGACGAAACCATCCGGAACTACCGTACCGGCAATAAATACCGTTATCCTAACGTGGATTATTATTCCGATGAATACCAAAAGTCCATGAAAGACTATGTTGACGTGAACGCCCAATTTTCGGGAGGGAACGAAAACGTTCGGTACTATGCTAATTTAGGATGGAATTCAAACGGAAGCATTCTGAATTTCGGAGAAGGAAAAAACGCGCGCACAAACAATTTCAATGTGCGGGGAAATATTGACCTGAAAGTGAATAATTGGATCAATACGGCGGTTGACGTGACCGGGTTGTTCTTTAGCGGACAGTCGCCCAGATACACGGGAAATGGTTTCTGGAACAGTTCAGCCACAGTCCGCCCGTTCGAATTTTCACCGCTCTTACCCATCAGCATGATTGACCCCGATAACAAATTGCTGCAGGGACGAAAAAACGACATTGACGGCCAATACCTGCTCGGCGGCAACAGTAATTTTATTACGAGCGGCATCGCCGACGTGTACGCGGCCGGTACAAGCAATATAATCTGGCGTATATTCTGCTTTAACAACCGTATCAATTTTGATTTGGATATGATTACCAAAGGGCTTTCATTCCATACCAACCTCAGCTTTGATTACTATATGGGATATAATCAGGTCGTACCAAAAGACTATTCGGTGTACGAACCGACTTGGGAAGGCGACCGGATTGTTGCGTTAAAACAACATGGGAAAGACTCCAACCCCGGATCGCAAAATGTGGAAGGCCGTTACTTCAAAAGAAGAATGGGTTTTTACGGATTATTAAGCTATGACCGTACATTCGAAAACATACACCATGTAACCGGTTCTTTAGTGGGATATGGTACCACGGCAAAGGATAACGACGGAGCGTACAGTGATTTTCAAGGCGTGAAAAATTCGCATATAGGATTGCAGTTAGGCTATATTTATGACAGAAAATACATGGTCGACTTCAGCAGTGCATTCGTCAACTCGGTCAAATTACCGAGCAAAACAAAAGTCGGATTCTCTCCTTCTTTGGCATTGGCATGGGTCATCTCCAATGAAGACTTTTTCACTCCGACCGATTTTCTCAATTATCTGAAATTGAAAGTATCGGCAGGTATTTTAAAGTCGGATATTCCGATCACGGATTATTACTACTATGATAATCGTTATACCACTTCGGGCAGCTACAACTGGTACGAAGGCGGGAAAAGCCGTTCGGGTGTCGTATCCAGTTGGTTGTCCAACGAAAAATTAGGGTATGCTTCCCGTAAAGAAATCAACGCCGGTTTCCAGAGTTTTCTGCTAAACAACACGTTGGGAGTTGAAGCGAACTATTTTTATACGATCAACGATGGCCTTGTGGTTCGCCCGACGTCCGCCTACCCGAGTTTTTACGGAAATTTCGTACCGTATGAAAACTTTGAAAAAGTTTCATACCAAGGCTTTGAACTGGGCATGAACATCAATAAAAAAGTCGGAGACTGGGGTTTCTATGCAGGGGCGAATTTACTGTATTCTGTATCCAAGCAACTGAAAGTCAACGAAATTTACGCAGATGCTTATCAATACCGGAAAGGACACGGAAGAGACGCCACTTTCGGACTGGAAACCATCGGATTTTTCGAATCGCAGGAAGATATTGACGCCAGTCCGTTCCAGACATTCGGAACCGTAAAACCCGGCGACCTGAAATACAAGGACCAGAACGGGGACAATATCATCGATTCCCGCGACGAAGTATTCCTTCGCAATTGGCAGGCGCCCTGGTCGGAAGGACTTGAAGTAAGAGTTTCTTATAAAAACTGGACTTTATTTCTGATTGGCGAAGGCCAGCAAGGGCACAAAAA
>DOZP01000051.1:2349-2952 GCA_003517945.1 Porphyromonadaceae bacterium | reverse complement strand
AGCAATAACCTGCGCCGCTCTTCCTTCTGGTTGTACGATAACAGCTATTTCAATATGCGACGTATTCAACTGAATTACAGTTTCCCGAAACATATTGCCAACTATTTATTCATGAAAAGTTTAGATGTTTCACTCAATGCATCAGATGTATTCCAGATTGCCTCAAATCTGCGCGAGCGCGACCTGTGTGTAGGAACCGAACCGTATTACCGTACTTATACCGTCACATTAAAAGCCAAATTTTAAATGTATGAAGACACTTAAATTAATCTTAACAGCCGTCATATCCCTTATCATGATAAGCGGATGTGAATGGGGTTTAAACCCGGAAAATGACAATCACAGCGTATTTAACCGGGTATACGGAGACCCGGGGTTTGCCGAAGGGTTGTTGATTTCTGCCTATACGCAGCTTCCTACCAACGATTATCGTTTCGACGAACCGGCAACAGATGATGCAGTTACTAACGATTTGGGTAATACATATCTTTATATGGCAAAAGGTATGTGGACCGCCCAATACAATCCGCAGAATCTTTGGGACAACTGCAACCGGGGCATTTTGTATATCAATCAATTCCTTGAAATAGTAAACGATGTCGA
>DOZP01000051.1:0-2302 GCA_003517945.1 Porphyromonadaceae bacterium | reverse complement strand
TTTCTGTTGCGAAACCATGCCGGCCCCGGCGCTTCGGGCCAAATGTTAGGCATCCCTGTTTTCGACGGCTTCATTCAGGAAGATGAACTTGCTACGCCGCGCAAATCGTTTGCGGAATCGGTGCAGAGCATTTACAATGACCTGGATAAAGCGCTCGCGCTACTGCCGTATGACTACGGAAATAAAACAGCCGTTCCTGCGGATTTCAGTGAAGTGAAGGATATCTACTCGTATAATTTCGTGATGGGAAACGCTACGCAACAACGCGTCAGCGGACGTATTACGAAAGCGTTCAAAGCAAGATTAGCCTTACTCGAAGCAAGTCCCGCTTTCAATACGAACAATGATGCGTCACGTTGGGAAAAAGCAGCCAACATGACCGCCGAACTGTTAAATATCAACAATTTCGACCCAAAAGGGAACCTGTTCTACCTGAAAGCGCAGATTGACGCCGGTAACCTGACGGCCAATGACTACCTGGATAATGCCGAAACTTTATGGCGTCGTGCTATTGTGTCGAACAGAACATGGGAAGCTGCTAATTTTCCGCCGACACTCTATGGGAACGGACGAATCAATCCCACGCAAAATTTAGTAGATGCTTTCCCCATGAAAAACGGATATCCGATCACCGATGCAAGATCCGGATACGATCCTTCCAATCCTTACGCCGACAGGGATCCCCGCCTCGCATTATACATCATTTATGACGGAAGCACCTATAAGAATGCGAAGATCAATACCGGTGTAAACTCTGGCAACAACGGTCTGAACGCATTGGTAAACTCTACGAGAACCGGATATTATCTCAAAAAACTTCTACGGGAAGACGCAAATCCCAACCCATCCTCAACCTCTGATCAGCAACACGTAATCATGCATATCCGGCACACGGAACTGTTCCTGAATTATGCGGAAGCGGCAAACGAAGCATGGGGGCCAACGGGTAGTGCGGCCAATGGTTTTTCGGCCAAAGAAGTGATTGCGGCTATTCGCAACCGCGCGGGAATCACACAACCGGACGAATACCTGGAGTCGGTAAACACCAAAGAAGCGATGAGAGAATTGATCCGCAATGAGCGAAGACTCGAACTCTGCTTTGAAAGTTTCAGGTTCTGGGACCTGCGGCGTTGGAAAGCGGATCTTACCGAGCCGGCGCGGGGCGTACGTATCGAAAACGGAGCATACAACTACTTCATTGTAGAAGAACGTGTTTACAAAAACGCATACATGCATTACGGACCGATACCTTATACGGAAGTGCTTAAGTATAATATTGAACAAAATGCCGGATGGTAAGTATTAATTAAAATTCATAGTAACAATGAAACATATAGTTAAAACCTTATTAATGATCTGTATCGCAGCTACATTCGCTGCATGTAGTAATTTTGATCATGAATTTGACGATTACGCGTACACTTCCGGCTTTTTCCCTTATCAATATCCCGTCAGAACGCTTATCCTGGGCGATTATATTTATGACAACGCCAATGATAACGCTCACAAATTTGTGGTGTCGGTAGCGATGGGAGGCGTTTATAAAAACACGAAAAACAGGGAATTTCAAGTAGTCGTAGACGAAAGTCTATGCAACAATCTGTTGTTTTCGGCCGGAGGAAACGAAATAAAACCGCTTCCGTCGAATTACTACAACCTGAGTTCGCCGGACAAAATTGTGATACCGGAAGGAGAATATAACGGCGGAATAGAAGTGCAACTTACCGACGCTTTTTTCAACGATCCGGCGGCTATTAAAAACACGTATGTAGTACCCATGAGAATTGTGGGATCATCCGATGTGGACACAATTTTATTATCAAAAAATTATACCCTGTTTGCCGTTAAATTCATCAATGAATTCCAGGGAAGGTACTTTCATTACGGAACAAGCAGCGTTAAAGACCCGACGGGCGCCGTTGTTGAAAATACGGCATACAATACCGAAAAGTATGTAGAAAACTATCCGACCGCCGGCTTAACCACAACCGGACGGTATCAGGTTTCGACCTCTTTCAGTTTCGAATCGAAAATTTTTACCGGTTCATTATCACTTTTGTTGGATTTCAACGGAAACAATTGTACGATATCCGCACCTCCGGGATCCGCATATACCGTTCAGGGCACCGGAGAATTTAAATCAAAAGCATATGAATGGGGCAATAAAAAGCGGGATGGAATCGTGCTGAATTATACCGTTACAAGTGAGTTGGGAACTTATACGGCAAACGACGAACTCGTCTTACGCGACAGACCTGTTGTAATGGAAGTATTCTCTCCCGTAGAGAAATAATGACTTTAG
>DOZP01000329.1:1645-10247 GCA_003517945.1 Porphyromonadaceae bacterium | reverse complement strand
ATGTGAAAGACGACAATTCTTGGCTACGAATTCACCCAATGTTTTGAGCGTTTTGAGCAGCATATCAGATAAAAGATGTATCCACTCATTGCACTGAGGCTGTGTCATATCGAACAGGGTAGCATGACAGTCTTGTAATGGATTATTCTTCATGTAGGATAAGATGAACTCTATTGAGTATCGTCTTTTGTTTCGTTTTCTTCATCTATAATTTTCATATATGCGATCATATTTGAATATTCAATATGAATGTCACCGCCTGCTGTCGCTTCAAAGCGGCGAATGGAAAGCGCAGTTTTATTCCATTGAAGAAACAACTCATTTTTGACACGATCTGTTTGCATCACGATAGTTTCTCCGTTACCTATTTTTTCTTGTTCAACACCATTCAGAAAAACTTTTATCTTTGCCCCTCCTCCGAAAAAATTAGCATTTCGCTTTAGATGGATGATACACGGCTCCGTCAATGTTACTGTAGAAGCGGGTTGCATATCCTCCGATTGAGCGCTTTCTTCAATCGTACCGAATTTTCCCCAGAAAGGGTCAGCTTCGTAAGTCGCTTTTGTTCCAGCCGGAACAATCAGCTTGACATTCTTGTATTTCAACCTGTAAAAAACCGATGCATTTATATCCGACGGAGTAGCGCCTTTTACTTCCACCACAGACAGATTTTTGCAGCTATTAAAAGAACTGGGCGCAAGATCCTTTACGCTTCCGGCAATCGTTAGTGATGTGATATTTTTGTAACCGGTGAAAACATTTTGACCAAGCCCCGTAATGCCGTCTTCTATAACTACGGAGTGGAATTTTGACCGGTAATCATGCCAGGCTGATCTTGCCCCAAACATGGTGGTCGGCACAACACCTTTACCGCTTATATACAGAATATTTCCTTCTATACGCCATGTGATGTCGGGAGTTAGTTCTCCGCCAATTGACTTTTGCACATCTTGTCCATAAAGGCTGGACACTGGTATAACAACCATGATTAAAGTAATCACCCATACAATTAATAGTTTGCTCTGATTTTTCATAATTATCCTGTTTATGTCTCCTTCCGGAGAGGTTTATACTCATTTAAAATTGATAGATATTTTCCGTCACCCCTTTCGGCATGCATGTCGTTGAACGTACTGCTGATAAAAATCGTAACCCTTTCCCATTTCATAAATATCTCCTCCTTTTATCTGTTTACTTTTTCCAATATTCATTATCCCAGTATTTTCTCTCTCCGGGATGACTGGTATTAAAGGCCTCCCATAATAAGCGGTCGTTGACCGGGACATTTTCTTTGGCGGCGATGCGGTAAGACAGGTCTAAAACAGATTCCAAATCAGCAAAACTGAAATCTACGGAGCGATCGGTCAGGAATCCAATCACGCTTTCCGATACCTGGTGGTTTTTGCGTTTATCGAGGATGGCTTGCAGGTAGTGTTTCCGTTCTGTTTTACCCGGCAAACCGATTCGTATTTTCCGGCTGAACCGGCGAACCAATGCGGCATCAACGATTTCAGAGCCCCTTTGACCTCCATCAATCTCTAAATTTGTAGCAGCTAAAATAAATACCGGATGTTTGAAGTCAACCGGAACACTTTCCATTTCGGCAAGCAATATTTTCAGCGCCATTTTCTCATAATCACCTGTTATTAAGTCTTTACCGGACTTTCCAATGGCTTCTATTTCATCTATAAATATGATTGCCGGAGTATACCGCTGCGCACGGCTAAATAACTCCCGGATCGCATTCGACCCGTCATTTCGATAACTGGCCACAAGAGCGTTTGCTGAAGCGGGAATAAAAGTTGCATCTGACTCGCCGGCCATCGCTTTGGCTAATAGCGTTTTGCCGGTTCCGGAAGGACCGTAAAGCAGGATTCCTTTAGGAGGTTTAATACCCAAAGCGGCAAATTTTCTCGGATTTTTCAGGTAATCAATGAAAAGGGATAATTCTTCTTTTACCTCGCTTAGCCCAATGACATCATTAAATCTTGCTTCCGGCTTTTCGATTTCGTCTAATATCATATTGTTATCTTCGGCCTGTATAGCTCTGCGAATACCGAATTCTTTCAAATGTATAATAGCTTGTTTATCTTTCGAAGAGAAAGAGGCTGAAGTTTCAAAAGACAATGTTTTGTGTTGTGTTGCAAAACCGACGGCGATACTTTGGCGATAAGCCTGTTTCATGATATTCACAATTTCCCCGGCGAACAGATCCGGATTTTCATCCGGCAAAGTCAGCGTATCCCTGGCTCCCGCACGAATAAAAGCCGATAGCAATTCATGATCCGCAGGAGATGGTTCGGACCTCAATAAATAAATCGACATATCCGGAACCCTTTTCCTCAATAAGTTGAAAATATTACGTATTTTATGCAATGTTTCCGGTATCAGGGCATTATCCATTCCTAAAAGCACAAAAGTAATATCCCGCTCTGCTGTGATTTTCAAGGCTTCATAAACATCTGAAGTTTGATGTATGGCTACATCCGGCAATATCTTTTTGAGCTTTTCACCTGACGCGGTGTTTCCGAACAATAGGATTTCCGGCTGCACCGGATCTTCAAATAAATGCTTAACCGTAAGCGGTAAATCATCGATTGATAAGCTGAAATGTATTGATTTTATTTTTTTAAAAGAAGAATCGATATGATGATCTAAGAAACTGAGCAACTTGAAAATTTCGTTTTTAAAAAACAATCCGGTTTGAGCTTTCAGTGTACGTGCGTCAACCCACCCTCCCTCCGAAAGAAGCAATGCGGTGGAAAGAAGAGGGTGCGCGCTTACCTTTATATGATACCTTTTCTCAAATAAAACACATGAACGGAAAAATTCTCCGGCGCTTATCTTCTCCAGATCGTATGCCTGAAGATGATTAAACATAATCAGATAACCGGTCGCTAAGCGGGAGCAAATCGTAGGCGGAAAAAAAGGAATTCCTGTTTGTGGATGTAGATCATTCTCCAACGCGTTTAAAATCGTTTTGCGTGAAAATCCGGCAGCCATTTTTTTCGGTTCGCGCTCATAAAGCTGTTTGCCGGCATTCGTGGTAAAAATAATGATCGTATCTTTAAACGAAATGGTCTTATCCAGAAAATCATCATGCAATATCCCTGCATCCAATAGCTGCAAAAATAATTGTACGGTATTCAGATGCGCTTTCTCTATTTCGTCGAATAGTAAGATACTATATGGATTATCGTGGACAAAACCGGTCAGCATGCCCGGCCGGGCTTCTTTGTAACTTGGTGCGAAACCAATAAGGTTTGAATGAGCCTGATGATCGGCAAAGCTGCTCATATCAAAACGTTTAAACGGAATAAATAATTCTCCGGCAGCTTGCTCGGCCAAAAAGGTCTTTCCTACGCCCGGAGGTCCCGCGAAGACAAATATCGCACGCGGTTGCTTCCGTTTATCATCGGCTTCGGCCAAAATCTCAGCATTAAAGACACCTTCGGCAAAAGCATGTACCGCATGATCCTGCCCAAATACCCTATTCAATAAAGTATGCCTCATATCCCGGATACGTTCGGAGAAAAATGTAAGGAACTTCAACCCTTCTCCTTTTTTTACCGTTTCGGATACCTTATTAAGCTTCGGTTTCGAACGTTTTTTTTCCAAAGCGAAAGCGGATGTGATCAATGGAGTTGGTTCTCTCAGTATAACGATCAGCAAATCAGCGGCAAAAAGTACATTTTTCTTTGTTCTGCCGGCAGCTTTAGTCAACAATTCAGCAATGAGGAGTTCTCCGTCTCCCGGAGGTTTTTCATTAAACAAAACTTTGCGTAATTTTTCCCTTCCGTTTTCCGGATCAATACCGGTCTGCTGAAATATCCGTGCGACGGTTTGTATGTCTTCTTCTATTTGAGAACTGTTTCCGGATGAGGAAGAAATCTTACCGGCTGTCATTCCCGATAACTTCAGTAATCCCAGGAACAGATGCTCGGGATGCATCTCCTTCATCCCGGAGACAAAAGTTTCAACCTGGGCATATGTCATTACAAAATGCATTGTCTGGCTTAAATCCATAAGATCTTTTTTTACGTTTTGCAAAAATAGCTTTTGTTTTTATACTCAAATACCCCATTTATAGGTATTTCGGTTATGGAATAAGATCTTCCCATATCAATCCCATTTGCATCGCTTTCTTCAACATATTAATCGAACCTTCACCGCCAAATTTTTGAATTAATAACTTGCGTCTGGTTATAATCGTATTATGCGCAAGACATAACTTATCCGCGATCTCCTCATTTGTAAAACCTTCGGCAAGCTGCCTCAAAAACTTCTGTTCCGCTACTGTCGCCCAAAAAAAAGGTCCTTTTATTTCCTTACGAAGCTGCAGCCTGCTTTTCTCGCATAAATAGGTATCATTTCCGTCCATCACACTATCGATTGCGTTTAAGACTTCATATAAAGGAGATGTTTTCAACACATATCCGGAAACACCGATTTTCAACATCCGGCGCACAACAGTCCAGTTGCTGTAACCTGTGAGTACGACTATTTTTATATGCGGATAGCAATGTTTCACATCCTCACAAAAATCGATCCCATTATAATAGCCGCCTTTTTTATTTTTTTTCTTGTTCAGAGGAAAATCCGGATCTCCTATAACCAGATGACTGAGTTCGGTTAACAATACATCCGGTTGTTGTTTTTGCAATGCTCTCCGGCAATCGGTCAATGTCTCCGAAATACCGGAGACAATCGCTATTTGTGATTGATCAATTAAGGAATAAATCCCGGCGACCAACATTTTATGATGATCGACAATATGTACTTTTATCATATTCATTGTTCTATTTCAACACTTATTTCAGTGCCATTGGATGATGTGTGAATTTTCATTTTCCCTTTATAAGCGATTGCTGCTGTCGCAATAGTTCCTAATCCGGTACCAACAGTAACGGTTTCCGGATCGAAACCTTTGCCATTATCATATACTGTGACGGAAATAAAACCATTTTCAGCTATTACCTGCACAAATATATTGGCGGCGAAAGCATATTTCTCGGCATTACTTATCAGTTCACAAACAGAGCGGTAAAGAATGACCTTCAAGTGTTTTTCCATCTCGTCCTCTGTTCCGAAACTCTCAAAATACACATTGGGAAGAGAATCACAGTAGTTTTTTACGGCCAAAATCAACCCATCGGATAAAAAAGGATGTAATGAAACGGTTTCATCATCCGCTTGATCCATCCATGAATCGTTCAGTTCAATACCATTTGTGAAACGGGCAACATCCGCTTCATTTTCTATAGAATAAGAACTCACCCTGTTAAGACTTAATACGGCTACCGGAGGTACATCTTTCAGCAGTTCGTTCTCGGAAAGACGAACAGAAGATCGTTTTTTTTCAGTTGATGATTCTCGTTTCATTTGTACAAATTTTTAATTTTAACATTCAAGATTCAAAATTTAAAGTTTGGAACCCGGAATTAAAGAATGTTCGTTTCATAAACGATTATTGAAACTGTAAACATAAGAGCTAAACGCAAAGATATTAAATTAAATTAAATGTAAAGATATTAAATCAAGATATTTTTTCAAAAGTAAATTAACTTTTATTTGTTGGCAGACGAGAAAACATTTCCACCTAAAAATCAGACCATTAATGCCAAATCCATTACAGGTCGTACGATGAAGAAAGCATACCGTTCAGCAACAAAAACAGATTAGTTTGTTTTGTTTTCCTCCCGGTTGTATTACCTTTGCAGAAACAGACATTTCGTATGAAAGATAAAATAGTTGAAATAGCACGGTTTATGCAAACCACAGAAGCGGAAATGCTGGCGAACCTGCTGAAATCGGAAGGAATAGAATGCTACGTCCGCGATGGTATCAGTAGCCGCGTGTTATTCGGCAAAGCTGATATCGGCGGTGCTAAAGTCGAACTGCTGGAAAAAGACGTACAACGCGCATCGGAAATAATGAAAGATCACGGATATGATTTTTCGGAAGAGATGCTTGACGGAATTGGTTCCGAGAATTCGGAAAAAGACAATGCCGAATATGAGCAAAATAAATCCGGACTGTCAAAAATGATGACAATCATACTGATTCTTATAGTCGTATTGCTTGGCGTGATTATTTTACTGAATAAATACTATAACGGATGATTTTAATCCAAAGAACTGAAGATGGCACGTCGCAAAATAACCAATAGTCAGGCTGTATGTATTATATTGTTATGGATCGTATTGTGTTATATGCTTCTCGCATACAGTAAAGAAATTGACTTCATGGTAATCTTTTCAATTATAGCCTCCGCAATCATCGTTTTTGTTCCGCTTTACAAAAACAGAAAAAATCAGAAATGACCAACAAGGCAACGAACCGAAAAAATAACGGCATCTGAAATCAGATACCGTTATCCTTGTTAAATTTCATATGTAAAGTCAATTATTCATCCGTCTGAGATTCCGCATACTCTTTCAGTAGTTTTTCCTGAACATCTGTCGGAACAAGCTCATAGGAAGAGAATTTCATGGTAAACGATGCACGTCCTCCGGAAATTGAGCTCAATGAAGTGGAATAGCTTGCCATTTCTTTCAACGGCACTTTAGCCATAATTTTCTCATACCCTTTTTCACTGTTCATACCCATGATCATGGCCCGGCGTCCCTGCAAATCACCCATCACGTCTCCCATAAAATCCGCCGGAACAAGCACCTCTATATCATAGATCGGTTCCAGGATTTTCGGACCTGCCTCTTTAAAAGCCATACTGAACGCATTACGTCCGGCAAGCATAAATGAGATTTCATTACTGTCAACCGGGTGCATTTTTCCGTCATAGACACAAACGCGCACATCGCGGGCATACGAACCGGTAAGCGGACCCTGTTCCATACGCGCCATAATACCTTTCAGAATGGCAGGCAGGAAACGGGCGTCAATCGATCCGCCGACAATACAACTTACAAAAACCAGTTTTCCACCCCAATCCAGATCAATCGTTTGCGTATCACGCACACTCATTTTGAACTCCTGTCCGCCGAAACGGTAAACGGTTGGAGCAGGCATTCCTTCATAATAAGGTTCTATGATAAGATGCACTTCCCCGAACTGGCCGGCGCCTCCCGACTGTTTTTTATGGCGGTAATCGGCACGGGCAGACTTCGTTATAGTTTCACGGTAAGGAATCTTCGGCTCAAGAAATTCGATCGAAAGTTTATCATTGTTCTCTATACGCCATTTCAATGTACGAAGATGAAACTCTCCCTGTCCCGATACGATTGTTTGTTTTAATTCTTTTGACTGCTCAATTAACCAGGTCGGATCCTCTTCATGCATACGGTTCAATATCTCACTTAATTTTTCCGCATCGGATTCATTCACAGCCTTGATCGCGCGACGGTATTTCGGCTCGGGATAACGGATGAAATCAAACCTATAATCACATCCTTTTCCATTCAGTGTATTACCTAAACGCACATCCTTCAACTTTACAGTCGCCCCAATATCTCCCGCAACCATTTCCGGGACTTCCGCACGCATCTGCCCGTCAACAACAAACAACTGCGCGATACGCTCTTTGGAACCACGATCAGCATTCTGTAAATCATCACCGGCTTTTATTTTTCCCGATAATACCTTAAAATAAGAAACCTGCCCGATATGAGGCTCAATCGTGGTTTTGAAAAAGAACAAACTGGTTGGCCCCTCCGGATCCGGCGTAATCTCTTTACCGTCCGTTGTTACCAAACGAGGCATTTTATCCGTACAGGGCACCACATTTCCAAGAAACTCAAGTGTACGACGCACACACATATCGCGCTCTGCGCATACACAAAATACAGGAAACATACCACGCGTCACAAGACCGGCACGAATTCCGGCGCGCATCTCGTCTTCTGTCAGCGAACCCTGATCAAAGAATTTTTCCATCAGCGAATCATCGTGTTCGGCAGCCGCCTCAATAAGTATACGATGCAATTCGGTCGCTTTATCTATTTCACTATCGGGAATATCAAGCACCTCGGGTACCCCACCCTCAGGCTTCCAACGGTATAACTTCATCTTGAGCACATCAACCACTTCGTTAAAAGAAGTTCCGCACGTAACCGGATACTGTATCTGTACCACCTTATTCCCGTAATTTTCCTTCAATTGAGAAACAGACGATTCATAATCCGCTTTATCATTGTCAAGCTGATTGATCACAAATATCACCGGTTTATGGAACTGTTCCGTATAACGGAACTGGTTGATTGTACCTACCTCAATACCATACTGGGCATTGATAACCATCAAAGCGGTATCCGTCACATTCAGTGCGGAAACAGCCCCTCCGATAAAATCATCCGATCCCGGACAATCTATAAAATTCAGTTTCAGACCATTCCATTCTACACTAAAAACGGTAGAGAAAACAGAATACCCATACTCTTTCTCTACCGGAAAATAATCGGCAACCGTAGAACCGGTTTTTACAGATCCGCGACGTTTTATAACACCACCCTCGTAAAGCATCGCTTCAGCAAGGGTGGTTTTCCCGGTACCAGAACTTCCCAAAATTGAAATGTTCTTAATTTCACTTGTTTGATAAACTTTCATGAGAATTAATTTTTTGTATATTAATAATATTGAATAGTAG
>DOZP01000329.1:0-1587 GCA_003517945.1 Porphyromonadaceae bacterium | reverse complement strand
TAAATAAAACATCCGGAATGCATTTATTTTTATTACCTTTGTGACAAGACATTCCATGAAACAAGTCCTTTCTATCAAAAACCAATAATACACTGATTATTAATAATTAAATAACTTAACATGAAAACCGAACAAATATTAGCTTCACTGGAAGCAAAGCATCCCGGCGAAAAGGAATACCTGCAGGCTGTCAAAGAAGTATTGATCAGCATAGAAGATGTATATAACGAACATCCGGAATTTGAAAAAGCAAAAATAATCGAACGACTTGTAGAGCCGGACCGGATCATTACATTCCGCGTGCCATGGGTAGACGACAAAGGAGAAGTCCATGTAAATATCGGTTACCGTGTCCAATTTAATAATGCGATAGGCCCCTATAAAGGCGGATTGCGCTTCCATGCATCAGTAAACCTTTCCATAATAAAATTCCTGGGATTTGAGCAGACCTTCAAAAACGCACTGACGACGCTACCCATGGGAGGAGGAAAAGGAGGTACGGATTTCTCTATTCACGGACGAAGCGAAGCCGAGGTCATGCGTTTTTGTCAGGCCTATATGATGGAATTATGGCGTAATATAGGCCCATGCACGGATGTACCTGCCGGAGATATAGGCGTAGGCGGACGTGAAATAGGCTTTCTATATGGTATGTATAAAAAACTTGCGAGGGAAAATACCGGAACAATAACAGGAAAAGGCCTCGAATACGGAGGTTCTATACTACGTCCCGAAGCAACCGGCTTCGGCGGATTGTATTTTGTCAACCAAATGTTGCAGGAGCATGGAATGGAGATAGCAGGAAAGACGGTTGCGCTGTCCGGTTTCGGCAATGTGGCATGGGGAGCGGCCATCAAAGCGACCGAACTGGGCGCCAAAGTGGTCACAATTTCCGGACCTGACGGTTATATCTACGATCCGGAAGGCATATCCGGTAAAAAAATTGACTACATGCTTGAACTTCGTTCATCCGGTGAAGATATTGTAGCTCCTTTTGCAGATGAATTCAAAAGCGCCGTATTTTTTCCAAACAAACGTCCGTGGGAACAAAAAATTGATATCGCCCTGCCATGCGCTACACAAAACGAACTGAACGCCGAAGATGCACAGATATTGATCGACAACGACATAAAATGTATAGCTGAAATTTCAAATATGGGGTGTACAAGCGAAGCGACAGACCTATTCATCGACAATAAAATATTGTACGCTCCCGGTAAAGCCGTCAACGCGGGAGGAGTTGCGACATCCGGCCTCGAAATGACACAAAATGCCATGCATATATCCTGGACCCCCGACGAAGTCGACCGGAAGCTGCACCAGATCATGAACGACATTCACAACCAGTGCGTAGAACACGGACGTGAAGGCAATTATATCAATTATGTCAAAGGAGCTAACATCGCAGGATTTATGAAAGTAGCTAAAGCCATGATGGCTCAGGGAGTAATCTGATACCCTTTCTAAAAATACCAACTTTGAAAAACAGGGCCGGATCCGGCCCTGTTTTTCAATTACGGAACCGGTTCACTTACGAACTTTAGATGGATTCTTGGCGATAAAATCTTTCCAGTCAGCATAAGATTT
>DOZP01000060.1 GCA_003517945.1 Porphyromonadaceae bacterium | reverse complement strand
TTTTTTTATTTTTGCATTTACAACCAAATACTCACCCGGAAAAATTAACTAACAATGAAACAAATCGTATACCTCGTAGGGTTGCTACTGACCATCCTTAACACACACACGCATGCACAGACGATACGGCTGCATGAACTCCATGCAACCGGTCCCGTTAAAGTAAACAAACCTGTTGAGGTTGATCCGGCAGACAGGAATGATAAACGATTCACCTGCGAAAATCTGTTGAAGATGAATCTGACGATTCCCGGACAAGGATCTTTTATCCATCAGTACGATGCCGACACGTCGGGTTTTTTCCGGATGCCAACTCAAAACGAAGACTGTTTGCAACTATTCTCCTTCTATGTCAGCGCCGATTCGTACGGCAAAGCCCGGATAAAGGTAACATCGCCCGGTATGCTGGAAATATATGTCAATGACAAACTAACATCTTCAAAAACATCCGCACAGGATTCGTTGCAGGATGCAAAAAGCGTAGCTGCCGAAATCAGTCCCTATCCGCAAACATGCCGCGTCGTAATTAAACTATTACACACAAAAGAACATGCGGATGCGGCGCTGAAAGTGGAAATTGAGGATATTTCAACCGGGATAAATCCGATAGATATAACCGCGTCTGATGAGAGCCCGGCGGAAAACGCAGATGAAGAGTTTTTTTCCTGTAATGGCGGCAGATTGCACGTTTCGGAAAAACCGCAACGGAAAATCGTGCTGGATGATATGATCAGGGGAAAACGGGTGACAGGTGTTTCGCTTTCCGCAGCGGGCAAATTCGTTTTAATCAACTACACAATCAATAGCGGGTCACGTTCATCCTCTTCAACCGAATTATATAACATAAAAACCGGAAAACGCATTGTGATTGATACGGACCACCGGAAGCGTCAACTAAGCTGGATGCCAAAGTCGGAACGACTTTGTTATATTCAGAAAAACGGAGAGCAAACCAGTCTCATCACGATCCATCCGGAAACGTTGGAAGAAACGGAATTGGCTGCGAATATTCCGGAGGAACGCATCGTTTTTTCGCCGGACGAACAATCATTCTTTTATGCAAAGGCCGGAAAAAACACGGAAAAAAAAGAAGACGTATTCCGCTTGCATACATTGACGGACCGTACCGGCGGCAAACCCTCCCACTCTTTCATCTACCGCTACGATCTGCAATCCGGATTAACGCAACAACTGACATTCGGTTCGCACGCAACTTACCTGAACGACATACGTCATGACGGCAAAAAGATACTGTTCTCCATCTCCGACGAAACAATTACGGAACGTCCTTTCAGAAAAAGCGCCCTGTTTTTGTTGGATATCGAAACCATGCGCACAGACACTTTATGGCAAGACGAAAAGTTCGCCTCGCGGGCGCAGTTTTCTCCTGACGGAAAAGACATCCTTATTACAGGAGCTCCGGAATCTTTCGGCGGTATCGGACTTGATATCGGCGAGGGGCAGATTGCAAACAGTTATGATACGCAAGCATTCCTGATGAATCTCAGCACAAAAAAGATCGAAGCCTTCACAAAAGAATTTAATCCGTCTGTCAAGGATGCCGAATGGAATGCATTTGACGGACTTATCTATCTGTTAACTGAAGACGAAGACCGTGCGCCGGTTTACACCTACAATCCGAAAACAAAAAAATTCACACGCCTGCCCGCCGAAGAAGACGTCATCGGTGATTTTCAGATTTCAGACACGTCGCCCGTCATGNNTCCGGCGTAAGTGTTTCCAATTCAACGCGGGCGTATGTATATGACCTGAAAACAAAAAAGGCTACGCTCATTGCAGATCCTTATGCCGGACAACTGGAACAACTGAAACCGGGCGAGGTAAAAGATTTTGACTTCACCAATTCCGACGGCATTGAAATCAAAGGGTATTATTACCTGCCGCCGGATTTTGACCCGGCAAAAAAATATCCGCTGATCGTCAATTTTTATGGCGGAACCACCCCAACCGAACGTATTTTTGAGAGCCGCTATCCCAAACACGCCTATGCCGCCCTGGGATACGTGGTCTATGTTTTGCAGCCAAGCGGAGCGATCGGATTCGGGCAGAAATTTTCGGCCCTGCATGTAAATACATGGGGAAAACGCTCCGCCGACGATATTATTGAAGGAACGCAACAGTTTGTCGCCGGGCATTCTTTTGTCGATGTAACAAAAATCGGTTGCATTGGCGCTTCTTACGGAGGGTTTATGACGATGTACCTGCAAACACGTACGGATCTGTTTGCCGCCGCCGTATCACATGCAGGCATCAGCTCCATCAGCAGTTACTGGGGCGAAGGCTACTGGGGCTATTCATACAGCAGCGCCGCCAGCGCCCACAGTTATCCTTGGAATAATCATGACCTGTATATCAACCAGAGCCCTTTATTCAGCGCAGACAAGATCAATACGCCTTTATTATTGTTACACGGAACAGCCGATACGAATGTCCCCGCAGGCGAAAGCATACAAATGTACACTGCATTGAAAATCCTCGGGAAACCGGTCGAATTGATACAGGTACAGGAAGAAAACCATCACATCCTTTCATACGAAAAACGGTTGAAATGGAACAACACAATCTTTGCATGGTTTGACCGCTGGCTCAAAAACGAACCGTTATGGTGGAATGAATTGTATAAGGATTAGAAA
>DOZP01000174.1:4334-4826 GCA_003517945.1 Porphyromonadaceae bacterium | reverse complement strand
ATAGAACTGGGCTCTTTCAAAACGATTACAATTGACAAAGAGCCTTACGAAACGAATGAATATAACATTTACCTGAGGGAGGATGACTGTAATCTGTATATTGATTCCACTCCGGAGCAAAACAATCCGGACATGCTTTTTATTCCGGAATCTTTAAAAGATTATATCTCTACCGGCATAACAGGCGACACATTGAATATCAGACTGAAACTATGGGATTTACATAATAAATATAAATCCGATAAATACAGATCCCATTCTGTCGCCGGAATAAATCTGCATTTTACTCTTTCTAAAATTGATATCATCAATAAACTGCATAACTTATCCATACAGGTAAAAAACATTGAAACCGACTCTGTAAAAATAAGCTCTCGCGGAAACATTTATATCGATTCATGCAAAATCAATGTCATAACCCCCGTCATCAAAACCGAATATTATAATAAGAAGTTAACGATCACAAATTGTGAAGCAAAAAAAGTAAATCTT
>DOZP01000174.1:2864-4288 GCA_003517945.1 Porphyromonadaceae bacterium | reverse complement strand
AACATAACACAAAACGAATCCGGAAAAATAAACTGGCTTCCGAAAAATAAAGATGCAACATTAAATATTACCGTACAAGGCGATACCACACAGATCATTTTCAACACTCCGCGCAGCAACGCTGAATCCGTAAAATAAGTAAACAGTGGCCGGCTTCTCAGTCGTCGCCGAAGCCTGATCGTTATCTGCCGGATACCGGATAAAACAATATATTATAATGAGAAACAAGTCCGTTATTTATAAAATACTTATTAATATTTTTTTTACGAATGGCAATGAATTAATAATCTTATACGGATCATATCAGACAGGTTTGATCTGAATTATTTCCGACTTCGCTTGTTTATTTCCGGCAATTTGCCGTTATTTGCTCTTATATTTATCAGGACATTGTCCATGAAGAAGCTAAAAAAACAAGCGTCAAAACAGCACATATACGAAAAAAAAACTGTATGGAAAGTCATGATCATAATAACTATGCTTTTCATATACAGCGGTATTGTATCCGGAAATCCGGATGAGGGAAATTCGTCCGATAAACGGACGGATCCTTCACTTGTCACTTCCCGGACGAAGAATACCATATACAATGATCTGTACGGAAAGTCGCGCAATCATCCTCAGATTGAAGCGACTTCCGCCGGACGACGCTTTATTCACCGGATAGAAACAGAAGTAAGGCCGGGTTTTATCATCCGGTCAAATCCCTTTTTAAAGGGAGAAAATGAAAAATGGGAACCGATTAAGAACTCCCTTTCCGTTCACCTGAAATATGCATTTCAATCTCAGACGAATTCATACACCGACCGGATTTTCGGAGGCTCATACCAAGGTGTCGGACTGGCATACTATACATTCGGCGAAAAAAAACAACTGGGCAACCCAATCGCATTTTATCTATTCCAGGGAGCGCGTATTACAAAAATAAATCGGCAGTTATCATTTAATTACGAATGGAATTTCGGGCTGTCGGCCGGCTGGCATCCTTACGATGAAAATGATAATTATTATAACACCATCATAGGCTCCAGGGTAAACGCTTATATCAATACGAATTTTTACCTGGACCTGATGCTTTCGCGTAAGATTGATCTGACGGCCGGGATCACGCTATCTCATTTCTCCAACGGAAATACCGGGTTTCCCAACGCAGGTCTTAATACACTCGGCTTCAAAACAGGATTAATCTATAATTTCAACCGGAAAAACCGGTTTATACCCGCTGCATCGTTCCGCCTCCCCACACCTGCATTTTCCCGTCACATAAGCTATGACCTGGTGCTATTCGGTTCGTGGCGGCGCAAGGGTGTCGTAATGGGAGAAGAACATTACGCTTTGCCGAATCCCTATACGGTTCTCGGCTTCAATTTTTCTCCCATGTATAATCTGGGCTACAGATTCCGGGCAGGCGTATCATTAGACGG
>DOZP01000174.1:215-2843 GCA_003517945.1 Porphyromonadaceae bacterium | reverse complement strand
TTTTTAAAACCGCCGTTATACAAGCAACTGGCATTGGGGCTTTCCGGACGAACAGAATATGTAATGCCTTATTTTTCGGTCAATCTGGGAATGGGAGTCAATGTATTACACAGCGAAAAAGATATGAAATCATTTTACCAGATTTTAGCTCTCAAAATAGAGGTGACACGGCACTCGTTTATCCATATAGGATACAGCCTTCAGAATTTTGATACTCCCAATTTCCTGATGCTCGGCATCGGCTTCCGCTTTAACAATAAATACCCGCTTTTGCATCATTAAAGAAACAAATAATCCGGCCCCGACTTCCGCATGATAAGCATAACTTCCCTGCCATTTTCTGATAAAACAGAACCTGCCGGAAGAATATTTTTTATCCGAATCCATCTATTGACCTGATATTTGCATATTGATCCGTTTTTCTATTTCCTGATATTTTTCCAAAGCTTCATCAATCGGCAAACCCGTATTCATTTCCGGCCTCAGATGTCCGGTATATGTCAGCCAGGCATCTTTCATCATCTTCTGGCGCTTCTGAATCAGAGCATATACCTCGTCTCCGTTATCATGTTTTGAGAGGGCGCTTTTCATATCATCCGCTTTTGCAATTTCCGATTCTCCCAAATACAAAAGAATCTGTTTTGCCATCATGAAATGGCCCGTTTCATCCGGATGGATACCATCTTCGGCATACCGGAACGAAGAATCAATAAGCCTCCGGTCTTCCAGGTATTTTTTCATAGGCCAATGTGTATCAATCACATTCCAGCCGGAAGAGTAACGGCAACTTAAAAGCCAGTCCGAATAAAGATCAAGAACATTGGCATAAGCTTCCCCCTTTCGCTCGTCGTAAACGGATGGAGTTACATAGATTATTCCGGCGCCGTATTTTGTTACCTCATCATGTAACCACCTGATTCCATCCTGATACTTCCGAAAGCGTTCTTCGTCAAACGGCATATAAATACCATCATTCATGCCATAGGTAGCGATAACCAAATCCGGTTTTATTTTAGTCATTACCCGCTCCAGACGTTCATGAAGATCGGGACGCGGAAAACGTCCGTCGGCATGACCGGTCTCAGACAGACCTGAAACAGTTTCACTTGGCAAACCTGCATTTATAATTTCATATTGCTTTTCCGGGTAATGTATTTTTAGATACGCCTCAATATCGGCAACATAATTTCCTGCATACGTAATGCTATTACCAAGAAATACAATTCTTTTAACATTGTCCGGAATCCGGTAAGGTTGCGATTGATATCCTTCTGCGCGATTTAAAGAATTTTGTGAAAATACGGCAGAACTTAAAAGCAAAAAAACTCCGGCAAAAATGATTATTCGTTTCATTTCAATTATTTATTAACACATTATTTATACTATTCAATCCGGGCTTGTCACCTTTTCTATGAAATATGAATTAAGTTCAGCATCCCGAACATTATATACATAAACGCTTTCAGCGCCACATTCCGTTCAAACATCGGATGCCGCCTAAATGCTTTCCATTAATAGATCCGGTTCCATTTTCTATAAACTTGCGATAAATGTACGTATTTGTTTTTATATATTCAACTGCTATTCTTGCTGTAAGTCCTGTTCCAACTCTTGTTGTATATTATAATCAAGTTTCACAAATCGCACCCGAAAAAATAAACCGACTTTTCTCTAATGAAAATCAATTTGTTTTTTATTATATTTGCAAAATATTTTGTCTATTATCAAACATAAACACATACAAACAACCAATACATGTTAAATTTTAGAAGAATAGTTACGGCAGCAATCTGCCTTGCGGGGAGTATTACAATGTTCGCGCAGGATATTATTTTCAGAAAAAATGGCACTGATATTCAAGCTATTGTGCAAAAATCCGGAACGGACGAAGTCAGATACAAAAAATTTGACAATCAAAATGGTCCGATTTATAGACTGAAAAAGTCGGAAATTGCTATGATCAGATATGAAGACGGCGACCGGGATGTATTTAATGATGCATCTACGCCTGTCGAAGACAGAATACAAACTTCTGTTGATCGGCAAAACAACCACCAAAACAATATTATTTATTCTGATTATCAACTTCCTGTATTAGCATATACATCTATCGAACAAGACTACGAACAGTTATCCAAAAAAATTTATTTGGGAACAGGAGGCGGTTTGGATTATGGTGGATTATTGGGAGGAAAACTTGAATTTTTGCCCATAAAGTATATCGGATTGTTCGCAGGAGCAGGTTATAATCTATTGTCTTTGGGCTGGAACATCGGTGGCACTCTGAAGATTTTACCCGACAAAAAAGTTTCGCCTAATTTGATGTTAATGTATGGTTACAACGCCGTAATAGTCGGTAGCGATTTCTATTCCGAACAATATGAAACAACATCATACGGCATAACCGTCGGAGGAAACATTGATATCAAAATCGGAAGAAAGAATAAAATAAGTACAGGACTTTTCGTGCCATTCCGTTCAAAGGAATTTAAGAAGATTCACGATAATGCAGAAAATACCCCAGGCATGTCTCTTACCCCGTTACTACCGATAACTTTTAGTGTTGGTTTCAACTTTGGGCTCTAAATCTTATTCATTCAATAATACAAAAAATATGCTTCTTTCTTC
>DOZP01000174.1:0-186 GCA_003517945.1 Porphyromonadaceae bacterium | reverse complement strand
CCTTCTTTTGCGAAGCCGAGTTTTGCAAGCACTTTTTCAGAAGCTATATTTCCCTGCATTACTTCAGCCTCTACCCTGTTTATTCCAAGCGTATAAAAACCAAAGCACACAATTTGAAATACGTGAAATCCAACTATTTGAACATTGAAGTATAGCCGATCGCCGGTACATTCGTTATTTTTCCCT
>DOZP01000209.1 GCA_003517945.1 Porphyromonadaceae bacterium | reverse complement strand
GTAAGCTCGCAACTATTGGAAAACACGCATACTACTACCATGGAACAACTGTCGTCCTTTGTGCCCGGATTGAATGTTTTTGTGCAAACGCCGCATCGTCCTTCGCTTTCTATCAGGGGATTGACAAGCGATGAAACAAGCCCTACGGCACAACCCCGCGTTTCGGTGTATTACAATGGTGTATCTACCAGCCGTGCAACGATGGCGCTCGCCGAACTGTTTGATATGGAGCGTATTGAGGTAATGAAGGGGCCGCAGGGCACTATTTTTGGCAGGGGTTCGCAAATCGGAGCCATTCATTTTATTACCCGGAAACCAACTTCCGGATTGGGCGGATATCTCTCTGCCGGAATTGGCAGTTATGGCGCAACCGACATCGAAGGCGCCGTCAATATTCCGGTGGTTGATCATAAATTGATGATGCGGGTGGCCGGTATTTACAGCGCGAACGACGGATATGTAAAAAATCTTTCCGGCGGCAGATTAAACGGAAAGAATACATTTGGCGGCAGATTGTCCATGACGTATTTGCCTGTCGATAAACTAAGTTTGGGATTGGTGGTCGGTTATCAGAAAGATGATAATCCGGGTACGGCATTTATGAGTAAGAGATACCCTAACAGCAACGGCGTATCGGATATTTTTTCTTACGAAGCCTCGTTTGACGAAGGGAAAGAGTGGTTTAATAAGCGGGATGTTTTTAACACAACGTTGAACGCAAAATATCATTTCAATGAAAACAATTCCCTGACAAGTATTACTTCGTTCATTACGAATACGGTCGATCACCGGTGGGATGGAGACGGTACGATCGCGCCTGCAATCGATATGGCGGAATATGACGATGCCAAACAATTTTCTCAGGAGTTGAGGTATAATTTTTCATTCGACGATAAAACAAGCGGATTTCTGGGAGCCGGTTATTGGCGTGAGAAATTCGACCAGCGAATGTGGTTCGGGCCCAACGAACAATACATGGCTTATTTACTTTTCAACATGCACGACTTCATGATTCATGCAGACGGTTCGTTAGGCGCGCCGATGCCGGCATTGCCCGACGACCCTCAACTTGGGCCTCTTGCCGGGATGCCTATTCCAAGCCGTCACGAAGAAAACAGCACATCCGGCGCAATCAATCAGGCTACTGACCTTTTCTTTGATTTTTCTCGTGAAATTCTTCCCCGATTGACCCTTACGGCAGGAATTCGCGGTACGTACGAACATTTCAAAACCTATCGAGAAACGTTAGCGGGAGAAACGCAATCTACGTTGGGATATTTAACAGGCGCTGCTCCGAACTTTTTCTTTGCTCCGACTCCTTATGCGGAAATCAGCAAAGATTTCTGGTCAATGACTTATCGTGCGAATCTGAAATATGACATCGGTTCGTCATCCAACGTTTTCGCCGGATATTCCCGGGGCCGCCGCCCGAATATCCTGCAATTCGACCGTATGGGGAATAGCAGTGCATTGAATGCCGAAAACGTACACAGTTTTGACATGGGATACAAGTTTTCTATTCCGCAGCGTTTGTGGTTAGATATCAATCTTTTCTATCAATTGTACAACAATTTCCAAACGACCAAATGGGACGCGGATGCGGGTATGATTTCGGCAGATGCGGGAAAAGCGACTTCTTACGGACTTGAAATGACAGCCCGGGCAACATTGACCCGTTTCCTCACCGTTTTTGGCAACTACAATTATATTCACGCTACATTTGATGATAAAGACAGTAATGGTGATGCGCAGGAATATGCCGGAAAAACATTTCGCCAGACACCTCGCAACAATTTCCAAATAGGTTTGAACGCCAAAGCGGCGATTTCTTCAAATCTTCAACTCCTGTTTACGCCGACTTACTCGTGGAAAAGCCTCCTTTGGTTTGAAGATTCCAATGAAATGCAACCGACAGATCCGGATTTGGCTCGCTTGAAACAAGATGCGTATGGGTTGCTGAACGCGAATCTTGCCCTGAAAATGGTTGATTGGGATTTGACTTTATCCGTGTTTGCTCACAATCTGTTGGGTGAGAAGTACATCGTCGGAGCAGGCAATACGGGCATGATGTTTAACGTTCCTACGTATGTTCCGGGCGCTCCGCGAATGATCGGAACAAAGTTGATGTGGAAATTTTAACTTGATTTTTAGCTGATTTTCAATGAGTCAATCACTCCTCTTGTCTAAAAAAGAACGTTGGATTTATATCGCAGTCGCCGCCATTTGTATGGTGGCGACTTTCCCCGGTCGCACACAGGGACTGGGATTGATTACCGAATTTATCCTGACCGATCTCCATATTGATCGCATCGTTTACGGATATTATAATTTGGCGGCAACACTGATCGGCGCGCTGTTTTGTATCCCGGTCGGTTCGATGCTTGATAAATACGGCTGCCGCAAAGTGTTACTGCTGATACTGGTTGCTTTGGGCGTCTCGGTACTCTGCATGAGTGTGTCCAACGGTAAAATCTTCTTTTTCGTATCGCTTGTTTTTACACGGGGTTTCGGGCAAAGTGCGCTTTCGGTAGCAAGTATGACGCTGATTTCAAAATATTTTCCGAAAGAAAAGTTAGGATTTGCCATGGGCGTTTATTCCGTGTTGACCGCCTTGTTCTTTATGGTGGCTTTCGGACTGATGGGCATGGCGCTCACACATCTTTCTCCGGTTCGTTTTTCATGGAGCGATCACCTTATTTCTTTTGCCCACTGGCGTGTAGCATGGGCAAGCGTAGGCGTAATTCTGCTTTTTGTCTGTGTTCCGTTAGTGCTGTTTTTCGTACGTTCATCGGCGATTACTCCGGTAAACGAGGAAAACAACAACATTGATACGGCAGAATATCAAAAGAGTATTTCTTATTCACGCGCCATCCGAACCGGTATTTTCTGGGTTTTCGCACTTTCCATTTCTTTTTTCGGATTGATAAATTCGGGAATTGCCTTATACAACCAGCATATTTTAGCCGAGCGGGGATTCGATGCGCAAATGTATTATTTCCTGATGGTTTTACCTTTACCATTCGCTTTAGCAAGTAATCTTGGATTCGGATATTTGGCACGATATGTAAAAATAACCTATTTGCTGGCGTTTTCGCTGTTTTTAATGGGATTGCTGAAATTTGCCTTTCCGTTTATTCAATCCGCACCGCAGGTATATGCTTATACGATTGCCCTTTCCATATCGGGCGGCGCATTCACGGTATTGTTTTTTATCATTTGGGCGGATGTGTTTGGTAAACGCGATGTCGGTCGTATTCAGGGATTTGCACAAATGATGAGTGTAGTAGCTTCGGCAATCGGACCCATTTTCTTTGCTTATTCCAAAGAGTGGACGGATTCATATTCGCCTGCCTTTTTTGTCAGCGGCAGTCTAACCTTACTGTTTGCTATTGCCGCTTGCATGGTAAAGATACCGACAAAAGCTCATTAAACAACGCCTTTGCCTGCTCCCAGTTTTCAGGATTGATGCAATATTTTACTTTGGGAGGGAAAATTTCACCCTGTATCAGTCCTGCATCTTTCAATTCCGAGAGGTGCTGCGATACGGTAGCCTTTGAGATGGGTAACACTTCGTGAATATCGCCAAAAAAACAACAATTTCGCGATGCTAAAAACTTCAAAATCGCAATACGGGCAGGGTGTCCCATTGCTTTAGCAAAGCGCGCCAATTGCTCTTCCTTGTCCGTATATTTCTTTTGCATTACAGGAGTTAAAGATCTGTTAGGAAAATACAAAGATAAGACAATGTTCGGCAATAACAAACAAATCATTCAATATCGAATGTAGCGAATGTTTTTGCTTCCGTTCTTTGTCATCTGACATTTTTTCTATAACTTGCCACTTTAATTATTGTTTGCTAAATACAGCTTATTTATAAATGTTAGATATCATGAAGAAAAATTCAACGAAGGTTTTCGCTCTTATTTTTATAGCAGTTATGAATTTATTCCTGCCTCAGTATGTAAATTCATTGACTATACCGTCTCTTGAGCCTGTTCGTAAGCAAGTGGGGAAGTTGAATATTTCTGTCGACCCGAGGTTGGAATTATTATGCGCAATTCAAGGAATGTCTGATTATCAATATATCCAAAGGGATAACTCTTATTTTAACGCTGTCAAATCATACTTCGCCTCATTTACTGATTTGCAAGCGATTCCCATCACCAATAAACTCGCCGGAATTGGTTTTTCTTATGACGCGCCGGTAGCGTTTATGTTATACCTGACCTGTTCCGGCGAATGTAAGCCTCGTTTGCCTTATGCTGATTATTTAATAAAAAGAGCACAAGGAGAACAATATCTGAACGAATATCAGCAGGCGATACATGAATTTGCGGTAAAAACTAATTTTAATCAGTTTTGGAAACAGCATAAATCATTTTATAATCAGATTATTGAATTGAGTGCATTTGAGTTGTCCGAAATGGATTGGATTTTTGCATTGGAAAAATATTTTAATAGTTCTCATAATAGCTATAATATCATTATTTCGCCTCTTTTGAGAGGAGGATATGGATTTTCCATACCGGCGGAAAATGGAAAAAAAGATCTTTATGCCTGTTTGTCATTGGATTGGAAAAGAAATGATCGTATTCCTTTTTTAAATAGAAGCGATTTCCTCTTTTATCTTTGGCATGAATTTGGACATTCATTTGTGAATCCGGAAGTCGAAAAATATCCTGAAATAATAGAGAGAACATCTGCGTTATTCAAGCCAATACAAGATAAAATGAGAAACCAGGCGTATGGTGATTGGAACATTTGTATGAACGAACACATCATCCGTGCAATTAATATCAGGCTCACAGGGAAATATATTGGACAGGCAGAAGCTGACCTGTTATTAAAAAATGAATTGAACAATAGCTTTGTATATATCGAACCTGTTTTGGAGAAATTAAAAAAATACGAAGAAAAACGTGAAAAAGAAGGTATTACTTTTTCTGATTATGTTCCTGACCTGCTTCAGGTTTTTGATTCAATATCACAAACCGGCTGTGAGGCTTTGGCTTTATCGGATCTTCCTTTTTCTGGTCCGATTAATAATATATTTCAAACCAATAAAACAGCCGTGATATACCCGACGAATAGTTTGCCCGGCGAGTCATTAGAAGAAACCCAAAAGTATGTAAAAGAAATTCACAATCGCTTTTTCAAAAAAGGCCTGCTCATTCCGGATACTGTTGCTTTAAAAACCGATTTGTCCGGTTACGGATTAATTGTTTACGGGACAATCGAAAGCAATTTGTTTCTAAAAAAACAAGAATCTCAATTGCCTTTTAAAATTAAGGATCATACCATTATAGCTGACCGGGCATACGCTGAATCAGGATTAAAATTTATTACCTGTTTGCCGAACCCCCAAAATGAAAAATTGGGAATGGTTATCTATACGGCTATTTCAAACAAAGATATACCGGATATAAATAATGTTTTTCATGGCCCGGAAGATTATATCTTATTTATTGACAGGAACCAGGTCTTAAAAAAAGGATTTTATAAAAAAGCCGATAAATGGGAGTTTTAGAAACTATTTCTCAGTTATGATAATTTCGCTCAGGTTATTGATGATCTCTTCTTTCAGATTTTCTTCGGGTAGAATGATGTTGAAATTCTCCCAGAAATCCTTATCATAGCTATGTTTGGTTTCTGCAAAGATACGGGTGGGAGATAACCGTTCGTTCCGCGGGAATGACTGTACATCCTTTGTATCCACTTTGCATGTCACCATTTCGAACCAGAAGTTTAGCGGCGAGTTGAACAGGCGTTTTCTGCGCCGTACTTTGAATTCGATATCGCCGCGTACATGGTTGATATAATAAGTACCGTCCTCCGACGGTTTGTATGAAACAATATAACGCGCATGTTGCAGGTCGATTTTTAATCCTGCCGATTTTTTATCGACAAACATGTGCGTTGCTTTACTAACCAATAACGGATTTACTTCAAAGCGGATTTCTACCAACGCCTTACTTTCTTTTTCTATATACAATTCACCTTTGTATAACGGTTCTTGTATATGTTCCCTTTGATGGAAACAGATGATATTGACCATGCGGTCATCAATGACATCTACTCCTTTATGGGTATACGTATAAGATGATTCGTTGTCCGGATCAATAAATTCCGGCAATTCTTTCATAATATCCAACACAAGGCAGGAATTGATTCCCGACCTCATTTTCGGGAAAATGGTATCCGTCTGTTGCCGGTTTACGAAACGGCGTTTTTTTATCAGTTTCGTCTGATCATTCGCCGCATTCGTATCGTACCCCGTTTTATAAACCTGCAGTACGGATTCGGTCAGGTCTATGTTTCTCCGGCGATGTTCAATCCCTTCCCGGTAAAAAGATGTCAGGTATACGGGAGTAAATGAATAGTTAACCGGACGATGATTTAACATTTCACTTAATAATTGTACGGGATTGGTGTATTTTACAACAATTTCCTGCAGTGAAACAAATTGTGGCGTCAGTGTAAAATCAAGACTTTTGCCTTCCAGCAATGTTGACTCCAACTCCATACTCTCATATCCGATATGTGAAAAACGCACTTTTTGTTGCCGGAGGGAGTCCGGTATGGTCAGTTGAAAAACGCCATCCTGATTACTGATTGTTCCGATGGTCGTATTTGAAATACCGATAGATACAAAAGGAATCGGCTTTCCTGTTTCCTTGTCGCACAAAGAACCTTTAATGGTAAAAAACGGATGATGAACAGGCTCCCTTCCGGCTATAGGACTATCAGATTGTTCATTTGATAACCGCAACAAGATGTGTTCCCCCAATAAATCTATTCTGAGGCGTTGGTTGCCGGTAATGAGATAAATCGCACTGCGAAGCGTATATTCACCTTTGGGAACCTTTATTTTTTTATTATTATCAATGATCTGACTGTCATAAACAAATAAATAGCCGGATTGATCGGACAGATTTTTCAGTAATTCATAAATAGTCCCTTTGTTGTCCGTAATTTTTACGATCCGGTCAAATACATCTTTTTCATCCGCTTGCGTGCTTATTGTTATAAATAAAAAAAACAGACAGGCGATAATACGATAAAAAGATGTCTTATTTGTTCGGTACATGAATAATTATTCCTGTTTCGATATATAAATCGTATGATCTTGCTTTTTATATTGCAAATTCAGCGCCAGGCAAATGGCTTCAATGTCATTATTGCCGGAGAGTGTGAATGTAATCAGGCGGCTTTCAACTTCGGGGGCTACTTTCACTCTGACGGAATCAGAGGTCATATTGATGATCCGGGCAACGTGATCCAG
>DOZP01000364.1:13719-14244 GCA_003517945.1 Porphyromonadaceae bacterium | reverse complement strand
CTTCCCAAGCTGAGGGTCGCGAGTTCGAGCCTCGTTTGCCGCTCAATCTGAAAAAAGGCACTTATAGGAATATGAGTGCCTTTTTTGTGTCTGTTTTTTTGAGACTTTACAGAGTTTGCCGGGAATCTATAATTTCGGTAATGTCCATGGTGCGCGGTAATTTGCTTTTGCCAGCAGATTGGCTTCGTCGTTATTGACAAACTTATTGTTCTCATTATCCCAGTTCAATGCGGTGCCTAAGCGGCAGGATATATTGGTTATGTGGCTCAGTTTAGCGATTTCGGCGCCGATTGCGATATCGCAATTCGGCAAATTTCGTGTTTTGATACATTCCAGCAGGTTTCCGACATGTTGGTACAGTCCTTTACCCGAACCTTTTTTCTGTTCAACGGCTTCCATCCGGAGCGTATTTGGCATTCTGTCTTTGTCACAAGGATAACAATAAGGAAATGTGCGGCTGTTGATCGCTTGTTCGGGACGGACTTCCCAGCCTGCACGCGTAAGTATCATCGTACCATTTTCTCC
>DOZP01000364.1:0-13624 GCA_003517945.1 Porphyromonadaceae bacterium | reverse complement strand
TTTCCTCCGGCGCCATAAACATGGGAAGGCAGGCCGACATTCATCCCTTTCAGGGCATAATCCAGCAGATGTACGCCCCAGTCGGCCGTTAGTCCGCCGGCATAATCCCAGAAGAACCGGAAATTGTAATGAAATCTGTTTTGGTTATAATTGCGTTTAGGCGCGGGGCCGAGCCACATATCATAATCGACGCCGGCGGGCGGGTTGGAATCAGGCACTACCGGCAAGGTCCACTTGGAAGTCTGGTACGCCCAGACTTTGACGGTACGGATACGACCCAACTGTCCGCTCTGTACATAGGCCGCGGCTTCATCCCAGTGCGGATCGCTTCGCTGCCATTGCCCGACCTGAACAATACGGTTGTATTTACGGGTAGCTTTTACCATCAGGTCACATTCCTCAATGGTGTTGGCCAGCGGTTTTTCCACATAGGCATCCTTCCCGGCTTCGCAGGCAGCGATTAACGGCAGGCAATGCCAGTGATCCGGAGTTCCGATGATGACGACATCTACCTCTTTGTTATCAATCACTTTTCGCCAGTCTTTAACTAACTGTTTCGGTTTTTTTCCGGTCATTTTTTCCAGATCCGCAGCGCGTTGGTTAAGCCATTCATCATCAATATCGCATAATGAAACGCACTCCGCTTCCGGATATTCGAGAAAAGTTTTCAGGTTACTCCATCCCTGGTTGCGGCAACCGATCAATCCTATTTTGACTTTATTGCTTGGAGCATTTTTTCCGAGTACTTCAGATATACCGCCACGGGCGTATGAAAAACTTCCAAATGCAGCTACTCCTGCTAATGTGTTTTTTAAAAAATCCCTTCTTTCCATGTGATTAGCGTTTGTTATGGTAAAAAACATTCGAAAATTATGAAAAAAATTTCTTATGATGATCTATTGCCTAAAACATTAACAATTCTTATGATTCCGGGGAAAATCCCGCTTCCGTTTTTGCAAAATAATTTTGTCGAGATAAGTTAAATCAACTTCGATTGCTATTGTTTACCCTCTGTTTTGTTCTTTTTTAAATACTCTGTTGGTGTCATCCCGTATTCTTCCTTAAAACACCCTCTGAAATATGCTGCATCATTAAATCCTGTCATGTATGTAACTTCCGAAATGTTATATTGCCCGGATAAAAGTAGTTCCGTGGCTTTTTGTAATCTTATTTTCCGGAGAAATTCGTTCGGAGAAAGGTTGGTCAACCCTTTTACTTTCCTGTAAAATGTTGAACTGCTCATAAACATTCTTTCTCTTAAAAATACAACATCCAATGTAGGTAAATCAAGATTTTCCTCAATGATGGCGGTCAGTTTATCCCAAAAACATTTATCTAACGGAGACATTTTTATTCCGGATAATTCTTTGCTTGTTTCGCCCGAATGAGCGTTATTAACCGAAGATATCGTTTGGGAAGCTAATTGCCTTCGGGAGTCCAATAAGTTTTGTAGTCTGCTTCTTAGTAACTTCGTACTGAAAGGTTTCGTCAGATAAGAGTCTGCTCCGCTTTCATATCCTTCCTCCCGGTCTTGTATGGAGTCTTTTGCCGTAAGCAGAATGATGGGGATATGGCTCGTTCGAATATCTTTCTTCATTGACGAACAAAATTCGAGGCCGTCCATTTCCGGCATCATAATATCGCTAACGATGATATTAGGGATGTGTTGTTGCGCCAAACTCAATCCTTCCTTTCCATTTATAGCTGTTATTACCTGATAGTGATCAGAAAGAGAATGGGCTATATATTCTCGTATATCCGTATTGTCTTCAACAACAAGTACAATCGGTAATGCATTGCTATCTTCCTCAATCTCTTGCCTCTCTTCCCGGATAACAGGCTGCTCGGAATTCATGCGTTTATCCGTAGCATGCAACGCATAAGGATAACTATTTGCCGTAAGCAACCGGAATATGAAGCTTGTGCCCTTGCCCAATATGCTGTAAACCTTAAGTTCACCTTCGTGAAGTTCGGTAAGCGACTTCACAAGCGCTAGCCCAATGCCTGTTCCGGATACCTGATACTTACCCTTAGCTTGATAATACCGATCAAATATGTATGGCAAAGCTTCCGGATCAATACCGTAACCCGTATCCGACACTTCAATTTCGGTATACTTTTCACCATTGGATTGAACAGATCGCATAAGCAACCGGATTTCTCCTTCGGGCGTATATTTCAACGCATTGGAAAGCAGGTTATTCAAAATCGTATTCACGACATCGGTATCATAATAAAGAACCGTATCTTCGGTTTCAATAGCAATATGAAATGTTATTTTGCGGTTTTGATTGAGCTCTTTATAACGTAATCCTATTTCCGTAACCAAACTACCTAAATCACCTTTGTTTATCACTAATCGGCGGTTTTGGGTTTCGGTTTTCCTGAATTCCAGTACCTGGTTGACAAGATTCAACAACCGCATAGCGCTATCATGAATTGTCTGAATCCTTCTTTTATACATTTTTGGCAGCTTAATATCACAAGCCAAATCCTCCAATGGCCCAAGTATGAGCGTCAAAGGCGTACGCAATTCATGGGTGATGTTGGTATAGAAACGCAATCGCTCTTCATTCAATTCTTGCTTATTTTGGCTGTTCCTCTTTTCTAACTCCAATGATGTTTTGAGTTTCAGTTTGTTTTTATAAGAGCATATAATCGCATATATAATTACACTAAGAATAAATAAATACAATAATTTAGCATACCAAGCCAACCAAACAGGAGGATGAATCTGTACGGACAGGTAAGCCAAAGAACGCTCGTCCCATTCCTGATTTTTTAAACGTGCTTTTACCTTAAAGGTATATCGTCCCGGCGGAATATTCCGAAAAGTCACTTGATTTTCACCTTGTGCATTGTACCAAATTCTTTCCAATCCTTCCATTGCATAAGCATAATCCACCAATTCACTCTGAGAAAAATCAGGAACGGCAAACGTTATTTTAAAAGAGTTCCAATTATAGGGCAGTTCTATTTCCTTCTTGTCCGGCAAAGTAATAATTTCTCCTGATTGTTCCCCTATATTCTTGTTATATCCCCTGCAAGAAAGGATTTCGACGGGAGTAATCGTATGCTCTTTCCTCAGGTTTTTAGGGTTGAAGAAACAAACTCCATTCAATGAAGCAAAGAAAAGAGTTCCGTCCGATGCTAAATAGGAAGCGCCGTTTATGAAATCTCCAATAGGAACGCCATCCTTATAATTGAAATTATCAAACCTGTTTTTCCGCTCATCCAATAAAGAAATTCCGGCATTGGTGCTCACCCAGATATTTCCGGATTTATCTTCCTGAATGGCTCGTATATGTGTATTTTCAATCCCTTGATTATCATTATATAACGTATATTCTGGAAGGATATGGCCATTGATACGAACGAGTCCTTCACGAGTAGCTGCCCAAATTCTTCCTTCAACATCTTTGTACAAATAGTTAATGGCATTGGAGCAAAAATTATTTTCCTTTGATAATATAGCGATCAACCCTTGGTGATCATCAAAAATGTGTATTCCCTTTCCAAAAGTCCCTATCCACATTCTTCCCTGATCATCACGGATAATACTGTAAATTACTACATCTTCAAGCGCATTGTTTATTTTCTCTTCATATTTGTATTCATTATTATGAAAAGAATAAAGACCGGCTTCCGTAGCTATCCAGATCTTACCGTCCTTATCCTCAAAAATATCCCGGACACTCATATTATCCAACAGGTTGGTTGGCAGCAGCTCAACCTTATAATTGTCTGCATTCATACGTAGTAATCCGCCACGGTAAATGCCCAACCAAATAGTACCTTTACTATCTCCCTTTATAAAACTGATATATCTGTGTAGATGGGATACATAGGGACTTATATCAACTTTCTTTTTCAATTTACCGTCTTCGAAAAGGGTTAGTTCACGGTCCCCACCAATCCAAATGTGTCCGTTAAGGTCCATGTACGTACTCCAGATTTGATTATTATCAGAATTATGTTGAGGATCTATGGATTGAAAGACCGGCTGAATTTTACTGATAAAGTCAATGCCCTTCCGGCGATTTCCTATCCAGATATTCTCAAAAGCATCTTGAAACAGGCACATGATGTTGGTCGAAGCCAGGCTGTTTTGTTCGCCTGCATCGGATATATTTACGAAATCAATATGTTGAGGGTCGCGCAGCGTAAGATTATTCAGATTGAGAATGCTCACTCCTGCCATATCCGTGCTTATCCATAGATTCCCGTCTTTCATCTCACGAATGGAATAGATACTGTTGGAACCTAAAGAACGTGGGTTCCCGGGATGATGCTTAAACGTCGTAAACGTTTCTGTAATCGGGTTGAATAGAGCTAACCCGTGATTAGTCCCCAACCATATATTATTAAACCTGTCTATGCAGATGGTTCGCACGGAGTTTCCCGGAATACTTAGCGGGTTCTCCGGATCATGTTTCAGGTTTCGGGTGGTTTTATTATGGATATCTATGATACTTAACCCGTCCAAAGCATGTCCGACATACAGGTTTCCATTCCCATCATCGAGAGAACACCAATTATACGTTTTCATACCTTTTATATTCCGGTTTCCATAAAGAGTCAATTCTTTGGTCTTCTTATTATAGTGTTCCACGCCCAAGTGGTAATGTGTAATCCAAATACCACTATCAGTAGCATGGGAAAGCCGCGTAACATCATTTGTGGCAAGTCCTTCAGCCGTCGTTAAGTTTGAAAAAACTTGGGTAGTGAAATCAAATAAGCTGATACCTTCCCGCTGAGTGCCTATCCAAAGTATATTCTGTTCTTCATCAAACAATAATGTATTCAATTCATTACTTACAAGATTAGAATTTCTTGTCGTGTATGTAGTAAAGTTATGACCATCAAATCTATTTAGCCCGGATTCGGTGGCTATCCACACACATCCTTGCTTGTCTTGTGTTATGTCAACAATATAATTATTGGAGAGGCCATTTTCTACTCCCAAATGCCTTATAGAAAAAGAATGGGCATAAGCGGTAGTAAAACAACATAGATAGATAAGTAAGATCTTTTTCATGGTAGAATTTATGGAATTGTAATTACAAATATATAATTAAAACGAATATGTATCCACTCTCCTTTTTGCGATTGGTCAATTCTTCCATTGTTTTTGGTCAATTTCACATGGATTGAATCGCCTATATACCCATACATTTGCATATTCAATCGGCAATATTGAGATTTGAAACCACTTATTTTATTTTTATTTAAAACAAAAACGAATGAAATCAGAATTACCAAGAAAAAACAAGCGAAAGGTTATAGCAACCTTCTTTCTCTGTGTTGGTTTCATTGCCGGGCATCCCGACAGGGTGATGGCGAATGGCGATGAACTAAGTCCGCAAACCACCCAACAACAGTTACTGGTCACGGGTACAATTAAGGATATACAGGATGAACCTGTCATTGGAGCCAGTGTTGTGGAAAAAGGTACCACAAACGGAGTGATCTCAGACCTTGATGGAAACTTTTCACTCAACGTGTCGCAAGGAGCTATATTACAAATATCGTATATCGGCTACATTACGCAAGAAGTCAAAATCGATGCCTCTGAAGTATTACAGATTACAATGCGCGAAGATATTGAATCGTTGGACGAAGTTGTTATCGTAGGATTTGGTGTTCAAAAGAAAGTAAATCTGACAGGAGCGGTAGGTACTCTTTCCGGAGATGAACTGCAGGAGCGCCCTGTGGCAAACGCTACGCAGGCTTTACAAGGTTTGATACCTGGGCTTAATATTGATGTTAGCAATGGTAGCCTTGAAGGGCGTCCTGACATTAATGTACGTGGTACTACAACTATCGGTGAAGGATCAAGCGGCGCCCCTCTGATTCTGATTGATGGTATGGAAGCCGAATTGCACAGTGTTAACCCGCAAGATATTGCCAACATCTCTATCCTGAAAGACGCGGCTGCCTCATCTATTTACGGTTCGCGCGCGCCTTTCGGGGTCATTCTTATTACCACTAAAAGCGGTAGCAGAGATGGAAAAGCGTCCATCAATTACAATAACAGCTTCCGTTTCGGTAGCCCTATCAACAAGAAAGCGATGATGAATTCTGTTGATTTTGCTTCCTGGATAAATGATGCATTGACAAATCGCGGAAGTGGTGTACGCTTTGACGAAGGTTATATGGACCGGATATTGACTTGGCGCAACGCTACACCTTATGCTCCCGGTCAACGTATAACCGACGATGGAACGATTGTTTATTCTTTAGAACCGAACAGTAATGGCAGCGGACAATGGTTGGGTGGTTTCTCTACCGGGGCTGACGATGTGAACTATTATGATGTGGTGTACAAAGACCGGACTTTCTCTCAGGAACACAACATTAGTGCGAGCGGGGGTAGCGATAAATTTAACTATTATGCGTCCGGAAGTTTCTTCGATCAAAACGGATTGCTCAATATGGGAGAAGAGGATCTGCAACGTTTTACGGCTACGGCAAAAATCAGTTCTGAGTTAACTAAATGGTTAATGTTGAATATGAATGTGCGGTTTACCCGTGAAGACTATGTGCGTCCGGCGGCATTGACAGACTATTTATACGAGGCGCTTGCATTCAAAGCATGGCCTATTCTGCCGTTATACGACCGCAACGGACACTTGTATTACAGTGATGATACTTCGGTTGCGGCGTTGGAAGAAGGAGGTTCGGATACGAAACAGACAGATCATGTGTATATGCAAACCGGATTGGTGATTGAGCCTGTTAAGAATTGGAAGACATCGGTCGATTTTAACTACCGTATTAAATCGGCTAACCGTCATTGGGATAAACAACCGTATATAAATCATGACTTAAACGAAACTCCCTATTATCGCAACAATAGTTCGAATGTACACGAAGACTTTCTGAAAGAAAACTATTTCAACTTTAATGCACGTTCCGAATATTCTTTCTCTTTAGACGGTAGTCACAACTTCCATGTATTAGGAGGTTTCCAAGCGGAAAACCTGAATCAAACATTATTCGGATTACAAAGGAACGGCATCATGATAGCCGGCAAACCCGAAGTAGACCTTACGTCGGGACTAAACCCTGACGGTAGCCCCATCACTCCTTCAACAAACGGAGCGCGTAATGAATGGTCAACCGTAGGATTTTTCGGCCGGTTAAATTACGACTATAAAGGACGTTATTTATTCGAAGCGAACGTACGCGCCGATGGTTCTTCCCGTTTCCGTAAAGGCAGTCAATGGAAAACATTCCCTTCCATGTCCGTAGGATGGAACATAGCAGAGGAAGCGTTCTTTGAATCGGTACGTAATACGGTGGATATGCTGAAAATTCGTGGATCGTATGGGTCGTTGGGAAATCAAAATACGGATAACTGGTATTATACCTATCAGACACTTGGTGTAGGATCTTCTAATGGTGGTTGGATGCAAGGCGGAAGAAGACCGAATACCGCAACCGCACCGGGACTTGTATCCGAAAGTTTGACATGGGAAACTATTGAGACTTATAATATCGGTCTGGATTGGGGCTTACTCCGTAACAGGCTATCAGGTTCGTTCGATTTCTATGTACGTAATACGAATGATATGGTGGGTAATGCTCCGGCGCTTCCGAATATACTTGGTACTGCCGTACCTAAAACGAATAACACCGACCTTCGTACAACCGGATGGGAACTCTCGGTGATGTGGCGCGATGCATTGAAAAACGGATTGAGTTATTCGGCGAAATTTCTGTTGTCCGATTCGCGCAGTAAGATACTTCGTTATCCTAACAATCCGACGAACTCCATCAATACGTATATCGAAGGACGTTACATAAACGAGATCTGGGGATATGAAACTATTGGCATCGCAAAAACCGATGAAGAAATGAATACGCATTTGGATCAGTTGGACGCTAATTATCTGGCCAAACATGGAGTTGCTCCCGAAACGCCGAGACAAGGACAAAACCCCATCGGGAATGATTGGAAGGCCGGCGATATCATGTATAAAGATGTGGATGGAGATGGAGTCATCACCAAAGGAACCGAAACGTTGGGTGGAGTTGGCGACAAGATATTAATCGGTAACCATACGTCACGCTATCGTTTCGGAATTGACTTGAGTGCAGCATGGAAAGGATTTGATGTTCGTGTATTTTTCCAAGGTGTAATGAAGCGTGATTACTGGCAAGGCAGTGCGTATATGTTCGGTTTCACAGGCGACTTATGGAATTCCGCCGGCATAAAAGGTGTAGACAACTACTTCCGCGATGAAAACACGTGGTCTGTAAAAGAAGGCTATGCCTCGGCGAATGTGGATGCATACTTGCCGCGTCCGCTTGAAGGTACGGGTAAAAACTTACAAGCACAAACCAAGTATCTGCAAGACGCGTCGTATGTACGCCTTAAAAACTTTCAGGTTGGTTATACATTGCCTTCTGCATGGATGATGAAATGGGGGATACAGAAGATACGCGTCTATTTTTCAGGCGAGAACCTGTTTACGCTTACCCGTTTGGATGAACAATTTGACCCTGAAACGATCGGTACGCGCAACGGTAACGGATATCCGCTATCTATGACGTTATCGGGTGGTTTAAGTTTAACCTTTTAATCAATAAATAATGAAAATGAAAAATAATATACTAAGAAAAGCGCTCTCCCTGTTTGTTTTGGGAGCTACTCTGGCAGCATGTGATGATTTTTTAGACAAAGAACCGCCATCATACGTGGTACCGGAAGAATATTACCGTTCCGAAGAACAAGTGCAAGCCAGCGCTAACAGTTTCTATACCGATGTGTTGCCTTCGCATGGCGGAGACTACGGAACATTTGGAACAGATAACAATACAGATAACCAAGCCGGAAGAAGTGCCGATGGTAAATACGCGGTTGGAGAATGGAAAGTAGGGATGGGTAATAGTAATTGGGATTGGGGTGTCATCCGGAATATCAATTATCAACTCAATACGATTCTTGATCGCTACGAGAATAAAGAGATTGCCGGCAATGATAAAAACATACGGCACTATATCGGCGAACATTATGTTCTACGCGCATATCAATACTTCAAACGGTTACAGCAGTGGGGGGATTTTCCTATTGTCACGGAAGCGCTTCCCGACAATGAGGCTATATTGGTAGCCGCCAATAAACGTATGCCCCGCAATGAAGTGGCGCGTTTTATTCTGGATGATTTGGATACTGCAGTAGAGTATATGAGTGAGAATTTCGACGCCAGACGTACACGCATTTCTCCTGATGTCGCCGTATTGTTAAAATCGCGTATCGCCTTGTTTGAAGCATCCTGGCTTACGAACTTCAAAGACACTCCTTTTGTGCCGAACGGAGAAGGGTGGCCGGGGAAAGCGAAAGATTATAATGCCAATTATCAGTATCCCAGCGGAAGCATTGATAATGAAATTAGATATTTCTTAGAAATAGCTGTCGCCTCTGCCGAAATGATTGCAGAGAAATACAAGGGAGGCTTGGTGAAGAACACAGGAGCGATTCCTCAATCGGCTACCGATCCGGAAAATCCGTATTTTAAGATGTTTGGGAATATAGACATGACTGATTTTGCAGAAGTGCTGCTTTGGCGCGAATACAGTCAGGCATTAGGTATACAAAACCAAGTGGAAACTTCCATAAATCGTGGAAATATGGGTGTTGGAGTGACCCGTAGTCTGGTTGAAGGCTTCCTGATGGCCGATGGTAAACCAATCTATGCACAGCATGATGATTATCAGTTTAGCGATGCGACGATTGCCGATGCACGTAAGAATCGTGACCCGCGACTGACGATTTTCCTTAAAGAACCGGGACAAACCAATGTATTCCTGAATATGGATGATAGAATAGGGGATATGTTTGTGACTATAGAACCCAATCCGGATATCAGCAATGGCGCTCCGGATCGCGCCTACACCACAGGATATACATTGCGTAAAGGAGGAACTTTCAATAGAGGATTGGCCGGAAACAACAAAGGATATACGGCTTCTATTACATTCCGCGCCACGGAAGCCCTGCTCAATTATATAGAAGCTCAATATATGCTTACCGGCAGTTTGGCTTCCGGTAGAATCCTTGACTATTGGATGATTATCCGTGAGAAGGCCGGATTTGAAGGAGCGGCCATTAACCCGCAAATAACGATTACCGCAACCGATATTACGAAAGAAAAGTTGGATTGGGGCGCATATACGGCCGGACAACTGCTTGCAGATCCCGTACTTTACAACATTCGTCGTGAACGGCGTTGTGAATTAATGGCCGAAGGTTTGCGTTGGATGGATTTAATTCGTTGGCGCTCGCTTGATCAGTTGAAAGCAGAAAATTATCATATAGAAGGATTCCATCTGTGGGGTACGCCAATGGAGGATTGGTTTAACTTTACGGCAGCAGATTACAATGGAAGTTCGTCGGCTAAAGTTTCGAGTCCCGAATTGAGCCAATACCTCCGTCCATACCAAAAGAATATGGGGTCGGGTAATTTGTACCGCGATGGATATACTTGGCATATGGCGCATTATCTGCAACCCATGCCAATAACACAATTCTTACTGACGTCGTCGGATTATACTTCTGTCGAATTGTCACCATTGTATCAGAATCCTTATTGGCCAACTACTTCCGAGCAATCGGCAATACAATAAAATATAAGTCAAATAATTGATTTTTAAGTTACTTAGTGGCGCTTCTTCTTGTATTTACAGATATAGAAGAAGCGCCTTTTTAGCTCAAATAGAAAACACATGAAGAAGTATTTCATCTTTATCCTATTATTAATTGTATCACAGGCAATCTATGCTAATACCTCATCCTCATTTAGAGTGATAAGTAACAATAGTGGTGTTTCTATTTTTTATGGAGGTAATGAAAAGGTAGTAAACACAGCATTGGACATACTGATAAATGATTCCAGATTAGTGGCTAAAGTTCCAATATCCAGAGTTACCGAAATACAACAAAACACGATCATTGTCGGCATTCCGGAAGATGACTCCGAACTCCGAGAACTGGCCGAACATTATCAGATTGAATATAAAGATCTTTCCGGTAAATGGGAAGCCTATAAAATGCAAGCTGTTCAAAATGGAGAAAACTCTTATCTATTCATTATGGGTAGTGATCCGCGGGGAACGGCCTACGGAATACTTGAGATTTCCAAGCAAATGGGCGTGACTCCCTGGGTGTGGTGGGCAGACGTAACCCCTGATAAGAACGCGGAAGTTTTAGTTACTGCCGATCGTAAAGTGTATGCTCCCTCCGTGCAATATCGTGGTATTTTTTTAAATGATGAGGACTGGGCATTAATGCCATGGAGTACGCGCACGTATGAACCTACGCCAAGGCGTGGAGCGATTGGTCCGAAAACCTACGCTAAGATATTCGAATTATTATTACGCTTACGTGCTAATACTATCTGGCCGGCTATGCACGAGTGCACCATACCTTTCTTCTTCGTGGAAGGGAACAAAGAAGCTGCCGAAAAATACGGTATCATTGTAAGTAATTCCCACGCAGAACCCATGATGCGTACTAATACCGGAGAATGGAACGATAAACGGCGTGGCCCGTTCAATTTCCTGACGAATAAGCAACAAGTTTTATCTTATTGGGAAGAACGAGCGAAAGAACTTGTCGGATCGGAGAACATCTATACGATTGGCATGCGTGGTATACACGATGGGCGAATGCAGGGAGTGAAAACGATCGATGACGAAACCAATATGTTAGGTAATGTGATAGCAGCACAACGCGATATATTGCAACGCGCCAATCCGGATAAAGATATTTATGAAATCCCACAGCAATTCGTTCCATACAAAGAAGTACTGAAAGCCTACGAAAACGGGTTGGAACTTCCCGAAGATATCACACTCGTATGGTGTGATGACAACCATGGTTATATTATGCGGTTGAGTGATCCCGAAGAACAAAAACGTTCTGGTGGAAGCGGGGTCTATTATCATATTTCTTATTGGGGTAAGCCCCACGATTATTTATGGCTTGCTTCTACTCAACCGGGACTGATTTATACCGAGATGAAGCGGGCTTGGGATAATAATGCCCGTCGTTTGTGGATACTCAATGTCGGAGATATAAAGCCCGGAGAGTATCTCACCGAGTTCTTCCTTGACATGGCTTGGGATATGGAATCATTCACAGGAAATACAATTTACGCTTATCAAAAAAAATGGATTGAAAAAATATTTGGTAGTAAATCCTCGGATAATATTCATTCCATTCTGAAACAATACTATCATTTAGCCGGGCAACGTAAGCCGGAACATATGGGATGGAATGAAGTGGAAGATTGGACCTTGGGCAGTCCGGGGGGGCTTCAACCGGTAAAAGATACGGAATTTTCCCCAACAACTTTCGGAGATGAGATGGAACAACGTATCCGGGCTTACAATGAAATAGCTACTCTTTCCTGCGAAATATATAAAAACGAAATAGCGAATCCTTTAAAGACCGCTTATTTCCAACTGATACATTATCCGGTAGTGGCCAGTGGAGCTATGAACCGCAAGATTCTATATGCTCAAAAATCTCGTATGTATGCCACGCAGCAGCATGTAGAGCTTGCCGATTATTATGCAAAGTTGGCAATCGGAGCGTACAATGAGATTGCAGCATTAAACTACCTGTACAACAAAGATGTTCGTAATGGTAAATGGGAACTGATGATGGATATGAAACCTCGTGATTTACCCGTGTTTCAAGAACCTGTATTGCCTGATCTCATGGTATCATGCAGAAATAATAAATTCTCTATTCCTAAAGTTCCTGCTTTAGCGCAAACAGCCGGAACACAGGTAGAAGGAGATCGCATGATTGCGTTTAATGCCTGCGATTATGTCAATGACATCCGGTTGGAAACCATCGAAAGTCTTGGTCACGGCAGTAAAGCGGTTCGACTGCCGGTAGCTGAAGAGATAAAGACTGAACAGCCACATCTGGAATATAAGATAACAACCGTAAGCAAAGGTGATGCTAAAATCAAAGTAGGCGTTATCCCTCAGCATTCGGTTCATGGCGAAACAAAAAGAAGATATGCCATAGTGATAGATACACAAAAACCTGTGATAGTTGAGACGCACGCCAGATTCTTATCGGATAAGTGGACGGAAAACGTATTGCGCAATCAGTCGTTAACTGTAAGCAACATTCATTTGGATGAATCGGGAGAGCATATAATTCGTATCTATGCAATTGATGAAGAGTTGCTTGTGGATCAATTGATGTTGGATTTTGACTTAGAAAGAAAACATTATTTAATACCTGCGGGAAAATAAGATATCACTCACGGTCTTGCGCCAATTTACTGTGNNTGAGCCGTTCTTTTTCATTGCCTGCGCCTAAGATTTCAATGGGCAGATAACCGCGGTAGTTGCTTCGCTGAATCAGCTCCATTAATTTTTTAGTATCGGTTTTGGTTTCCACTCCATTCACAAATACATTTTCTTTAATCTGCCAGATAATCGCATGCCGGATGACTTGTTCTATTTCAATGTAAGGATCTGCTGTGCGGAAACAGCCGATGTCCAACATTAATCCGACATTATCGGATTTGCATAAGGCTAAAAACCGGTTGACGTCTTCCGCTGTTTTCAGAAAATCATCGTGGTTTTGCATGGC
>DOZP01000249.1 GCA_003517945.1 Porphyromonadaceae bacterium | reverse complement strand
GGTGTGCTGTTTTTCGGATCCTGTCTGTTTGTAGGTATTCGCCAGATTATCAGGAACAGACTGTTTTTGACAATCGACGACCGTGGACTATGCCTCGACCCGCGCCTCCGGCCATCCGAGAGGGTCGAATGGAAACATATCGAGGGATTTTCAGAGATCACCATATGCGGGCAGAAAATAATCGTCATCCATGTGAATAACCCGGAGTATTGGATTAAGAGAGAAACGAGCACGGTGCGCCGGAAAATGATGCGCTTCAATATCAATTATTGCGGGTCGCCTTTCAATATTGCGGCAGGTGCAACACAGTTAAACCACAGTCAGTTGTGGGGAATATTGATTGACAGCCACAGGAAATTCAAGGCCGAAACTCGAAAAGTATATGCCGAACAAGGACGGCAATCCGGTGCTCCCGCAACCGAAACGAATTGAGAATAACGATACTGCAATAATGATACCCCCAATTTTATTAACATGAAAAAAAGCCTGCTCGTCTGTATCGCCCTGTTGGGCACGATCAACTCCGTTTTCGGACAAACGGAGCCCGTTCCATCCTATTTCATCGTAACCGATCCCGACGGATATGTCAATGTTCGTGACGAACCGTCCAATACAGGGTGGATACGCGAGGCAGTCCGGTCGCTCTCCGTCGTAGAATTAGACCCTGCCGATGAGGTTGCGGACGACTGGATTTACTGCCGGTACAGAGGCCGCGCTTACGGGGACTTCGGCTATATTCACCGCTCGCGTCTGACGCCCGTCGATCCTGTGACGGCCGCTCTGATCGCTAAATATGCCGAATCGGAATCGTACTACGAAGTCTACGCCTTCTCCGCCGAAATGCCCGGGCTTTTCCTTTTCCGCACGTTTGACGATTCGGATATGACCGTGCGCGATCTGACTTGCGACGAGATCCTTTTCTCCGGCGATCAGATGACGAATTTTCCGCATCCGGTTTGGGGAGACACGATCTCCTTTTACTGCCTCTATTTTGCGAATGTAACTGATCCGCAATCCTGCCTCCGTCCCCTGTTCGCTCACTACAAGCCCTACCGGAAGCCCGACGGCTCCTACGATTTCTACACGGAACTCCTTCCGGCGCCCCGGACGGTTTTCCGCGAGGAGGCCCGCCGAATTGTCAATCGCCTTCGGGAACAGTCCAGTTATCCCTCTTACTGGGATATCATAGATCTGTTCACCGCCTATTGTTCGGGAGAAGTCGAGGCGTATGACATCCTCCTTGGCAAGCCCTGCGACGCCGCTTTATGCACCGAAATCGGCACAATGCTCTCAGCCATGGACGCCTGGCGCCGAAGTAAGCTGAAGCCGCTCCCTTAAAACCGATAAATAATGATGAAGAAACAGAAATACGAATTTAAGCCGCCGGTGTCCTAATGGGAGACCGACCATCTCGTCTATGTCATTTTGCTCGCGCTGCTGACGGTCTTGGCGTTGGGGAGCAAGATGTCGGATGGTTATTTCCTGAGAAAAACAGATTGTACAACTTTGGCAATCAGGAATATAACAATTAAAATCAAAATGATAAACGCTCCGGACGGAATATTGAAAAAATAGGAGAGGAATAAGCCGGATATGCATCCTGAAAATCCTAAGATGCAGCTTATTATTGTTATTTTGTGATAGTCTGAGGTAAACATATTCGCTGTCATCTGCGGGATGGTTACCATACTCATTAGCAGCATGATACCGATCAGCCGGATGGATAGAACGATGGTGGCCGAGATGAAGAACATCATCATATATTCTATAAACCGTACGGGTAGTCTTTGGGTAAATGCGAAGTCGCGGTCGAAAGCGGTGTACATAATGACCCTTTTCCCCAACAGGTAGACGCCGGTAAGGACGGTCGACAATATAAGCATCCGGAGAATATCGGCTTTTGATACGGTCAGGATATTTCCGAAAAGATAGGCGGAAAGGTTGGGAGCATAGCCGGGCGTAAGAAATATAAAGATGACCCCGATTGCCATGCCGAGCGACCAGATGGCGGCGATGACCGAATCTTCGCGAATCCGTTTGTAATCGCCCGAATGACTTAAATACTCCACTCCGAAAGCCGATAAAACGGAAAAACCGAGCGCTGATACTACCGGATCAATCCCCAGGTAGAACCCGATTCCCAGCCCGCCGAACGATGCGTGTGTGATTCCCCCGCTGATAAATACAATCCTACGGGAAACGATATACGTCCCTACGATACCGCATGCCACGGCAATCAACAGGCTTGCCCAGATTGCGTTCTGAAAAAAAGTATATTGTAAAATGTCCATATATTCCGATGTTTCAAAAAGGAAAGTAAAGATAAAGATTTATCCGCTATCATGGTAGCATTCGTATCCCTTTTTCAAGACGAAATGCCTTCATATTCCCTGACAAAGTAAACGGGGCGTCTTTTGGTTTCGTTGAAGATATTTCACGATTAAATATCCCAGTCCCATATATGCCATTTCCCCTTTTTTTCCGGAATATCAACTTTAATATTCGGATTGACACTCTGCAACGCCGCAAAAAATTCCTGTTCCCTGACAGGTGATATTAACCAACCAATCTTCTTATTTACAAAGCCAATATGCAACCTCTTAAGAGATGAGGCAGGCGATGAAAGCAGATTGTATGAACGCTTTACCGAAACAATATCCTTAATGTTAGCGCTTCCGTTTGGGATAAACCATATTTTTATATATAATTTGTCCCCTAAAATTTCATAATGCACTCCGGCCAAAATAATTATGATAAATACCAAAGTAGGGCCAAGAACAAATAACCCTGTATACTCTTTGTGTTGAAATATCGGTATACATGTCCAAATATATGTTGCTAATATGAATCCAATTATCAATATGCTTATGCGTGACCTGAATACCTTTTTTGTTTCTTTCATGCTTTAATCTGTTTATAAGTTTCGTCTTTGGTTATATAAGGCTTCATGTGTTATGAAATTGATAGTGCCCTTTACAAGCCACAAATGTTATACGGTTGTTTTCAAGAAAATAACTAAGCCGGTCTCCCTTTGAATAACTATTGGTTATTCTTTTGGAAGCTTCTTTCCCTCTGTTTTTGAGATTTTCAGTTTGGCCCATTCCTCCGGTGAAAGGGTGCAATTGGACATCTTTCATTAGAATTAAAATACTTTTGTAAGTTTTGGGATTTTCTTTTTTCCACTCAAATAATTGCCGTATAAAGTCTTCTGTAAAATGAACTGTATATTTTTTGAAGTTTAAATATTTCTTTAAAATTTCAATAGAGTTTATTGATTCAACCATGGATAAATTTGTCCATTCGGAAAATTCTTGGCTTTCATGGTCTGAATCCAAGCAAAGATTATAAGTTACAAAGACTAAATTTTCAGATTCGGAAGTATTTACTTTCGAAATATTGATTTTTCTTTTTTGCCAAAAAGGATGAGTATTAAAACTGATTGTAGGCGTATTTAGAATATGGGCAACCGGTAAACCTATTGGATTACTTTTTGCGGGAACATCTTTATGAGCTATTTTGTATTCGCTTTTGAAAAAAACATCCAATTCATCAGGGTTTAAATCATCAGTGAATGGTGATCTAAATAGCTTGATGATTGTATCTCTTAAAATTTTACTTGATATGGTTTCAATCCACTCGACATATGTGTGCGACGAAGTTATCTGTTGGTTTTGAAAGTCAATAGGAAACCGAATATGATTAAATCCAAACTTCTCTTTAAATACCTCGAACGTTTTTAATGTATTTTTAAATAACTCTTCTGCTTCTTGATTGGAACTCACCAATGGGAAAAGTGATAATTCATTGCAAACCAATTCCATGATTTATAATAATTTTAGTAATTGGTTGCTCCATTCATCCAAAAAGTCCGTTGGATATTCGTCTAATTCTCCTTTATGGTCAACTCTGATTGGCGTTATTTTGCTGTATTGCTCTTTATCTGTTGTGATTTTGTCAAAAAATAGGATATTGACATTGTCTTTTGAAATTCCCAACACACCATTTGATGAATGGAAATTTTTCACAGCCACTCTTATTCCATTTAATATATGGTCACTATGCGTTTCTATAAATATTTGAGCCCCACTTTGAGCAGCCAATGATATTAATTCGCCTAATTTAGCTTGTCCCTTGGGATGTATATGTGATTCGGGGTTTTCAATTACAATTATTTTGTTTTCCTCTACAGTAAGCAGCGCCAAAACAATAGGTAATACATAAGAAATACCAAAACCGACGTTTTTAGGCCTGAACGGATTGGTTGTTGTCTTTTCCAAGTCAAATTGATAATCCAAAATCACTTTGTTTACTTCTGGAATGTATTTAGTATTCAAGGAAATTCCCGGTGATATTTCTCCTAACCATGCATTTACTTGTGCATTTAATTTTCCGGAATTTGCTTTTGGATGCTGTAATTTTTTATTTACATCATATTCCGAACCAAAGACATTAAGATAATAGGCCGCAAACTCTCCTAATTGACCCAATTGTTTTTTATCTGACACAGTAATGCTTGATGCTTCATAAATGTCTTGAGGTCCAATTCTTTCGGCGCTTATGTACTGAAATAATTTGGTCTTTTCTCTGAAATAGTCCATTTGTTTTTTTGAAAAACCGATATCTGAAACCAATTTATCTTTGTCTTTTTGATAATTGAATTTCCAATTAAATTTATCTTCCTCAAATTCAATACCAAACTCAATAAAATCGTCTTCTGCGAATTGATATAAAGCGTCTTGTCCTCTTCCTATTTGAGCCAAACCCCCATTTAAATCAATAACTCTTTCTTCCAGCTTATCACTTTGCATTAATAATAGCAACATTTGAATAAATGAGCTTTTGCCCATTCCGTTTAATCCCATTAGAAGATTCAGTTTTTTTGTCCGAATATAAGCCTTTCTTATAGATTTAAAATTCTTAATTTCTATTTGAGTTATCATAACCTATTTATTTATAATCTGATCAACTATTTTTTTGAATTCTCTATATCGTAGCATTACATTAGATTTACCTCCAGTATTGCTTGTCAACGAATTAGCGAAAGAGTCTTTTACTCCTTTATAAAACAATGATTTAAATTTTGATTTTCCGGATAATAAGATTTGCCTATCCGCATCAGATAGTTTTGCAAAAGAGACACTCATTACCTCAAATAAAGCTTTATTTATCTTTTTGTATTCTGTATTTTTCGAAAATGCATGATCTCCAAATATTTCTTTGGAAAGGATCATGGCTTTTTTAAATCTTGTTTCGATATCATCCAAATCCCTATCATTTAATTCTGCAAGCTTATCTAAGGCCCTATTCATAAATGAATCCAAATCATCATCATGAGCATAATCTGTATCATAATTCAAAAGGTAGAATGCTAAAAATCTATTGATAAAATCTCTGTCCTGCATTCTTTCTGTACTTATCTTGCCTCGTGTAGCATCAATAAATTCAGCACTTTGGGCTAATAGTTTAAGATAATTAGCCACATCTTGGTGCATGGCATGCCTAATTTCTTGGTCAGATAGATTTAGGCCTCCGGTATTGATTCGTTTGAAAATATTATACTTTACATCGGGTTCAGCCTCTTCGATAACATAACATTGAAGTGTAGTTTCATTTATTTGACGTTGTAGTGGCCTATCTAAGTCGTTCCAACCTTTACTTTCAAGTTCTTTCAAGAATTCAAGGCCGGTTAAGTTTAATTCTTTTGTAATCATAAATCTTTTTAAACTGGTAAGGCGCTGTAATCCATCAATGACTAACCATTCATCCGGATCACTTCCATCAAAATAAAATACGGGTAGTGGAAAACGAATTAAAATAGATTCAATCAACCGGCTTTGTTGTTCATCTTTCCACAAGCCTTCTTTTCGTTGAAATTCTGTATCCAATTTTATTTCATTATGGCGGATACGCTCCAATATTAAAGATACTGTTGTGACTTGTGCGCTGATTTTTATTTTGTTAGGATTAAAAGGCTTCCTCATGCCAAGGCCTTTATCTTCATTTTCAACAACATCTTCGTTTTCAAATAAAGTTTCTTGTTGTCGTTTTCTATTTTCTATTTTCATTTCTATTCCCCTATCCAAATAACTGTTTTAAAAACTTACTGTGCAAACTTACATAAAAATCTGCTATTTTTGCCGTTCTTCCACGATTAAAAAGGCTTCGTCTTTCAACTGGTCGGGCAGGTTGATTCCGCGAAGTTGAAGGCTGCGGATCCAACCGGCTACTTCTGTTTCACGCATTGTATAGAGCACTTCACGAAACTCTTCTACTTCTTTTTCATTGTACCGGTTCGATTCTTTTCCGTAGTATGCGTCGAGCTCTTCATCGTCATAATATTCGATTTTTTTACTTGCTGCCGCCAGCAGGCTGTCACGTTCGCATACTTCATGCTGACCGCAACATTCTTCAGAGACAACCGGCGCCGTATCGTTTCCGTCCTGCTCCGTTTCGCTGCTTACGGAACGCCGTTTGCGGTTATCTACGAAGCCGATAATCGCCGTTATAATGCCTAAAATGATTATGCCTGAAACCAGATACCACATAATTTTGTTTTTATCGGGGAACGGACGGGCCGGTTTCGATTGAAAATCCGCTTTTTGTAAGGTCTTCCCAATAGGATGGGTAGCTTTTTGACACAACCTGCGGGTCGGCAATAGATATTCCTTCTTTCCTGCAGACGGATATGGGAGCGAAAGCCATTGCCATACGATGATCTTCGTAGGTAGCTATTACCGGTGGTTGTATGATCTTATTCCTCTTACCATCCCATTCGAGGCAGTTACCGTCATGTATAGTTAACGGATAACCCAATTTGCCTAATTCCGTCCGGAGTGCTTCCAGTCTGTCTGTTTCTTTTATTTTGAGGCTTTGTAAGCCGGTGAATCTGAATGGTATACCAAGCATTGCACAGGTGACGACGACTGTTTGCGCCATGTCGGGCATGGCAACAAAATCGAATGTAAGCGGAAGATCCGTATTCCGCTCTTTTTTCGTAAGCGTAACGCCCGACAATGTAAATGTTGTTTTTACACCCAGTTTATCAAATAGTTTTGCAATGGATGCGTCTCCCTGCAAACTGTCCGCCGATAATCCGGAAAGTGAAATATGCGCTTCTTCATCTCTGCATAATGCCACCATTTCATACCAGTAAGAGGCGGCGCTCCAATCCGCTTCTACTGTAAAATTCGCTACCGGTGAATATTGTTGAGGCGGAACGGTAAAGGTTTGTCCTTCTTCAAAGACGATTACTCCGAACATGCGCATAAGCCGTATCGTCAGATTGATATATGGCTTGGAAATGATATCGCCGGTCAGGTGCAGGCGCATACCGTTTGTCATCCGGGGTGCAATCATCAGCAAAGCCGAAATATATTGCGAACTCACGCCTCCGTTCAGGGAGATATCCCCTCCGGTCAGTGTCTGTCCTTTGATGCGTAATGGCGGAAATCCTTCTTTTTCAATGTATTCGATTTCCGCTCCTAATGATTTCAGCGCTTCTACCAGCAGTTTTATGGGGCGATTTTTCATCCTTTCCGTTCCGGTTATTATCCGGGTCCCTTTTTTTGTAGACAGGTAAGCGGTCAGAAAACGCATGGCTGTTCCGGCTGCTCCGATGTTTATTTCGTTGCTTTCATCGTGGAGCGCTTTTTCCATCACATCCGTGTCGTCGCATGCCGATATATTTATTATTTCATTGGAGTGATTACATAAAGCATTTAGTATGAATACCCTGTTACTGATGCTTTTAGATGCCGGCAAATAGATTTCGGCATGTAGCCTTTCCGGGGCTTTTATCAAGTAGTTCATAATCTCTTTTTAAATAAGTACGCAAAAGTACAATTTTTTTGAGTTTTTTTCCGTTTTTTATCGCTCCTGTAAAAGTTTTTTTCTAATTTTGCACGCAATCGTATGATGCGGTTATACTTCAGCTTGAAAACAAATAAATAGAATGAATATATAAACAATTTTTTAAAGTTAACTGTTATGAACAAGAAAGTCTTTATGCCATTCCTTGTGTTGGCAGCAATTTTCGTATTCTCGGCTTGTTCGGGAAAATTAACTCCGTTGTCGGAGCAGTATATCAAAGCTGAACCGCAACCTCTTGAAGCGATAGGTGGTGAAATACCTGTAACTATCAATGCGACATTTCCGGCTAAATGGTTTAACAAAAATGCCGTAGTGACTGTCACTCCGGTACTTCGTTACGCTACCGGCGAAACGTGGGGAACTTCTTATACTTTCCAGGGAGAGAAAGTAAAAGCTAATAACCAAGTGGTTCCTTATACTTCCGGAGGAAATGCCACAATGCGTTCAAAATTCGAATACAAGCCGGCTATGAAAAAATCCGAATTGTTTCTTACGTTTGAAGCCAAGATAAAAAATAAAACGGTAAAACTGCCGGATCTCAAAATTGGCGAAGGCGTGGTCGCTACTTCCGCTTTGGCGGATGCCGCAACAGCTAATCCTGCTGTAGGCGCAGATAAGTTTCAACGTATCATCAAAGAGGCCTATGATGCCAATATCATGTTCCTGATACAGCAGGCCGAATTACGTTCGAATGAACTGAATAAGGGTGAAGTGAAAGACTGGCAGAATCTTGTTGAAAATGCCAATGAAGCTCCGAACCAGAATGTTTCCGTTGAAATTTCGGCTTATGCTTCTCCGGACGGAGGGTTGAAATTGAATGATGCGTTGGCGGAACGTCGTGAAAGTAATACTGCGAATTATCTGAACAAAGAACTGAAAAAACGTAAGATAGATGTTCCTGTAGATGCCCGTTATACGGCTCAGGACTGGGAAGGATTCAGCGAACTTGTTTCCAAATCAAACCTTCAGGATAAAGATCTTGTGCTTCGCGTATTGTCTATGTACAAAGATCCGGAAGAAAGAGAACGTGAAATCAAAAATATTTCTACCGTATTCAAATCATTGGCGGATGAAATACTTCCGCAGTTACGTCGTTCACGTCTGACTGCAAACATTGAGATTATCGGAAAATCGGATGAAGAGATTACATCACTGGCTAAGAGTGATGCCGGAAGCCTTACTGTTGAAGAGCTATTGTATGCCGCTACACTGACGGATAACGAAGCTGAAAAAGAGACGATTTATACAAAAGCAAGTAATATTTATCCAAGCGACTATCGTACATGGAATAATATCGGTATGCAACGTTTCCGTGCAGGTGATTATGACAAGGCAGAAGAAATGTTTAACAAAGCAAATGCTGTCAAGAACAACAGCGAAGCTAATATAAACTTAGGTCTTCTTGCTTTACTGAAAGGCGATAAGAGCAAAGCCCAGCAATTGTTCGGTAACGCATCTGATGTACCTGAATTGGGTGAAGCGCTTGGTTTGCTTTACTTAGAACAGGGTGATTATGCAAAAGCCGTCAGTTCATTTGCCGGAACGAAGAGTAATAATGCCGCTCTTGCGCAGATCCTGACAAAGGATTACAGTACGGCTGCCCAGACACTGAACGGCGTTAAGAGCGCGGATGCTGTTACGGACTATCTGAAAGC
>DOZP01000145.1:3220-3696 GCA_003517945.1 Porphyromonadaceae bacterium | reverse complement strand
CATACTCATCATCCTCTTTTATTGCGATTTCAGCTTCATGCGTTTGATTTTGGCTTACCCCATCATCTGACACATCATTTTCCGAAGTCCTTTTCTTGTCGTTTTTCCACAACATATCCTCAAGTTCTCTTGTTGTAGGCCGCCTTTTCCATCCTTCCGGAGGCGCATCCAATTTGAACCATTTCGGAACGGCATCATAGATTCTATGTCTGTTTATTTCATTGGGAATAACCGCCATAAATAGACGATTTCCAGCTTCTTCGATTTCTTCAATTTCTTTGACGGTCATAACTGTTTTATCCCTATATAGCTGATTATTTAACCGAAATGTATAATAAACTTGACGTCCATATGAATCTTTAATAGTTAATATAGTCCAGACACCATGTTCTTCGATATATTCTGTTTCGTAATCACCATACAACCATAAAAAAACAAAAAATAATATCATTGCCAGAAGAATTAAAGAACCTTTC
>DOZP01000145.1:1101-3191 GCA_003517945.1 Porphyromonadaceae bacterium | reverse complement strand
CTTTTTAACTGTTTCGGTAAGAGATGTAGTTATTATCTGATAATGAGTATAAAAATACGTTCCTATTCCTTGTACTAAACTCTTATACAAAATTGAACTTCCATCATATTTCAAATAATCTTTCATCTGGCGACCAAAGTATTTAGTTGCCCCTGCACCTAACGCACGGGTAACGATATCCACAGAAGTGTCTCCAAAGCTTTTATTTATATAAGAATTATACTGTCTTGTTTATCCAAACCCGTTACTTCCAAAAATGCTTTATATCCATATTCTGCCATAATTACTATTTTTAAGAGTTAATAAAGGTTCAAATCTACATTTTACTTCTGAAATCACAAAACAAAAAATGACGAATTTTATATAATTATGTAGCAATAGATGATATATCCGGTATATAATAATGATTATAAAGAATCTACCCGTTTTTTTGTCCATATAAAAAATTAAAACTACATTTGTCCTGATGAAAAAAATAATAAGCATATTATTCATTTTTATTACGGCGTTGAGTATCGTTTCCTGCTCTACGCGAAGACAACCGGCCAAATCGAAACCGCCGGCCAGATCGGAACGAGTGGCGAAAAAAGCCCGGCCTAAATATAGTAATCAGACGCTATCGAAGTTGTCGAAACAGTTTGGCGTACGCCTGACGCAAGCGGATAATATCACACTCTACAATACCTGCAGTAGCTGGATCGGCGTTAAATACCGCTACGGAGGTAACACAAAAAAAGGAGTTGACTGTTCCGGATTCGTATCTGCCATCTATAAACAGGTATACAGAACCGGCCTTGAACGCAACTCTGCTAATATATTACGCAAAAACTGCGCGCCTATCCGGAAAAACAATCTACGGGAAGGAGACCTTGTCTTCTTTAAAACGACCGGTTCCGGAAACCGTAATATACCCACACACGTGGGCATATACCTGAAAAACGGCAGATTTATTCATGCCAGCTCTTCCCGGGGCGTAGTCGTTAACAACCTTTCCGAAGCTTATTATGTGCGCACATGGATTACCGGGGGACGCGTAAAAAGACAAAAAAAATAATTATCTTTGCCCTCTGAAAATACTAAAATTTAAAAACAATGCTCACTATTAAGACGATTACGGAAAATCGGGACGAAGTGATTCGGCGTCTGGCAGTAAAACATTTCGATGCAACAGCATACATAGATAAAGTCATAGAATTAGATACGATCCGGCGTAATACGCAATCGACGTTAGATGCGAACCTGGCTGAAATAAACAGCATCTCAAAAAAGATCGGCGGGTTGATGAAAGAAGGCAAAAAAGAAGAAGCCGAAGCTGCCAAGGCAAAAGTATCCGAACTGAAAGAGACAAGTAAAATACTTGACGCTACAAAAGAGGATGCAGAAAAGAACATGCGTGATATCCTTGTTTTAATACCCAACCTGCCGCATGACTCCGTACCTGAAGGCAAAAACGCCGAAAATAATATGTGTGAAAAAATGGGTGGCGTCATCCCTACTCTTTCCGGAGATGCTCTCCCACACTGGGATCTCGCAAAAAAATACAATCTGATCGACTTCGAACTTGGAGTGAAGATAACAGGAGCCGGCTTTCCGGTTTATATCGGACAGGGTGCACGCCTGCAACGGGCGCTGATTGATTTTTTTCTTGACAATGCCAGTGAAGCGGGTTATACGGAAATACAACCGCCGTATGTAATAAACGCTGATTCCGGCTACGGAACAGGACAGTTGCCCGACAAAGAAGGGCAGATGTACCACTGCGAAGTCGACGATTTATACCTGATACCGACAGCCGAAGTTCCGGTCACCAACATATACCGCGACGTCATACTGGACAAAGAATCGTTACCGGTAAAAAACACGGCTTATTCGGCTTGTTTTCGTCGTGAGGCCGGATCGTACGGAAAAGATGTGCGCGGTCTGAACCGTTTACATCAGTTTGACAAAGTGGAAATTGTACGTATTGACACACCGGAGCATTCATATCAGTCATTACAGGAAATGGTTGACTACGTAGAATCACTTGTGGAGAAACTTGAATTACCCTGGCGAATTCTTCGTCTTTGCGGAGGTGATATGAGTTTTACCTC
>DOZP01000145.1:0-1036 GCA_003517945.1 Porphyromonadaceae bacterium | reverse complement strand
TACCGCGACGACAATAAGAAGACACAACTATGCCACACGCTCAACGGAAGCGCACTCGCCCTGCCGCGCATAGTAGCCGCTATACTTGAAAACAACCAGACGCCGGAAGGCATACGCATACCGAAAGCGCTTGTTCCATACACACGTTTCGAAATGATAACATAAATTTCACTTTTAATCCGGAAATAAAATCAGTTGTTATTTTTCAGCATAAGCCGGAATGGAAGATTTCACCGCAACCATGGAATAGACAATCTGTTTATCCACGACACGATATGTAAGCGTATTAACTGCAATCAGATCACTCAGGATATTGCGCGCGGTATAGTAATTTATGTGAGCAATACGGCAAAACTGTTTGATATTGATATAAGGATGACTTTCCAGGTAGACGAGTATTTTTTTTACCGGACGTGTAAGCGGAAATAGCAACCCATCCACCCGTTCCATTTTCTTCCAGGAAAAAAGCAATACCTCATTGGCCAGTTTATTCTCATCGGCTACACGGATATAGGCTTTGTACTTATCATCCTTATCGGGAGCCGTATAAGGCTTCTTATTTCCGGGAGCAATATACACTTCAAGCACCGTTTTCCCTTTGAGATTCCACCGGGTAGCCGTAAAAGGAACACTCGGCCTGGTATACATGGTTGAAGCCGCTTCTATCATATAATATTCTTCTTCACTTCTTACACCTGCTATATTCCCATTATCCTTTACTCCGATAAGTAAGCGCCCGCCATCCGTATTCGCAAACGCACTCAATGTCCGTGCTATTTTTTTACTATCGCTCACCTCAAACTTAAAATCAAGCTGCTGGTGCTCTCCCTGCGCTATCAAGGCTTCTATAGGATGATCCTTCTTCATATCCATAAGAATTAGAATAACAAATATAGCGAAAGCCGGGAAAAGTACAAAATAAAAACACTAACTTTACAAACGGAAAAATTAATTGAGACAGTTGACAACTGTATTTTTTTTAACAAACAACGAATCACTAATTACGAATCACATGAAATTTCTCGGAATCATACCT
>DOZP01000196.1:6461-11251 GCA_003517945.1 Porphyromonadaceae bacterium | reverse complement strand
GGTGATTGGCGCAAATGATGTTAACACACTCGCCATCAATGGAATTATGCCTGATCGGAATTCGATAAAAAACAAAACTTACCCGTTTGTTGCTAATGTTTATGTTTCCATTCGCAGTGATTTAGACCCAAACTCCATGGCTTACAAACTTTATGAATGGTTACAAACAAAATCAGGTAAAGATATTATAAACGAAAGCGGATATGTACCATACGGAGAATACGAAAGCAATACCATTAAGCAAATTAATAATTTGCACATTCAAATATCACCAAACCCCACCGAAGGAATAATAAAAATTAGAGGAATAGAAGATTATAGTAATTTCAATTATGTGATTTATAATTTGACCGGTCAGGTAGAACAACGTGGAAAATTAGAACAACAGATTGACTTATCAAGATGTAGAAAGGGACTTAATATTTTGACAATTATGCAAAATCAGCAAGTAATCACGCGAGAAAAAATAATACTCAAATAAAAATGCAACGCAGCTAAGAAAAATAACAGACTTTTCCCTCCGTCAATCTACCCCACCCTTCTTTTCCTGATATTCGGAAGGGAGCACGCCGAACTCTTCCAGAAAATATTTCCTGAAAAATTTGAGATTGTTGAAACCTACCAGGTAGGCAACCTCGGAAACATTCTTCTGACTTTGCCGTAAGTATTGCGCAGCCCGTTTCAGGCGGATAATACGAATGAACTCAATCGGCTTTTTCCCGGTTATGGATAATAGTTTTTTATACAGGTGCACCCTGCTCATGCCTAATTCTTTGCTTAGCTCTTCTACGGTCAGTTCGCTCCTGCTCAGATTTTTTTCAACATACAATACTGCTTTTTGAATCAGTTTTTCATCTAAGGATGTGATCGTTATCTGACTGGGCTTTATTTCGATCTGCTTGTTAAAACGTTCCTGCCTTGTTTGCTGTGATTCCAGCAGCTTTTTAATTCGCAAGGTAAGAATTTCAAAATCAAACGGCTTCGTAATATAATCATCTGCACCACTTTCCAATCCTTCCAGCTTATGTTCTTTTGCAGAGCGAACCGTAAGCAGGATAAACGGGATATGGGAAGTCCTGATATCTGTTTTTACCAGTCTGCAAAGCTCATTACCGTCTGTCTCCGGCATCATCACATCACTGATAATGATGTCGGGCTGGAGCTCTGGTATGATATCCCACGCTTTAGCGCCGTCGGATGCCGTCTCGACATAATAATTGTCCGTCAGACTGTCTTTCATGAATTGGCGGAAGTCTTCATTGTCATCAACAATCAGGATGACCGGGGTTCTCATATCATTACTATTTTCTTCATCATCTTCCCGAATGTGTTCCGGACTGTTCACAAAACTCGTATTTTCTTCTTTCTTATCTGTCGTGCGTGTGTTCTGAACGCTTGCTACAGGAAGATGAAAGATAAAAACACTTCCTTTTTCAATATTGTCGAGCACACGGATTGTTCCGCCGTGCAATATGACAAATTCTTTTACCAGATGCAGCCCGATACCGCTTCCGCTGTTTTTATTATTCTCTTTACTTTGAATCTGATAAAACCGTTCAAAAATAAACTCTTTATCACTGTCATCAATGCCAATACCCGTATCAGCGATTTTAACCTCAAGCAGATCCACAGTCCCCTCTTTAGCCGGTAACAAAGTAAGGGAAACATCTACGCGCCCGTTTTCCGGAGTAAAATTGAAGGCATTGGATAGTAAATTTGTAATGATTTTCTCTACTTTATCTTCATCAAACAGCATAAACAGGTTTCTTTCGGAAGAAAAAAACGTGAGATGCACATGTTTTTTTTCGGAATATTCGGTGAAAGAACTACAAGTCGTCCGGATAAAGTCGACAATATCGCCCTGAGACATATGTAACCGGTGCCCTTTCATATCGTTTTTCCGGAAATCAAGCAGTTGGTTGACCAAGGTCAGCAATCGGACTGCGTTCCGGTGAATCATATCCAGTTTTTTGGTATGTTCTTTGTTATCAATACTCTTCATCAGATTATCCAGTGGAGACAATATTAAGGTAAGAGGCGTTCGCAGTTCATGGCTGATATTCGTAAAGAAACGAAGCTTCATATCATCCATTTCATGCTTCTGCATCGCTTCCTGCTCAATCTGCTTGAGTTTGTATTTCTGGCGTTCATTACGTAATACCAGTTTATGCCCCAAAAACAATACGCCGAGTATCAACAGCGCATAGATAACATATGCAACAGGCGTAGCCCAGAATGGGGGCGTAATTACAATTTCCAGTTCGGAAACGGTATTATCACTGAAGCCGTCGCTGTTCTCCGCTTTTACCCTGAAGGTATATTTTCCCGGGGTCAGATTGGTATAAGTCACTTTATTACCATCGGAAATAAGCCAGTCCGAATTAAAACCTTTCAGCATATACCTGTATTTTGTTTTTTCCGGCAAAATATAATTCATGGCGGAGAAAGAAATTGAAAATACATTCTGGTCATGATTCAGTTTTATCGCGGACATTTTATTGAGGGCTTTCGACAAAATCAGATTTCCATTGTATGCCGAATCAATGAATACTTCGTTGTTGAATAGCTGAAGCCCTGTAAATTCAACTTTTGGAGTATAATAGTTGTATTTCATGTGTTCCGGCTTAAACAGGGTCAAACCCTGAGTGCCTCCGGCAATAATTTCTCCGCGAGACGTTTTCGCGATGGCCCGATGATTAAATTGCTGTTGCCGCATTCCATCCTGTTCGCTGTAATGAAGATAGGTATACGCATAGGTGCTCGTCGTAGGATCAACGTGAACGATAATATGCACGATTTTACTGGCGGTTGTGATCCACATGTTCTTATTATCGTCTTCAATAATAGCCTTTATATTCTCCCTTCTGGGCAATAAATCGTCTGTAGGAATGATAATCTCGTCTTTTTTACGGTCATAAATATTCAGACCTTCCTGCGTAGCCAGCCAGAGAAGGCCGCGGCTGTCTTCATATATATGATTCATATTATGGTGCGAAAATCGTTGCGTATCCTTTTTGTTACCGGTACATTTTTCAAATGCGCCGGTAGACAGGGAAAAAATAGTGATGCCGAAAGAAGACGCCATATATAGATGATCTTTATCCTGCGATACACAGATCGACAGAATACTTTCATTATCAAATCCGCTGTTTGTTCCGGCATATCCGGTAAAAATACCTGTCGCCGGATCAAAACCTTGTAGTCCGCTGCCTAAAGTGCCTATCCATATATAACCGTTACTGTCCTCTGCCAACGCCCATATATTAGTGCTTGCCGGCGAATTTTTGTTGAAGGGATCGTGATTATAATTCAAAAACCTGTTGCCGTCAAAAACATTCAAGCCATTCAAATATGTACCGGCCCATATTTTACCGTCCCGCGAAGCCAATAAACTGACGATAATATTGCCGGACAGCGAATTACGTCCCGAGCTGTGTTGATATATCTTCCGTTCACCGGTTTCCCGGTTTATATATACAAGCCCGCTACTGTTCGTACCCACCCATAAGTTGCCGTTTTTATCCTCAGTAATGGCATTCACATCTGCTGCAAAATTCAGCACCTTGTTAAATTCGGATAGATGATCGGTCCTGAATTTGAAAATACTTCCGTTATAAAAGGATACGCCTCTTTTATATGAACCGACCCAGATGGTTTCATTGTCGTCGCAATATAAGCTGTAAAGGCTGTTCTGTACAATGCTTCTTTCGTCCAGCAGGTCGTGCTGGAGATACCTGACCGTATGGAGCTTTTTATCAACAAGATTGATACCGCCATGATCGGTCGCTATCCATATTTGTCCTTTGGTATCCTGTTTTACATCATTAATAAAATGACTTGATAAAACATAAGAAGATTCTTTCCGCGTACTTAAACAGTCCCATTTATCTTCTTTCGGGAAATAAATCCATAATCCATTATGTGAAAAAAACCAATAATCACCGTCCGAATCAACAAACATCGAATAAGCTGTTTGTTGCCAATTTTGCGATTGACGTGTCAGGAAATCATTACCAAAAATGATTTGACCGGTATTCGGATCTTTTTTCTCGAAATACCCGTTTTCATAAAGAAAGATGATCCCTGTGTTGTCTTCCGTTATATGAGCAATATGGATGTTTTGCTTTTTGAATTCCTCGCTTGCGGAAAAAAAAGTGAGTTCACCTTTTTCCCGGTCAAAGAAATGAACACCGGTTAAATTGCTGTAACACCAGAGGTTCCTGTCCCGATCAACATAGATTTTGTCCGGCTTTTCAGCTATGCCGTACCGGTCTTTCAGAATGACTGTAGCAAGCTGAAAATTTTCTTTACCTGAATTATAAAATACATATCCGGCCTGATCGGTATGTATCCAAAGATCTCCGTTCTGATCTTCCTGGACATTATTTATAGAATTATCCGGTAGAGAAAACGGGTCTTTGCTGCTTTTTACAAATGTTTTGACGGAATAACCGTCATACCGGTTGAGGCCATAAGATGTTGAGAACCACATAAATCCCTGTGAATCTTTTGTAATATCGTTAATTTGATTATCAGAAAGCCCCTCCCTGATACCAAGATGCTTGAAATGGATTTCGTCCATACCGAAAAGCCGGATACAATAACCGATGCAAAACAAAACAATGAACAGATGCCTCATGAAGTAGTAAATGATTAGCCCATGCAATGTTCGTAAAAAAAAACCGAAAAATCAATTTTTACGGGATTAAATACCGGTCTGTCCTTTCGACAGACACAGCCATAATATCAATTGACGTACAGTGCATTACATTTTTTCATTAACAAACAGT
>DOZP01000196.1:0-6387 GCA_003517945.1 Porphyromonadaceae bacterium | reverse complement strand
AAAAATAATACCATGTACGTAATAAAAAGAAAGCAAACGCTGCTGTTGATAATCGCACTAACAGAAAATATAATGATGCTTTTACGATTGACCCGCAGGAACCGGAATTTATTGAATTAAAATAACTTTTAAAAACTCGTGTAATGAACTGGAAATTTAACACCCTAATCGTGTTGTTGCTCAATTTGAGTTTCGTTTTTACCGGTTGTAACCAGGTAGAAGACCCGCAGGCCTATGGTCCTGTACCAAGTGAGAACCAGATAAACTGGCAGAAAATGGAGTATTATGCCTTTATTCATTTCTCAATTAATACGTACACTAATCAGGAATGGGGTGACGGAGGGAATGATCCCCGGCTTTTTAACCCGACGGCGCTGGATTGCAGGCAATGGGCGCGCGTATGCAAAGAAGCCGGAATGAAAGGGATTATACTGACGGCGAAACATCATGACGGATTTTGCCTGTGGCCTTCGGAATATACCGATTATTCGGTTAAAAACTCTCCCTGGCGTGACGGAAAAGGCGATCTGGTGCGTGAGTTAGCCGATGCCTGCAAAGAATACGGATTAAAACTGGGCATTTACCTGTCGCCGTGGGACAGAAATTATGCGGACTACGGCAAACCGGAATATATTACTTATTTCAGAAATCAATTGAAGGAGTTGCTCACAAACTACGGAGACATCTTTGAAGTCTGGTTCGACGGCGCGAACGGCGGATCAGGATATTATGGCGGTGCATGGGAGAATCGTAAAATCGATGCCAAAACGTATTATGACTGGGAAAATACATTCCGGTTGATCCGCGAGTTGCAGCCCAAAGCCGTGATATGGAACGATGGAGGAAACAGAGGCGATCTGCGCTGGTGCGGAAACGAATCCGGCTCTATCGGCGAAACGAACTGGAGCCTGCTCGACGCGAAAGGAGACGTCAAAAATGAGTGGCTGCGTTACGGCAAAGAAGACGGTGATTCGTGGGTGCCCGGTGAAGTGAACGTTTCTATACGTCCGGGATGGTTTTATCATGAATACGAAGACGGGCGCGTAAAAACATTACCGGAACTACTCACCATTTACTACAATTCCTTCGGGCGAAACGCGCCGCTGCTTCTTAATTTCCCCATTGATTGCAGGGGCCTGATTCATGAAAATGATGAAAAAGCAGTACTGGAACTTGCAGCAGCCGTGAAAGAAATATTTGCAGAAAACCTTGCCCGGAAGACGCAGGCAGAGGCATCGAATGTTCGGGGCAACAGCAAAAGATTCGGGGCGGATAAAATGACGGATGATGATGAAGATACTTACTGGGCAACCGATGACGGAGTGACAAATGCTACCGTAACGGTCGATTTCGGAAAACCCACGGTCTTCAACCGTTTTTTAATCAGAGAGTATATCCGTCTGGGACAGCGTGTAAAGGCATTTACGGTCGAAGCTTTTGTAAACAACGAGTGGCGGGAACTGGCCAAAGAAACAACAATCGGCTATAAGCGTATACTATGTTTCCCGACAACGGAAGCGACTAAAATACGCTTTCATATCACCGACGCAAAAGCTTGTCCCCTGATCTCTGATATAGGTGTTTATAACGCGCCCCAGGTGTTGACCCCTCCTGAAATTTTCCGTAATCAATCCGGCGATATCCGAATAGTCGCTGCCGATAATGAATCTGAAATCTATTATACCTTAGACGGAAGCGTTCCCGGGCCGGATTCGAAGAAATACGCCCAACCGGTAAAGACAGACGGCCGAAAAGTAAATATAAAAGCAATAGCCTATGATCCCGCGACAAAGAAGAGCAGTCCTGTTGCAGGTGAACAATTTGATATTTCCCGTAAGAACTGGAAAGTATTGAATATTGCGGATGAAAAAGTAAATGACATCATGGATGGAAATATTCATACCGCCTGGTTTAATGAAAAAGATGTAAAAATGCCGATAGACCTGATTATCGACCTGGGGAATGAAGAAGAACTGTCGGGTTTCAGGTATTTGCCGGGCCAGGGCTGGAAAAAAGACGGTATGATCACAAATTATGAGTTCTATACCTCTATGGATAATCAACAATGGACATTGGCCGATAAAGGTGAATTTTCCAATATCCGGAATAATCCGTTATGGCAGATCAAATCGTTCAAACCGGTGAAAGCGCGTTATATTAAATTAAAGGCATTAAAGAATACGCATAATAACGATGCCGCCGGATATGCGGAGTTTGACCTGATTACGGAATAATATCCTGAATTCCATTAAGGAAGCAGCAATATAATAATGGTTAATTTAAAATTAAATGCCTATGAAATAAGTTATTTTTTTAAAGGTGCAGGGGGATACCTTACCATTCGCCGGCTTAATTATAAGCCAATACGAGAGATGATATTTTACAAATTTAGTACTTAAAAACACGTAACAAATTTATGAAAAACGATTCATACAGAGACTTTTATGTCTTATTAAATTCTGTGAGAAAAACAGTGGGAACAGTTGCAAAAAAAATGTGGTTCCCGATGCTTTTATTTGGTTTTACGACGTCATTGTTGGCTGATAACAATTATTATCCGGAAGAAAAAGGAACATCGCCGACAGTCATACATCAGCAAAACAGAGGAAAGGTAACCGGAACGATAACCGATTCCGCAGGCGAGCCTATTATCGGGGCGAATGTTTCAATTCAGGGGACTACCGTAGGCACAATTACGGACATTGACGGTAAGTATAGCCTGGAACCGGTTCAAAACGGGCAGATGAAAGAAAAAAGACGGGGGTCATTACGCTATCGTATATCCGAACTATACCAATGAAAATGCAATTTATGAAGAAGGAAAGAGCCGGAAATGGAATAATAAATTATATCTTTATCCGCTGCCAACGGGAGAGTTGAACAGAAACCCGGCGTTATTGCCGCAAAATACCGGTTGGCAGTAATTATATAAGCTTTTATTCAGGACAACCAATCTGCGAAGATCATGGTTGTCCTGAATAAGGTATCGTTTATATGTAAACGATTATCCTGAAAAGAATAAACAAAAGGAATATGACGAAACGATATACGAATAAATATATTAGGTTATTATCAGGTCTGCTGCTAAGCGGTCTGTTTTTTACTTTATCCGTCGAAGCAACAAATCCGACGGTAAGAGAACGGATTAAATTCGATGAAGGATGGCAATTCCACAAAGGTGACATAGCTATAAAGCGGGCTGTACAGGCGGGTCGGCATGGAGGATTAACCGACGCTGATGTTAAAATTGTCGAAAGCGAAGCAACTCTTATCGCTTACACCGACAGAAATAAAGTCGCCGATTATAAACCGAGTGAATGGCAGGCCGTTTATAAACCCGGTAAAATGAAAGCCGTCGGATATAAAAACGGAAAAAAAATTGCCGGCAAAACAAATGATACTACGGGCGCTCCTTTTTCAGTAACAATGGTTAGCGATACCCGGCAATTGAATGCCGACGGATGCGATGTGGCTATCATCAATATAGCAATAAAAGACGCTAAGGGAAGAGTGGTGCCGACGGCCGATAATCCGGTGGAGTTTTTGATTGAAGGGCCGGGGAAAATAATAGGGACAGGGAATGGCAATCCCAGTAGCCACGAACCGGAAAAAGAAAACAAACGAAAAGCTTTCAACGGCTATTGCCAGGTTTTGGTACAATCGGATAAAACAGCCGGTGCAATCAGGTTAAAAGCCGTTTCGGAGGGATTGAAACCTGCTGAAATTCTCATTAATACCCAACAGTAAGACGCTTGCACAGGTGCTTTGTCAATTAATAAAGATGTTATCACTCTTAAATAAGATAAAAATGAAGATGGTTAAAAAGCTTACAGCAGGAGATTTGCTACTTTTCTTTCTATTAGGCCTTGCTTCCCCGGTTCTTGCGCAAAAAACCTATTTTGTGTCGCCTGGCGGACAAGATAGAAATAACGGTTCACAACAATTCCCTTTTCAAACGGTTGAGAGGGCCAAAGAGGAAGCGCGCAAGACTAATGAAGAGGTCGTTATTTATCTGCTCGAAGGGGTATACCGATTAGCCGATCCATTAATTTTTACCCCCGAAGACGGCATGAATGACAAGTCTTTAACAATCCGTTCTTACCCGGGTGAAAAAGCTATAATTGCCGGAGGCATACTTTTGAATCCTACCTGGGAATCCCATACAAAAGAGATTATGAAAACGAAAATCACTCCACCGGTAGATTTTGATATGTTGCTTGTGAACGGAGAGATACGTCATTTGGCGCGATATCCGGATTATGACCCGGCAGCCGTGCGGTTTAACGGTACTTCGGCCGATGCGACTTCGCCGGACAGGGTAAAAAGATGGAAAAATCCGGTTGGAGGATATCTGCACGCCATGCATGCGCACGACTGGGGTGATTTTCACTACCGCATTACCGGAAAAGATAAAAAAGGAAATTTACAGTTGGAAGGCGGGCACCAGAACAACCGTCAATCGGGATTAAGCGTTCAGAACCGGATGGTTGAGAATATTTTTGAAGAACTGGACGCCCCGGGCGAGTGGTATTATGATCAATCCGGCTCTACTCTTTATTATTATCCGGTGCCGGGTGAAGACGTTCACAACGCCCGGTTTGAAGTTCCGCAACTAAAACACCTGATAGAATTCAGGGGTACGGAAAATAATCCTGTTAAAAATATTTTTTTCAAAGATATCACATTTACACAAACAACCCGTACTTTCATGGAAACCTACGAACCGCTGCTGCGTTCCGATTGGACGATTTACAGAGGAGGAGCTGTCATTTTTGAAGGGACGGAAAATTGCGGGCTTACCAACTGTTTTCTGCATCACTTGGGAGGAAATGCGATCTTTTTTTCAAATTACAACCGGAATTCAATCATTTCCGGCTCCCATATCACTCAAATCGGAGCCAGTGCAATCTGCTTTGTCGGCGATCCGGAAGCTGTCCGTTCTCCCGCCTTTGAATATGGCGAGTTTGTTTCACTGGAAGAAATGGATCGTACGGCAGGACCTAAAACAAATAACTATCCGGCGAACTGCCTGGTACATGACAACTTAATCTATAAGATCGGACTATTTGAAAAACAAATTACCGGGATCGAACTATCAATGTGCCGGTTCATCACCATAAGCCATAACAGCGTTTACGATACGCCCCGGGCGGGAATAAACATCAGTGAAGGAACATGGGGCGGTCACGTTATAGAGTACAATGACATATTCGATACGGTAAAGGAAACGGGCGATCACGGGTCGTTTAACTCGTGGGGACGCGATCGTTTCTGGCACCCGGATTACAAGATCATGTGTGATATCGTTGCCAATGAGCCGTCTTTGATTCCGGCCGATGCCATTTCAACGGTTACGATCCGGAACAACCGATTCCGCTGCGACCGGGGATGGGATATCGACCTGGACGATGGAGCCTCGAATTACCGCATATATAATAACCTGTGCCTGAACGGGGGAATAAAGCTCAGGGAGGGTTTCTACCGGGTGGTAGAAAACAATATATTGGTTAACAACACATTCCATCCGCACGTCTGGTTTGAGAACAGCGGTGATGTCTTTACAAGGAATATTGTCATGAGTCCTTATCAGCCGATCCGGGTACAGGAATGGGGCGCCGAAACCGATTATAATATATTTACGGACAGCCTTTCCTACAAAGCCGCCCGGGAGAATAATACCGACGAGCATTCAATCGTCTGCCCGGTAAACTTCCGGAATCCGGAAGCAGGCGATTATAGCATTGACAATCAATCCACAGAAGTTTTCCGCATAGGTTTCCAGAATTTCGACATGCACCGTTTCGGGGTTCTTTCTCCCCGGTTGAGACAGTTGGCGCGAACTCCTAAAATGTCGCTGCCCGTCATCACAAAAGATAACGCCGGAACCGGTGTCATTTCGTGGAACGGCTGGCACATCAAAAACCTGGAGACATTGGGCGAACGTTCGGCCACAGGCATGGATGCGGAGCGCGGGGTGTATGTAGTTACGTCAATCGCGTTCGACAATCCCTTGCGCGATATCCTGCAGGCCAATGATGTCATCCTGAAATTTGGGAATAAACCCGTCAACAACCTTTCCGAACTATTCGAAGCTATCGGGAAAAGTAATTTAAAAACACCCCAGGAGATCATCATATTCAGGAACCAACGGGAGAACAGCGTTACAATCCCGGGAAATACAATACGCTAACCGGCACTCCTTTAGTTTCTATTCTACAATCCCTTTCACAATAAAAACTCTTCCATATTAACAGGAGTGATAACCGAAAAAGTACTACCGGAATAATTTTCCAAAAACTGCTTGGGGGTTTTATACTTAGCTTCAGGATTCCATTTGAACTCAAAGGCATGGATCTGCCCATCTCCTTCTTCGATATAGTCAATTTC
>DOZP01000187.1:2154-6673 GCA_003517945.1 Porphyromonadaceae bacterium | reverse complement strand
AAGTCTTTGTTACGGATATTGACCGAATTCAAGACGATTTCCACCCCGCGGTTGCGTATGGAACCGATGTTCTGGAATTGGTTTGAATATCCGGTAGAAGTCGGAATATTGTTTCTGATCAACAGGTTGGATGATTCGTTATTATACCAGTCGACAGAAAGGTTCAGGCGGCTTTTGAACACGGATATATCTAAAGCGATGTTGGTGGTCGTCGTTTTTTCCCATTTCAGGTCCTTATTGCCTAAGGTAGTTCCGGGTACGTATGTAATAAATTCACTGCCGTTGTAACCGTATTTTCCGGACTGATAATCTGTTGCATACATATTGTTATCAATATTGTTATTACCGGAGGTGCCGTAGCCGGCGCGTAATTTCAGGTTATTCAGAAATTCCATATCTTTCATGAAACTTTCTTCCGAGATACGCCATGCGGCGGATGCGGACGGGAAGTATCCCCATTGATTTCCGCGTGCAAATTTAGAAGACCCGTCGCCGCGGACAGTACCGGTGATTAAGTATCGTTCATTGAAATTATAGGACAAACGGCCGAATACGGAAACCAACCCTACTTTTCCCTTTTGGGAATCTCTGGAATAAGGAGTACCCATGTCCACATCGTTCAGTCCGAAGTTTCCGTCGGAAAATTCCCGGTATTCGTTCTTTAAATCCATATTTTCCGTATACCATGTTTCCTGGCCTAAAAGTACATTGAATTTGTGCGCTTCCGTCAGGTTGAAAGCATAGTTTAATGTGTTTGTCACCTGCCAGGAATATTTTTCGCTATTGTTCCGGTAGCCGTAACCATAAGGACTGTTATTGGCTTTTGCCTGTTTGGTGCTTCCGTCGTCCCAATAGTCGTGACGTACCTGCTGCCACAAGTAGCTACCGGCCGTGCGGAAAGTCAGGTCTTTCATAATATCAATTTCCAGTCCTGCGTTTACTGTTGCCAGGCGTGTATATTTTTCATTTGTGATCGCCAGGTTGTCCAGGATCGGATTGTTGGCATCATAGTTCGGATCTCCCATGATATCGGAAAATGCCGTCCCCATATCGGAACTGATCATCTCTTCGTTTGTCCAACGGATACCACCGGTGACCGGTTGCAGGATGGTTTGTTTCAGTTTACCTCCCATCGAACCCCCGCCATCGACTTTGGTTGTCTGGAGGCTGGATGAAAAATCAAAACGAACACCTTTCCATAATTCATGGTTAACTTTCGTACGGACGCTGTTTTTCTGATAACCGTGCCGGTCCATGATACCGTCTTCTCCGGTATAGTTATAACTGATAATATACCGCGTTTTATCGCTTCCTCCACTGATATTGACGTTATGATTTTGCGTGATACCGGTACTGCCGAAAACCAGATCCTGCCAGTCGATCCCTTCGCGATTACCATATTCGCCGGCTATGCGGCTGTAGGCGCCGGTATAAAAATCGGATGCGTTGATATCTCCGCCGAACAGGTTGGCAAATTCATTTTGGCCACCGCGGAGCGTCTGGAATTCATATTGATATTTTACATATTCTTCCACATTCAGGAGATCCAGTTCTTTTCCCAGGTAGTCGAAGCTGACAAACCCGTTGTATGAAACTTCCGTTTTTCCGCTCTTTCCGGATTTGGTAGTAATCAGAATCACACCGTTTGATCCGCGGGCTCCATAGATTGCCGTGGCAGATGCGTCTTTCATAATATCAATGCTTTCAATATCGTTAATGTCTACATTCTGAAGTCCGTTGTCCATCTGGAAGCCGTCTACGATATACAGCGGTTCCGTACCTTGTGTAATGGATGTACCGCCGCGTACGGTGATCTGGATATCGGAACCCGGCGCGCCGCTCTGTTTGATTACGTTCACACCGGCGGCTTTTCCGGCTAAGGCTTGTGCCGCCGATGATACCGGCGACATTTTCAGGTCTTCGGAGCTGACGGAGATAGATGATCCGGTCAGGTCTTTTCGTTTTACTTTTGCATAACCGATGGCCACGACTTCCTCAAGCATAATGCTCGATTCATTGAGAATGACATCAATCCGGGAACGATTCCCGATTTCGATTTGCCGGGTTTCGTATCCGATAAAAGAAAATGTAAGTGTTTTAGCTGCGTCTGATACGTTGATAGCATAATTCCCGTCGGCATCGGTTATCGTACCGTTTTTATTATTACCCGTTTCGACAATGGATACACCTGCCATTGATCCGAACTCATCGCTCACCGTACCTGTGATTGTACGTTGCTGTGCCCATAAAGTAACGGGACTTATTATGAATAGAAATATCCACAATAAGGACTTTACTTTCATACTTGTTTCTTGTTTCATAATGAATTAAAGCGTTTTTTGAAAATTATTATTAGTGTTTATAAAAGAGATTTGTTTTAGATTCATTGTTCAAGCTCCAGGCATCCCATGATAAAAGGGCCGGTTGCTTTCGAGTCGTTATCGCGTATTTTTTCGTTTATATAATATTCGAAGCTGCCATCGCGATATGGGTTTCCGCCAAGTCCGCCAACCTGGCAGCAACGTGTTAATGTCAACGTCCCGTCATCGTTTTTGATGATCAGTTTATTTTTTAATCCGTTCAGCGCCTTTTCCGCTACCGTTTTATATCCGGGGTCGATATATCCTTTATTGACGGCTTTTGCATAGGCGTACATGCACTGGGCCGTGACGGATGCTTCCGGATAATTGCCTTCTCTTTCCGCCTGGTCGATCACCTGATACCAAAGTCCGTCCTTGTCCTGATATTTCGGTAGTGTTTCGGCGAGCCCTTTGATCATATCAATCATCTCCGTCCGCCCTTCCTGATTTTCAGGAATAAAGTCGAGCGCGTCCACAAGCGCCATGAACCACCAGCCGATGCTTCTGCCCCAGAAATTCGGCGAATGTCCGGTTTCCGGATTCGCCCATCGCTGGCGGCGGCTTTCGTCCCATGCGTGATGGTAGAGGCCCGTTTTTTCATCATACGTATGTTTATGGCATAACCGGAATTGTTTGACGGCTTCGTCTATCCATTCCGGTTTGTCGAATGCGGCGCCGTATTGCGCCATGAAAGGGGATGCCATATACAAGCCGTCGAGCCACATCTGATGTTGGTATATCAGTTTGTGCCAGAAGCCTCCGTCGGTGGTACGGGGCTGGTTTTTCAACTGATTGATAAGTTTATCCATGGCCTGCTTGTATTTTTCGTTTTTTGTTACGCGGTATAAATCGAATAACACTTTTCCGGAATTAATATAGTCGAGGTTGTATGTTTCAACGTGGTACAGATGAATGTCGCCGATACTGTCGATAAGGGAGCTCGCCCATTTCTCGACATAGTCAAAATACCGCCTGTCTCCCGTTTTTTTCCACATCTTCAGCATAGCGCAACATCCCACGCCTTGCGCATATCCGAAAAACAGGCGTTTTCCATGATCCAATTGCCACGCTTCCGGAAATCGTTTCATTTCCGAATCGGCAAACCACTGTGCGTATGATGAGGTATTAACAGCCGTTTTTTCTTCTACCGGAAGCCCAAGGTAGTAGGAGGGAACCGGCGCTTGCGGATAGCCCATCGAACGATGCGCCACGTTATTCCGGTAAATATTGTCCTGCATGAGGCAGGTGCGCCTGTCTTGCGCCGGAATATTGGTATGATAGATCCGGATTTCTCCGTCGAGGGCGGTAACGACTTCTTCTCTCCAGTCGCCGAACAGATCGGCTATCATCAGTATATCGCCCATCATCTCCTCCTGGAGTGTTTCTCCTTTCCATTTAACGATCTGTTGCGCCCGTCCTCCGGACATGGATCCGGCTCCCCAGCGGTCGTCCACGCCTTTGACGGTTTCACGGAGCAGGTCGCCATCCCACCAGATCCAGTTGCGACAGCCCGGCACATCTTCATTTCCGCCGAGGTATCCGCCTTGCGCCGTCAGCAGGTATTTGTCCGTACTGCCGCCTTTGCGATCTTCCGATGCGAAACATTCCAATCCCGGATTGTCCGGGTCAAAATCCGTGACCATGCCGTCGCCTACGTGAAATGTTTTATGTCCGATATCCCAGACTTTTTCTCCTGTCGCAGCATCTACGACACATACGCCGCGGCCGTTATCGTGCCAGGGTTCAAGCGCCAGAAAGACTTCCATGCCCGGACGCTGCGGATCAATGTCCGTCAGGTATACTTTATCCGGATGTCCCAGGCCGGCCGACCATAATAATGTTCCGTTATCGTCGATCATGCAGGAACCCAGCAAAATTTCATCTTTTCCGTCCTGATCCACATCTCCGCAAACCATGTTGTGCGAGCCCATACTGCGTACGACCGGATTTTCTTCATCACCATCCCAGCGCCATACATGTTCCGGTTTGTCGCCGTTCAGTCGCCATGCGTCGACCATCATCATTTTATAGGTGCCCCTGCATGCCAGTATGTGAGGCGTTTTTCCATCTAAATAAGCGACTCCTATCTGGTTACGGTTTTGCCGGTTCAGGTTTCCCAGCCTGTCGTTGCGTTCGGGCCATGCTACCTGCGCCATGAT
>DOZP01000187.1:0-1974 GCA_003517945.1 Porphyromonadaceae bacterium | reverse complement strand
ATCCGGTAGGTTCGTCCCAACGTATCGCCTACGCGTGAACCGGGATCGACATTCATCGACGGAGTCCGGACGATGTAATCGTATATTCCGTCTCCGTTCAGATCCCCGACGGCTAATTTGCCTGCTTTGGCCGATTTATCTTTCAACGGAACAGTCTGATAGTTGGACGGATGAATGGTCTTAAAATCAATGGTGACGGATTCGGATGCATTTAGTTCTTTGCGTTTTACAACCGGTTTTACGAAATATACGGCGCTTCCTGTCACCGGGTTTGTGTCCGTAAAATCCGTTGTCTTTGTGACCGGCGAAGCATTCAGGCGTTTTGTTTTGCCGTCTGCCGTCCGGTATATATTGAAAGATACATCTTCACTTTCGTTCCTTAATAATCGCCAGCTTAGGTGTAATCCTTTTCCGTTGTCTGCGGCGGCAACGGTCAGCCCCCTGTTCAGATATTCTTCCGTCCTTTTCTCAGCCCGGCTGTCAACTACCACCGGTTTTTGTTCGTGGTTAGGTTGGCGTATTTCATAGTAATAGGTTCGTTCACGCGGGTCCTGGGCATTTGCCGGAATGGCATAACAAATCAAAAAAACGAAAAGAAAACACAGTTGTTTCATCGGTATCATTTTAAATATGGTTTTGAATGTAAAAATTAAAAGTTCAAAAATAGCGGAAATGTTTGTACACCGGCATACATTGAGAATTTTACGATTATTCCCGTATGCTTTCACCTTCTATCGGCCAGTTTGGGGAAGGGGTTCTTATTTGTCTCATTTCACGTTCAAACGCTGCAACAATGTCCGGATGCGTTTCCGCCAGGTTATTGCTTTCAGTCATGTCTTCTCTGATATTATAGAGTTCCAGCGGCGTATCCTTTTTTACGGAAACGACTTTCCAGTCACCTTTGCGCGCCGCGCGTTGTTTGCCTGTAAACTCCCAGTATAACAGTCTGTTGTCTGTATCCAACGGTTCTCCTTTGAATAATGGGAGGACATTTATTCCGTTCGTATGCTGCGGTGTTTTCGCTTCGGCGAATGCGGCGAGCGTAGGCATTACGTCCGGAAAATAAATGATGTTGTCAAGTGTTTGTACGGGAACAACGTCAGGCATATTAACAATGAAAGGTACACGTATTCCTCCTTCGTATAATTGCGCTTTACGCCCGCGAAGAGATGCATTGCAACCCAGTTCTTCCAAAGGGGCCTGTACGGCGGCGCCGTTGTCGGATGCAAAAACGATCAGGGTGTTTTCCCGGAGGCCCAGTCTGTCCACTTCCGCTATCAGTCGGCCAATGGCCGCATCCATGTGGGTGATAAGCGATGCATAACGTTTCGTATTGATATCCCATTCTTCTTCGTCATACCAGGTTGTTTCGTTTATAATGTACGGTTCATGAGGCGCATCGAATGCAAGGTACAGGAAAAACGGATTTTTTTTGTTCCGTTGAATGAATTTGATAGCGTCTCCCGTCGAAATATCGGTATTGTGCATAATTCGTTTATCATTTGCGTTTTCATCAATGTTACGGAGTTCATAATTGTCAAAACGCCAGTACGGATAATAATACGGATCATTCGAATACGGTGTACTGATAAGCCATCCGTAAAACTCGTCAAAGCCGCGGTTGAGCGGCGTAGCTTCAGGGTTAAATCCGTCGAGATGCCATTTGTTGACAAGGCATGTACGGTATCCGGCATCACGGAGGATGGTTGCTATGGTGGTATCTTCCGGTAACAGATGCATCCTGCGGATCGTTGTTTCTCCCTTTTTACCTTCAAGGCCGCCGGTTGCGCAAAAATTATCACGGATCGTCGTGTTTCCCGTGTTTTTGCCTGTCATCAGGGCGCAACGCGAAGGAGAACTGACCCCTGAGCCCGCATAACATTGTGTAAAACGTGTGCCCGTCTCAGCCAGTTTGTCAATGTTGGGTGTCTGCATGTACTTATTACCATAGCAGGCCAGGTCTCCGTAACCCAT
>DOZP01000050.1:6865-7031 GCA_003517945.1 Porphyromonadaceae bacterium | reverse complement strand
AGGCGCGCAGGTTCTCTTCAAATATGTTCCGGTCGTTTTCGAAGTTTTCAATAACGACTTTCTCCTTACCGTTGACCTGCCGTATCACAGGATCAAAATTTCCCTGTCTGAAAAGATTGCGTGTGTAATATACTACAGGTTGTATGGGTTTGCCGCCGGCTTCCGG
>DOZP01000050.1:6442-6821 GCA_003517945.1 Porphyromonadaceae bacterium | reverse complement strand
CCGTCAAAAGTGAGAGCGACAGGTTTTCCGCTTTTATAGTCGATGATGCGTATTGTTTCACCCGTCCTGTCTATCCGGTCGATGAATCCTTTTAAACGGATGCTTCGTCCTTCCGCAATCCGAAACGGACTGTGGATCAGTTCTTCGGAATTTATATAGGTAAATGGCGTCAGTGAACAATCGTATGCGAGCACTTTGCATGCGTATTTGCGGATGGTTTCGCCGTAGAGATACGCTTGTCCGGCAAGTGGCCGGGGGGCTTCCGTATGGAAAAAATCTTTGGCAAACGCTTCCCGGATTTTCTCCGTCATATTTTTATCCTGCGCCGCCAGTTTGAGCAGGTCGGCCGTTATCATTTTGCCGCGGAAGGGTTTGTATA
>DOZP01000050.1:4835-6389 GCA_003517945.1 Porphyromonadaceae bacterium | reverse complement strand
CGATAAATAGAATTTGAGCGGACAGTCCAGATAGGTGTTAATGGCACTGGCCGAAAGGCTTTTTTCCGTTTCGAAAGCGGCGAGCGCGTGCATTATTTCTTCATTTTTTTCAACATGGAACGGTTCGACGCGGGAAGAGGATATATTGTATATGGACAATTTCTGTTGAACGGGAACTTTGTAATGATAGGTCAACTGATGCACAAAACGGCTGACTTCTCCGCTTTGAAGTCCGTCGGTACGCGTATCGTAAAGCATGATCACCCGTCCGGCACGTTGTATCATCCGGTAAAAATGATAGGCCCAGATACTTTCCTGGTGTTCCTGTACCGGTAGTCCGAATCCTTTTCGCAGGTGATACGGAATAAATGAACCGGCCGCGTTTTTTACCGGAAACAGGCCTTCATTCATCGACAGGATGATGATATTGTTGAAATCAAGCACGCGCGTTTCCAGCACTCCCATGACCTGCAATCCGGATAACGGTTCGCCGTGAAAGGGTATTTTGATGAAGTCCGTCATTTGCTTCAGAAGTCTGAAATAGGTGTCGGACGACATGTTGGTTTTCGTTTCATGTATCATTTTACGCATCCGGTTTACCATTGTGTAAAAATGGAAAATGAATTCCTGTTCCAGGGATGTTGAACTGACCGTCTCATCGTCATTTTCCGCGGATTCGGCAGTCAGGTGATGGTTCATTTCTTTCAGAACGGTAATCAGGTAATCCGATATATCCGTCGTTGTTGCCGGAGCTGAGAACAGCAGTTTTAGTAATGGCGTCAATCCGAGGAATGTAACGGAGATATAAACCAGATTGCGTTCCGTTATTTCTTTTATCAGCCTGCTTGTCTCTTCCGGGCAAACCGAAGCTATGTATTGGTGCTTCAGGACGGCGATGACATCACGATGGTAAAACAGGGTGTCGTCGTTTGTCTTACGGATATTTTTTTGCAGCGATTGCAGGTAGTCCATTAATGAAGCGACGGGTGTGCCGGATAAAGAATAACCGAGCGTTACATTGATACGTGATATATTTTCCGGTATGGAGTTCAGTACCGGAATCAGAAGATGTTCATCGGGCAGTACGATCGCCGTTTGCAACGCCTCTTCCGCACTTATTGTTTTGTTTCCGGATAGTTCCTCAAGTATCGGATACAGTTGTTTTGCCTGTCCGATACGCGAGGGTATACCTATTATCTCGAAATGTGTTTGTATGGGCTCTTCTTCGGGCAGGCTAAAATCCGGAGGAAACATACGGACATTTTCTTCCATGAAGAAGGAGGCTTTGTTAGCCCGGTCTTGTAGTTTGTCCGATGAGTAATCCCAGTAAAAATCCGCCAGGTTTTGTTGTTTTAGTATTTTCAACAACTCTCTTTCCGCTTTTGTCAATGCATTCAGGCCTACAAAGATAATTTTCTCGAAATGCAGTTTATTTAGCGCTTCACGAATCCTGCCGCTGCATTTGTTTGTTTGATTTTCATTAGCTGAATTTGTCCGGGTATCGTTATTAAAGAAACTTTCAAAAAGATCTCCGGTATATTCCGCCGGATCCGG
>DOZP01000050.1:521-4811 GCA_003517945.1 Porphyromonadaceae bacterium | reverse complement strand
AGTCCTTCTGTGGAGAGCGTTTGCCGTAATTCCATATAAACGGGATAGAGCAGTTCCCATACGCGCAGGAAGAATTGTTTGTTGGAATCGTTGCTTTCCGGCCGGAACGATGACCAGAACGAGCGTATGGCCCGAATCTGATCCGGTTGCAGAAATGAAAATTCATGATCAATGTTATTCAGATCTCTGACATTGGTAAATAATTGTTTTACGTCTACGAGATATTTGTCAATATCGTCAAAATCGTTCAAAAGCATTTCGCCCCAGTAGACGAAATCATCGAACGTTTCATCGGATCCGCTCTGGCGTATGTAGATATCGTAAAGCAGGAATAATAATTTTATATGGTCTGCCTGCCGTTTCGGATTCAGCCGGTAAAAAAGATCGTTTATCGTCAGTATGGAAGGCGCAAAAACGGGTCTGGTGGCGATTTCCGACAGATATTTGCGGAAAAAGATTCCCGAACGCCTGTTCGGAAATACAAATGCCAGACGATGTACATCCGCACCGTATTTATCGTAAAAAAGCGTTGCTATCTGTTTCAGGAACGGTATCATTGCATGGCAAAGATAGTGTTAATCCTGTTGTTCTGTTACTTTTAGCTTGCGTTTTTTAGGGTTCCGGTTTTTTAATACGGTTTTTCTTTTAATCAGGAACAGAGGCAGGTAGATAAATATGCCGATGAGGGAAGTGATGAGCCCTCCGATGGTGCCGGCGGCAAGCGGAAACCAGAAGCTCTCTTTGTCCAGCCCTATCATGAAAGGGACGAAGCCGAGTATGGTGGATATGATTGTCAGGAATATCGGAACAATTTTGATATTCCATGATTTGATATAGGCTTTTACCGGGTTCATGAGAGGCTTGCGCAGTAATATCCGGTTGTATTCGTTGATAAGGTATATACTTGCGTTCACGGTAATACCGCATAGCAGTACGAACGCGGCAAATCCTCCCTGATCGAAATTAAGTTTGAACAGGTAGAACGTCAGGAAGACTCCGATGTAGGATACGGGTATGACAAAAATGATCGCGAGCGGTTGTTTGAGTGAATTGAACAGGATGGATGTCATGAAAAAGATAATCAGTATAATGATACCCAGAAACAGGTATTGCTTTTTGTCTTTACTATCCCACCAGAAATAGCCTTGTTCGTTTTCCGCCGAATATCCGATCGGCAGGTCGTCATTGAATCGTTCGAGCTCGTCTTTGAGGATTTTGTTTCCCCGTTGCGACGAGCCGATGTACTCGTATTGCAGGCAGAGTATGTATTGCTGGTTTTCCTTGATAATATTCTGCGGTGTTTGTGCTTTTTCAATACTGGCAAGTTCTCCGGTTTTGTAATATTTACCGTTCATGGTACGGCTCATGTTGGCAAGGCTCCACAGATCGTACAGGCGGCTTTGCTTTGATGACATCTTTATGTTTTCAATCTGTTCGTTGCCGTTCACGTATCCGCAATTGATGTCGCGTCCGAACACGGGGCTTACGGAAGCGTACAATTCATAAGGCTGCATGGCTTCGGTAGCCATGCGTTCACGGTTGAGGCTGAATGTGTATTCCTGGTAATCGTCTTTATACCATGAGAACTGGGAATTGATAAATACTTCCTTGATACGGGGGTTTGTCAGCAGGCGTCCGCGCAGGGTGTCGGCATGCATGTACAGGTCGTCATAATTATACCCGTATATTTTTACGCGCATGCTGCCTGCCTGTTCCCGTACGTCGTTGTTGAATCCGTGATCTTCCAGTCCGTATACGCCCCAGCTACCTCCGCCTAATTGCAGTGCTTTCGAGATGACATTGCTTTTCAACTGGTATGGGAATCCGGATTTCCCGGCGCTTTCCGTGAATAATACCTGGATATTTGCCTGGCGCGGATTGTGAATACTGGTTTGAAACTGACGTATCTCGCTAAACTGGCTCAGGTAGCTCTCCATTTGCCGGATGATCCGGTTCATCTGCCGGATTGTTGTTCCGTTCGGCATGGAAGCCGCAATCGTCAGACTTACCTCGTTGTTATTGGAAAAATAACTGCCTTCGAACACTTTCTGTACAAAAAGGCGCAATGTGCCTCCCAGCGATTTTTCCATGACGGGACGTATTTTTTCCTTGAAGACGGAAGAGGACATAATCTCATTGTAGCGTTTGGCAAAGTCGCTTTCCCCTTCTATTTTTTCCGGGATCATAAAAACCGGAAGCCCGAAAGCCAGTGCTAACAGGATAAGTGCAACCGGGCGTAATCGCAGCAGGAGCCTGATCATTATAAAATAAAACTTATTAAACCAGTGCGTCGCTTTTTGGGGTGAAAAGCGCAAACGTTTCACTTTTAACAGCGTTTGTTTCCGTTTTATTTGCATGTTTTCGATCACGGCAGGTACGAGAAATAAAGAAACGGCGAGTGACACCATCAGGTTGATCATTACTACGGCGGCAAAGTCTTGCAGGTTTAACCGTATTTTTTCGTTCAGGAAAAAGATCATGGCAAGCGCTCCCACGGTCGTGAGGGTGGCTGCAAGGATGGAAAGGAATACTTTCCGGTCGCGGTTGCGCAGGTAATGGTCTGCCATGATAATCGTATTATCAATGATGAGACTCAGTGATATGGTGATACCTGCCAGTGAATAGATCTGTATTTCAAGGCCTAACACATAGTACAGGATAAAAGCGATGGAAATATTGAAATACAGGCTGAGAATGATGAGCAACAGATAGCGGGCGTTGAAGGTGGTAAGGAATACGAATAGCAGGAGGATCAGTATGGTGAAAAAGGTGCGGATATAAATCTTATCAAGTTCGTTGCTGATATACTCGGTTGCGTCGTAATTGATGTGCATCTCGTAGCCTTTGGGCAATACTTGTTTGATCTCCGCTATTTTGTCTTTTACCGCTTCGCTGAGTTTCAACTGGTTGGCATTCTCCGTCGCGGTAAGCGTAATATAGATGGAGTTCAATCCGTTTATGCGGTAATAACTGGCGGGTGGTTCTTCGCGGTAGGTTACGGAAACAAGCTTGTCAAGGCATATCATGCCTCCCTCTTTGTCTTCCAGGTATATGTCTTCGGCATGGAAACCGACACGCTCCGAGCCGTATCCCGTTGTCAGGGAAAGACGCATGTATCTATTCTCGGCATCTCCGTTTTCTATCAGTACCATACCCAACGATTCCCTTTTGTTATGAGATTCGATGGCGTTTCTTAAATCCGTAACGGTAAGCCCCAGCGCGTCCAGTTGGTTAATGTCGTATTCGACCAGCCATTCCATCGGGGTTGCGCCGTATATATCTATTTTGTAGATGTCCGGAATCTGAGCCAATACCGGTTTGATATGTTCTTCCGCATATTGCTGGATGACAATAGGCGGCACCATCGCGTCGATGTTATAAGAAATAAACGGGCGGGCCGAATTTTCATCCGGAAGATTGACATAGATTATGGGGTATGATACCGAACCGGGCAGGCTGGGCCATGTCTGGCGTACGATTGTGGAGGCTTCGAACCGCACCATATCCATCGAAGCGTGCTTGTCAAGTTCAAGTGTGATACTTCCGTAATTGTTGCCTGAGGTTGACTTAATATTTTTTACTCCGCTGATACGCGCCAGCATTGCTTCCAGTTTGGAGGTTACTTCCATTTCCACAATACGCGCCGAACTGCCGTTCATATTGTACCGCACCGTCAGGCTGGGTAATGCGCGTGAAGGCGACAACTTGACCGTCAGCGAGGGAATGACTGCCAATCCGATTAACGAAATAGCTACAAATGCGACTATTACGGTAAAAGATGATATGCGTGACGAGTTTTTCATATTTGCCTAATGGCCCATGATCAATCATTTGCCATTACTAATTAATTATGGGTTAAAATTTAAATTCCATCGTTTTGGTGATCGGCATGTTGTATTCGAAATCGAACAGGGTCAGTCTTCGTATTTTAAAGTAACTGATCCAATAGTTTTCCAAGGCGGATATGTAGTTACGGCTTGCTTCCTGTTGCCGCTGGCGTGAGAGGGTGAGCGCACTGATGTCCGCTTGTCCGATGATAAAGCGCTGGCGTGTCCTGGCATACGCATCGTCGGCAATAACCAATGCTTCTTCCGCAGAACTTATCAGGTCTTTTTGTATGTTGAAATCGCCTACCGTCATGATTACGTCTTCTTCGATTTTTATTTCTCCCTGGCGCGCCGTTATTTCCGTTACGTTCAGGTTGTTTCGGGCCATGTTGTATCTTCCGCGACGTACGCCCCAGTCAATGAGGGGGATGGATATGTTCAACGAAACGATATCCTGACGCAA
>DOZP01000050.1:0-504 GCA_003517945.1 Porphyromonadaceae bacterium | reverse complement strand
TGATGGAAGCATTGAACATGGACTCTTTTCTTGTTCGATCCACTTGTTGTTGCATTTCAAGAATGTTTTGTTTATATCCGAGCAGATCGGGGTTGTTGGCGCGCGCTTCTTCCAGCGCCTTTTCTGCGGATATGTCCATTGATTTCGGATAGCTTGGCAACCGGAGGCGTATGGGTGTGTTTTTATCCATGTTCAGAAACGATGTCATAGCGAACATGGCGCGTTTCAGGGTGATGTTGGCAGTTTTCAGTGAATTGACCGCATTGATCCGGTCTAATTTCAGTGTGAGCAGTTCCGACTGGTTGATCGCAGCAATCTTATAACGTTCTTCCCCGATAAAATAGAGCGTATCCGTGTTACGCATGTTTTCTTCCGCCAAGTCATATTCCGCCTGCGCCATGGCTAAGCTGAAGAAGTAGGAAGCTGCCAGGCCGGCCGTATTTTCCAGGTCATAAGCGAGTTGTTTTTTTGCTTTCTCGTATTTCAACGGTTCGATTTTCTTTT
>DOZP01000262.1:3277-3941 GCA_003517945.1 Porphyromonadaceae bacterium | reverse complement strand
ACTTCTTTTCATCTATTTCCATTTTTATTCTTTGAAATTATGACGTAAAGGTCTGGTTTTGAGATATGTTTTATTCCACAGTGGGGTGTAGTATTTTTGAGAAACGAATGTAATACGTTGGTTTGCAGATGAATAAAAATACTAATAAAGGAATGGATAAGTGGGAAAACTGAGGTATTATAACCGCATCAAAACCGAAACTAAGCAGATAGTCACCGATGAGTTGCAATGAATAAAGGACACCCCCGACTTGTGCCACTTGTTGTCGAAAAAAGAAGAATAAAAACAGTAAGAGTGTGCTATTTAACACACTCTCTATAAATACATAAGACGCAGATTTACAACGGTTTAACCGGAATACAAATATCCACGATATGTTTTTTTCCGGAAGGGTGGTGTAATCGTTGTGATAGAGTTCGTAAGTACAGCCATCTCCTTGCTGATAGCCGCTTTCAACAGATAAGTCAGATTATTCCACCCTCATCGCTTATCGTATCTACTTTTATACACCTTCAGCACTTTGGATAGCGACTTTTCCTTATTCCGCTTCTCTTGCGCGGTTGCAGTATAATGCCATGCTTCGCGACGCAATTTCAAATAGCTCTCATAAACACCGCGATCTATTTCCTCTTTCTCAACAGCTTCGATTACGGCGCATCCCTTT
>DOZP01000262.1:2023-3120 GCA_003517945.1 Porphyromonadaceae bacterium | reverse complement strand
TCACTGATTGCGCCGGTCTCAAACAATGGTTGTTTGCATAGGGCGTTGATTAATGTACTTTTTCCTACGCCCGACATGCCTGTGAAGACGACTGTTTCACCGATGTGGATAGACTCTCTTAGCTTATCAATGCTTTCAGGAGATTCTATACTGGTATAGAAGACGGGGATTTTGTGGGAAAGATGGGTTATCGCTTTTTCGATTTCTTCTGCGTTGAATCCCAGATCCGTTTTGGTCAGCACTAATACAGGCTGAATACCTTCATCAGCGGTTTGCAACATGAAACGTTCAATCCGGCGGACATTAAAATTCTCATCCAGACTCTGTACGACAAAGGCTTTGTCTACGAAAGAAGCGATTGCCTGCCTTTCGGATACTGTGCCGCTTTTAAGGCGATAAAGCGTTCTCTGACGGGGCAGTCGGTCGAGAATAATTCCTTTGCCGGTATCGATAGTTTGGAAAATAACCCAGTCGCCGGTGCAGGGGTATTCGGAAGCATCCTGTCCGTAGAGCATGCTCCCTGTCAGTTCGCAGGAGTAGGAGCCTGTTTCAGATACTACTTCATAACAGGTCTTGTGGGTGACTGTCACTCGTCCGTGTGCGAAGTCCTTATAGTTTGATTGTTGTTTTTGCTGAAACAGTTCTTCGTTCCAACCGTATAATTGTAAATGATTCATTGTGTTTAATTTTATAATCAGGGAGATTATCACCAAAGATAATCCCCCTTGATAGTTACTTAAATTTTCTTCCCGATATAGAATACATAGCCATAGAACTCTTTGTATTTGTCGTACAACGATGCTTCGTGGCGTTGACCGGCAATCAGTTCTTCTACTGTTTCATCCCCCGGATATTTCTTCAGAAACTCTTCCTGTGCGATGGCACATGGCGCGAAGAAATGTTCCGTCCAGCACGTTTCCGGAATAATAAAGGTGGCAACGGGAACGTAGCCCGCTTTCTGCATCTGGGCGACTTTGTTCGGGATGGTGTCTATTTCAGGATAATGCGCCATCCAGAAGTTGTGAATCTCATCGGGGCGTTCGTCCGTGAACCAAGAGGATTCGGATACGGCGATGTAGCCACCTGTTTTCAGATAT
>DOZP01000262.1:1691-1908 GCA_003517945.1 Porphyromonadaceae bacterium | reverse complement strand
TGATAAAGTCGGGGAAGAGGTCGAGTCCTGTAATTTGTCCCGGAATGTTCTGCGCCAATGTCATAGTCTGTCCGCCTGTTCCGCAACCGAGGTCGGCGATACGGAGGTTGCCGGTCAGATTATCGATAAAGCTCAGTGCTTTAAGGGTGATTTCGGGACTGCCCGGCCCTTGACGTTCTACGTTGGAAAAGTATTCGCAGATTAAGTTGAAATCGAA
>DOZP01000262.1:1220-1616 GCA_003517945.1 Porphyromonadaceae bacterium | reverse complement strand
AAATAACCCAGACAAGAGTATGCCTGAGTATGAATTAAGGGATAACCTGAAACTGGAACGTTAGAGGTTATTTACAACACAATTTCCTTCTTCGTTGTCATAGGCTGCAAAGATAGACTATTTTTCGATATTAACTTCTAAAATACTATACTTTTGTTGTTAACGATGAAGTGGCAACGTTGTATATGAGTTTGTTATTAAACGGCAGGAATACTATCGTGGGAGGTGTTCCTGCAAAAGAGATTCGTAAACGTTTCGATAATAAAACCATATCGGAACTGCTTCGGCTGGAATGGTGGAATTGGTCGATAGATAAAATCAATGCAGCCATTCCTTATATAATGAATGGAGATATAGAGAAATTATCCAAACTGTAATTTTCTCAAAAAGAAGCGG
>DOZP01000262.1:1005-1214 GCA_003517945.1 Porphyromonadaceae bacterium | reverse complement strand
GGAATACAAATATCCACGATATGTTTCTTTTCCGGATGGGTGGTGTAATCGTTGTGATAGAGTTCGTAAGTACAGCCATCTCCTTGCTGATAGCCGCTTTCAACAAACCAGTTACACATACTGTTCCACGCTTTCTCAAAATCAGCAAAGCCCAGTTCAAAATGTCCGACAGCATACTTCCCGGCAGGAATGGTCAGTTTGCCGATTTC
>DOZP01000262.1:634-894 GCA_003517945.1 Porphyromonadaceae bacterium | reverse complement strand
AACTTCTCATACGCCTCTCCGATTTGATTGAATGCTCCGATGTGGCGTACATACACTGCCTTCATTTCAGGCATTTCTTTTACTTCGATATTTGCTTTCATAAAATAAAATTGATTTGATTCTACGATGCAAAGATCGGCTTCTTCCGGTGCATCGTGTTTCAGATTCTTGCGGAGCATTTGCCCATTCTTGCTAAAAAGTATTCCGCCTTGCGAATAAACAGGCTTATCCTCCCGGCTGAATCGGCTGGGTGTCATACC
>DOZP01000262.1:0-620 GCA_003517945.1 Porphyromonadaceae bacterium | reverse complement strand
TAAGCAATTTCGGTTACGGATTGCGGTTCTGCTTCCCGAAGTTTCCATGCCGCCTTTTCCACTCGCAGGCGTTGGATGTAATCAATGGGAGTTTCTCCAATCAGAAAGGTAAATATCCGGTGAAAATGGAAAGGTGAAAAGTGAGCGATGTCGGCAATAACTTTCAATTCCAAGGGTTGGTCTAAGTGCTGGTCAATGTAGTCCATCACTTTATTGATACGCGAGCNNGGGTTTTATTATTCTTGCTAAATTACAATGCCTGTCCCGAATTAAAAAGTGCGTTTAAGTTTGTCTTTAATAAACATTAGAAAGTGTAAGTGTGTCCAACTCAATTGTGTACGCACTGCGTATACAATCTCATCTTCCGAAAAAGTATACGCGCCGCGTATACAATGTAGAAGTTGCTGACAGGAATTAGATTTTCTTTTCTGTAATATAGGAAACGTTTTTCATCAACTTTCAATAAAATTATCTATACATAGCGCAAGGCGCGAAAGGACATTCTATTATTAATCATTTAAAAACAAAAAGAAAATGGCTTTAAAGTATGTTGTAACAAAACAAGTGTTTGGTTTTGATAAAAGCAAGACCGAGAAGTATGTAGCCCGTCAGGTGGTTTC
>DOZP01000104.1:2070-2720 GCA_003517945.1 Porphyromonadaceae bacterium | reverse complement strand
TCATGCAGCGTATCGAGAATATTTGCCGGAAGATTGAAGGGGGAGAAACAAGAAAGTCCTTCTTTGTATCCGGCTCCGTCGATATTGATATTAAGCAGGATATCGCCGAACTTCCCTGTATTTTGCTCCATGTATTTAATTTGTCCCGGTGCGCCGTAATAATCTTCGCCATTGAAGACAACTAATTCTACCGGGTGTTTGGAGAAATTATCTTTCAGCAGTTCCGCCAATAGTAGGATAATAGTTACTCCCGTTCCGTTGTCGATAGCTCCCGGTGTCCCGATTTTGGAGTCTATATGGGCGGTAATGACAATCCTGTTTTTGGTTTGATTGCTATTTCTTCCTATGACGTTGAATGCCGTTTCGGGAATCCGTACAGCTTCCGATACCAGCTCCACCGTCTGACCTGCAAAAGCAAGCAGTTCTGCTCCTTCGGTATCTTTCATATAGACTGACGGTATATCAAAATCACCATCTTCGAACAAAGGGAATGGATAAACTCCGCCTGCAGTTGCCGAATTTCGTTCTGTTGCGCATACTAATGCCTTCGGACGACCTTTTTCCAATAGAGAAATAATGTACTGATCTTCTTCGGGATTCCAAAAGGGGAAATTTTTCGGAGCAATTTGCCGGGATGCTATTTCTCCATG
>DOZP01000104.1:1487-2000 GCA_003517945.1 Porphyromonadaceae bacterium | reverse complement strand
TTTCGAACGATTTTCCGTGACAGGTCAGCGTCGCTCCCCCGGTTTTCCAGTCGATAACCGGAAGTCCGGTCGCTTCGGTCTGCCAACCTGCTTCTTTCAATACTTTTTTTGCGTAAGCCGTGGCTCTGCGGTTTTCTTCACTTCCTACGCGGCGTTCGCCGATTTCGGTACAAAGTATTTCCAAATGTGATTTTGCCTTTTCTGTTAATACATTTTTGTTCATTTCCGTAATTGTTTAATTAATAATGAGAGGACAAAAATAACCTGTATAAGAGTGGCGGAATTGTAAAAAAGAGACATTTGTCTGTTCCCTGATCCCGGGAAACCCTGACCTGCTGATAATCAACTCTTTCTTTTGGATAAGGATTCGCCGGGTCAGGGTGGTAGTAGCTTCGTAGACAAGCTTTTCCATCCGGTGGGATAGGAGATAGTCCGTCTTTTTGAACAGTACTTACTTACAAGGGTTTTATCGGAATGCAAATATCCACAATGTGTTTTTGTTCGGGATGCGTC
>DOZP01000104.1:0-1423 GCA_003517945.1 Porphyromonadaceae bacterium | reverse complement strand
CCGAGTTCGAAATGTCCGACGGCATACTTTCCGCCGGGGATAGTGAGTTTACCTATTTCACCATCGACTTTCACGTCTTCTTTGATGATGATGCAGGCGCTTTGACGGACTTTATCCGTTTCGGTAACCGAAGGGTCGTCGTGAATTACGGTGGCTGACTTCGATACATTCGGAATGCAGAGTCCGCGGGGATAAGCCCATTTGAATAACTTTTCGTACGCTTCGCCGATTTGATTGAACGCTCCGATGTGGCGTACATACACTGCCTTCATTTCAGGCATTTCCTTAACTTCAATGTTTGCTTTCATAAAATAAAATTGATTTGATTTGACGATACAAAGGTCGGCGTTCCTATTCGTATCGCTTTTCAAATTCTTGCGGAGCATTTGTCCATTCTTGCTAAAGAGTATTCCGCCTTGTGAATAAACGGGTTTATCGGTTTTACCGAATTGGCTGGGCGTCATACCGAAATACTTCTTAAAAGTACGGCTGAACAGAGACACGCTGCCAAAACCACAACTATAGGCTATTTCGGTAATGGGCTCAGGATTTTCTTCCCGGAGTTTCCAGGCGGCTTTCTCTACCCGCAGGCGTTGAATATAGTCGATTGGCGTTTCACCAATCAGGAAGGTAAATATTCTATGGAAATGAAAGGGGGAGAAATTGGCAACCCTGGCGATTGTTTTTAACTCTAATGACTGGTCGATGTGCCGGTCTACATAATCCATCACCCGGTTGATTCTCGAACGGTATTCTATACGACTGCTTTCCTGTATATTCATAATTTGCAAAAGTAGCCTGTTTATTTTAAGCAGATTGTTCTATTCTTGCTAAATTTCATATTGTTTCAAATAACTTAAAAGAACAGACCATCACAGTTTTTATGCTGAGATGGTCTGATTGGGTATTTTCAGTGAATCTGTCCGTTTATTAAAACTGTGCAGATTTAATGAGACGTTAATTATCGGATCCGGAAAATTTATACGACATAGGTAGATGCTGCGGTATCACCGCCTTTTCCGGTCCAGTTGGTGTGGAAATACTCGCCGCGGGGACGATCAATGCGTTCGTACGTATGCGCTCCGAAATAGTCACGCTGAGCCTGTAACAGGTTGGCCGGCAGACGTTCCGTGCGATATCCGTCGAAGTAGGTCAGTCCGGCGGTCATGGAAGGAACAGGGATGCCGTTCGCAATCGCCGTTGTCACGACTTTTCTCCAGCTTTCCTGTGCCGCCGTTACTTTTTCTTTGAAGAAAGGATCCAGTAACAGGTTTGTCAGTTCCGGGTTTTTGTCAAATGCTTTTTTAATTTCTCCCAGGAATACCGAACGAATGATACAACCGCCTCTCCACATGAGGGCAATGCCTCCGTAGTTCAGGTTCCAGTTGTATTCTTTTGCGGCTTCACGCATCAGCAGGTAACC
>DOZP01000241.1:8711-12340 GCA_003517945.1 Porphyromonadaceae bacterium | reverse complement strand
TCACTACAATGACTGCGAATGCAGTTCTCATAATTGTTTTCTTTTTCATAATCATTCTGTTTTTTAATATGTTATTATTAATTGAAAAAAATATTCAATACTGAATTTATCAAAAATTAGCAATTTATCATTTACTATATTATTTTGCAAATATAATGAATAAAAAGTTGAATATTAATTTGATTGTAAGTTAATATTTATTAATATATGCATTGTTGCTATCTATCAATATTTTATCTATACCATATATCAATATGAATTCCAAATTGATATTGTAAGCAATTAACATATTTGTTGTGTGTGTGTTATTCATTGAGTCTATTTTGTTTTTTTCTTGTAATTATTTTTCATTGTAATATCTTTTTATTCAACATATCAGCTATTTTCATACCCAGTAAACCAGGTATTTTCTTAGGAAGATTAATCAAAAATACTGTCGAAACAAATACGATTCCTACTGCGCCTATAGTCGCTATGGATGCACCTACAAATTCTGGAATACCATACATGAATTATATGACAAATATCAATAAGATTATAAAAATATCAGCCATCGGTAAACCTACATTTACTAATGACTACTAAATATACATTATCAGGAGAGTCATTCAGAGTTTTTGTTTAAAAAATAAATATTATTTCAATAAACACAACAATACAATAATGGCTATCGGATTATTTTAACGGAGAAAAGGATATTCGGAATAAATGGAAACAACCGAAAGACGAAGAATAATACTCCATTACAAAAAGAATCGTCATTCGCGGTAAATTCCACGAATGACGATTCAAATCGACTTAACCTAACTAATGTTTCTTTATAAAAAAAATTACTCAAAAATTCACTTCACAAAAACACTTGTTTCTACGGATTTAAGCCACGGAGAGGTGAAGCGTATTTTGATTTCACCATTTTCACCCGCAGGTTCGATATAGGCCAGTATACGGCCATTAAATACACGGTGGCGATTGTCCGTATAATCACTCATATCGCTGTTATTACTGGCTTCCAGTCCCATTAGCCTTCCCGGGCCGGCTATGCGACAGGTCACTTCATTATCCGACAACATCACGGGAACATCGTTTTCGTCTACGACCTGTATCACTACCTGAGCCAGTCCGTTTTTATCTATTTCTTTTTCCGCGGATACAATCTTCAGGGCATAGGGTTGTCCAGATGACCGTATGGCATACCGTGCCGTTTCCTTATCATCTTTGTCAAAGGCTATGACTTCGAGTTTGCCCTCTTCGTAAGGAATGTCCCAGCATAGTATACCTGTGTTATCGTCATATTCCTTTGGTTCTCCTATATTTTTTCCGTTCAGTGTAAGTTGCGCCTTCGCCGCGTTGGTGTAGCAAACAACACGTATCGACCGGCCTTTTTCATAATTCCAGACAGGCCATGCGTCCATTGACGGAACTTTTTCTTCATAGTTTCTCCCTTCATTATCCGAATCAAGCTGTGACCATACGTCTTGCATCTGACTGCGGCTACCTTTGCCCGGAGTCGGATATGTACCCAGATACGCCATCGGCTTGTCCGACCACAATGACTGGCGGAAATAGCCTCTCGGTTTTATAAATCCGCCGAAGTCGAGCAATCCCGAATAGAAACCACGCGAAGGCCAACGACCCGATTCGCCCAGATAGTCAATTCCTGTCCATAAAAACTGGCCGAAAATAAATTCTTTATCCCTTGCCGCTTTCCAGGCACTTAGTTCGTGACGGTTCTCACTTCCGTAGATTACACGGCCCGGATATTTTTTATGATCGGAATCATACATGCTTTCCGTATAATTATAACCGGTTATATCAAGCGCTCCCGGATATTCCGTTTCGTTTGACATAGCAACCCCTGCAAGTCCGGCCGTAACAGGGCGCGATTTATCATATTTTTTCACTGTCGCAACAAGTTTCTTAGCTATGTTTCCCAACCTCATGGCATCAGGAGCATCCTTTTTATATCCGCCGAAGATCGGCTGGGTAAAGCCGGTATTTCCACCGCCGTCAAGCACCAGATGCGAATAAGGGTCATTCGGGTAATCCACTTCATTCCCTATGCTCCAGGCAAATACCGAAACATGGTTGCGATCCCTGCACACCAAATCAGCCATATCTTTTTCTCCCCAATCTTCAAAAAAATCGTATGATCCCTGGAAACCGGGTGTCCCGACGTTCCATCCCTCCAACCATTTACGTTTCGGATATTCCCATTCGTCATACGCTTCATTCAGGACGAGCATTCCCAATTCATCGCATATATCATACAGATCGGGAGCCTGCGGATTATGGCTGGTACGTATGGCATTACAGCCGATACGCTTAAGGGCTTGTATACGTCTTTTCCATACATCATGCGGAACGGCCGAACCTAATACGCCTGCATCGTGATGAATACACACGCCTTTCACCTTCATCCACCGGCCGTTAAGCGCAAAACCTTTATCCGGGTCAAATGTAAAAGAACGGAAACCAGTCGTTGTGGTGGCGGAATCAATCTCTTTCCCGTCTTTTAATACAGTTGTTTTCAGCTTGTACAATACCGGATTATCAAGAGACCAGAGAGCCGGATTACCGACATTTACGGACGTTGTTATTTTACCCCGGCTTTCCGGGTTTACCGTAATCTTTTTACTGCTTTTACCAACCGCCTTGCCATCCGGCGACACAAGTTCGTTGACGACGGTAAGGTTGCCGCTTTCCCCGGATGTATTGTCAATCTCCACCTCTATGTGCAGTGTTCCTTTATTTTTACCCACTTCCGGATAAGCATAGACTCCCCATTGACTGATATGTATGGGATTGGCATATACCAGCCATACGTTGCGATAAATTCCGGATCCGGTATACCAGCGTGAATCGGCCGACTGACTGTGATCCACTTTCACATCTATTGTATTTTCCCGCCCATACCCGACATAGGGAGTTACATCATACATAAACGAAATATATCCGTTCGGACGTATGCCAAGCGACTGACCGTTTACAAATACTTCACTACGGTTATATACGCCTTCAAAATAAAGGTATACCTTTTCTCCCTTTTTTGATTCGGGTATTTCGATTGTTTTGTGATACCAGCCTGTTCCACCGGGCAAATATCCGGTACAACTTGCCAATGTCGGACTTAACTGCCCCTTTACACTCCAATCATGAGGCAGGTTTATTTTCTGCCAACGTTTCCGGTCGGCTGTCCTGAAATCTTCCGTATCTCCCAGGTTAAATAACCATCCCTCATTTATTTTTTCCGGTTTCCCGAAAGAAACCTGTCCGTAGGCCGGAAACAATATCCAGCTTAGTAAAACGATCATCAACGTTTTTTCACTTCTTGTCAAAAAATAATTCTTCATGCTGATTTATTTGATAGTTAAAATTTTCTCCGATTCGCATTTTTACTCCAACACCCGGATCGTATAGGTATACCGATACTCTTTTCCATGATACCTGTATTTGTCTAACGGTTTGGCGCCCCATGAATGCAGACCACCTACCCCCCGCTGAAACAGGTCTACGCAGAGTACTACCTCATGGCGGGGTTTTATATCCGAAGCATGTTGCTGCTTTTTGGTCGTACCCGGGTCAAGATCCTCGGGCCGGTTATTGGTTGCGCTCACCGACAGGGGTTGCAT
>DOZP01000241.1:7583-8690 GCA_003517945.1 Porphyromonadaceae bacterium | reverse complement strand
TTGCCCGTTTCCTGCGGGCGGTAGTAAGGGAATGCCTGGTCTTTTACCTTTCCTTCCCAAATTCCAAGGAAAGCATCCGTATTGCGATCAACATAGTTTTCGTGCGGCCCCCGGCCGTACCAGGTAAAATTGTCGTACGATCCGGAAAGCGTCATCATCATTCCGAATCGCATGATTTCAGGCAGGTCGTCACTCAACGCATTGTATCCGGCCGAGATGGTAAGGCTCCCATCTGCGTTTACCGTATAGGTCAGATCGACTTTCGCTTCAATGCCGCGAAGCTTGGCTTCATAGTCAAACGAAATGATCCCGTTACTTTCCGTAAAACCCTTGTATGTCAGTACCGGATTACGTCCGGCTACTTCCCACAACCGCATAGCCGTGTGGTCGCCCGAACCGAAGTCATTATCGTTCGGTGCACGCCAGAAGTTCAGCGACGGCATCATTCCGAACACCGGATCTCCATCGCGGGTCATGGTGAAACCGGGGCTACGCGCCCTTCTGAACCATGAAGTTGCACCGGCAGCTTCGGCAGCCCCGGCTCCGGTGGTTGCAGTAACGGCGGGCCTGTCAGGCGCAGCAGCAGGCGCTCCCGTAAAAGCAGTATATATCACATTACCTGCCGTAACTACAATTTTATCTTCATTTTTTTCAATATGCAATGCCATATCGCCCGTTGTGCGGCCGGCAGCAAAATAATCGTTGTCCGGAAAAGCGATCTCGCTTTTTGCACATTCAAAGCCGGCCGGAATAAATTCGCCGGCCTGTTTCGTATAAGCAAATACATTCAGATAATATTCCGTACCGGGGCCGGGGGTAATGGCCGGAAGGGCTATCTTTACATTTTTCCGGGACGCGGCCGGAACGGTGGTATGAAACGTCCCCTCTCCTGCCGGTTCGCCGTTTTTCAGCAACACCCATTTGAATTCGTAATTCTCCGGAGTAATGTCCGTATATACAAAATCATTGACAAGGGTCAGTACGCCGGTGGAAGGGTTGGTTGCTTCCGCCCATATATTCTGATAGACCTGTTTCACGACATAGGTATGAGGCACATATTGCTGATCGGGACTGATAATGCCGTCCATACAGAAATTATCACTATTC
>DOZP01000241.1:0-7558 GCA_003517945.1 Porphyromonadaceae bacterium | reverse complement strand
CGGTAAAACCATGGTTATACCATTCCCAGATAAAACCGCCCTGCATGTTCTTACTGCTCCGCATTACATCCCAGTATTCCTGCATATTTCCCATACTGTTGCCCATCGCATGGGCATATTCGCACATAATATAAGGACGGGGAAGTTCCTGTGCGGCATCGCGCAACATAGATTCATAGCTTGGATACATAGGGAAAGTCACATCGCTGTTTGATGCGTTCCGGGCAGGTTCATATACCGTGGGACGGCTCTTATCACGTTGTTTTGCCCATTCATAATTGACATGAAAAGCCTCGCCGTTACCGGATTCGTTTCCCAGCGACCACATCAGCACCGACGGGTGGTTTTTATCTCTCTCTACCACGCTCACAATGCGTTCGATATGTGCTTCCCGCCATTCGGGGAGATTGGAAATCATACCTGCCCCCAGATGGCGTACGCCGTGCGATTCGAGATTCGCTTCATCTATCAGATAAATGCCGTATTTGTCACATAATTTATACCATAGCGGTTTCTGCGGATAATGCGAGGTGCGCACCGCATTGATGTTCAACTCTTTCATCAATTGTATATTACGCATCATCTCCGCTTCGGTAACTACGGCTCCGGTTTTTGTATTGAACTCATGCAGGTTTACGCCTTTGAACCAGATTTTTTTACCATTGAGAAAAACTTGGGCGTCTTTTATTTCGATCTTACGGAATCCGATTTTATGTGAAGTCGCTTCCACCACCTGTCCATTACCGTCTTTCAACGTCATAAGCAGGGTATAAAGGTTGGGCGTTTCAGCCGTCCATTTGAGCGGAGACGTCACTCTTCCCGATACGGAAACGCCGGTTGTATCTCCGGCAGGGATATTGACCTTTTGCGTTTTGCTCAATACTTTTTTTCCATTGTTATCAATAATATCTATGGCGACGCTTTGTTGTTCGTCCGAATCCTTATAGTTTTTGAGCACTACACCGGCAGAAAAAATCCCGTGACGATAATCTTTATCCAGGTCGGCATGCGAAAAATAATCGTAGATACGGGTCTGAGCCGTACTGTAAAGGTATACGTCACGATTGATCCCGCCCAGCCGCCAGAAGTCCTGGTCTTCCAGATAAGAAGCGTCGGCGTATTTATAAACCTGACAGGCGATGGTATTCCGTCCCCGGCGAATATAGGGTGTAATATCAAATTCCGCCGGCGATTTGGCATTTTCGGTATAGCCCGCCTTTTGTCCGTTAATCCAGACATACATGGCGGTGGTTCCTCCTTCAAAATGAAGGAAGACACGACGTCCGTCCCATTCGTCCGGAATATCGAACGTATGGCGATAAGAGCCTACCGGCGAATCTTCAGGGTCAATTTCAAAGTGAGGAGCCCGGAAACCGAAGTTACTGGCCACATATACCGGTATGCCGAAACCGTTAAATTCCCAGTTTCCCGGCACAGGCATATCCGCCCAATCGCTCACATCATAGTCTTCGCGGTAAAAATCCTGTGGGGCGTCGGCAATCCGGGAAACCCAGTTGAATTTCCATACTCCACTGATCAACCGGTAGTAAGGCGAAGCCGGATAATTATCTTCCATAGCCAACGCTTGTGTCGGATAAGGAAGCGAAGTGGCGCGGGCCGGTTCTTTGTTAACCGCATAAACCGCAGGATCCTGCCATTCCGGTTTCGCCGTCTGCCCATATACGGCGATCGCCAGCATAGAAGCGATCCCACATAGAATATATTTCTTCATTTGTATTTCAATTAATTAAGCCTCCATTCATCAACCCACCTCAGCACCGGCAAACCGTTTTCGAATTGGATCGGAAGCCATACGTACCGTCCGTTGATCGGGTCTTTCGGGGTCCACCGGTCAGCCATGAAGATAAAAGTATCCTTTTTCCCCGGCGCCGGCAAGATATAAGTACTCTGGGAGTGAAACGTCAATTCCTCTCCTTCTCCCCGGCAAGGATTGGGGTATAGTTGCCATTCGCCCATCAGTTCATCCGCAACCAGGAGGCGGGCCGCATTGGGCGCCCAGCCTGTACACCCGGAAGTGATCATAAAATATTTTCCGTCTTTTTTGAAAATAGCCGGCGCCTCGTTATGGCCACCCGGCTCAACACGTATGTAACGCCCGCTATGGTTCAGGTAATCATCCGTTAACTCCGCAATCTGGAGTGTAAGATTCTCTTCCGAAGAATAGATATGATACCCCTTTCCGTCATCGTCGACATACAGCGTCATATCACGGGACATCTGTCCCCCCTCCAGATCCCTGCGCACAAAAAGTCCGTCATTCACTGCCGACCGCCATTCAGGCGTCCACCATTCCGCAAAATCGGAAAGTTTTGCGGTTGCGTTTTTTTGCTCGTCCGTCATATTCAACGGCCATACACCCGGATTGACCCGTCCATTCCGCACAAGCCTATACGGCCCGGCAGGATGATCGCTGACGGCTACTCCCGCCTGCGCCGCTTCATATCCCTTGCCTTTCAGCTCCAGGTGAAAATACATCACGAATTGATTCGTTTTCCGGTTGTATATTACTTTCGGGCGTTCCAATACGCAACCTTTCGTAATCGGGCTTTCCGGATTTTCGTCAACAGGCAAGGCTACCCCTTCGTATTTCCAATTATACAAATCGTCCGACGAATAACAGGTCACGCCGACAAACGCGCTGTTTGAGTTTCTTCCCTTATGTTCTCCGAACCAGTAATATGTACCTTCATGCAATAAAATGCCTCCTCCGTGCGCATTGATATGCATGCCCCGGTTATCCGGCCATATCTCTCCCGGTTGGAAACTGTCTTTCTCTTTCTGATAAACGCGTACATAATCGATTTCATACCTCATGGGAAAAGCATCCGGATCCGGTTCGCCGCCGTTTGTCCCTCCGATAGCAAGATTCAGAAGCAAATAATGAGGCTGTTTAAACGGGTTCTTAAACTCTCCTAAAGAACCATTTATCGTAGAATCCAAAGGAATATTGTTCAATAATTCATCGTCCAGGTATAGTTTGATAGCTGTCTCATCCCAATCCATACGCCATACATGGAATTGATCCGCCCAATCCGGATCTTTTCCCGTAAAATAGGAGAACGGAATTGTCTTGGTATTCCACTTGGCATGATGTTGCTGTTCCGTACCCCATGCAGCATTGGCCAGTATATGGGGAACACCCTTGATACGATAATATTCCATGATATCAATTTCTCCGTTCGAAGGCCACTGCATACTCCTGCCCAATGTCCATATAGCGGGCCAGGAGCCTCCTCCAACGGGTATGCGCGCTTTCACTTCCACCCGCCCGTATTGAAATTCAAATTTCCGGGCCGTATTTACGGAAGACGACGTATATTCGATTTTTTTACGGGAATGCCTCCATTGATCATCGCCCTCCCGGTAAAGCGGATTTTCCCGGTTGTCAACACGCGCTTCTATGATCAGCAAACCATCCTGACAGAACGCATTCTCTTCCTGATACCACTGATGTTCCTGATTACGGACAAATCCCTTCTCAAAATTCCAGTATGCGGAATCCGGAGCGCCCGTATTAGTAAACTCGTCGCTCCATACCAGTTTATATTCAGGTTTTTCATCCTTTCCTTCCTTTCCTTCTTTTCCGGATTTACAGGATGTCAGCAGAACAACTACAATCGTAAAAACGAAACAGTTAACGATTTCGGCAAATACTTTTTTCATTTTTATTTAGTTTAAAATATTTCTTTCTGATCCTTCTATCGCATATAACATGCAAATATATCATTTTTATCAGTTAAAAAAAACACAGAATGCCACTGATAAAAAATTACCTTGCAGACAATTCTGTGTTTGATCAATCCGGTTTTACTTTACTTTTCGGCGGTCTGGTCCGCAACCGTAGGCCAGTACGGATTCTGGTAGAGCGGAGAAGTAGAAACGTCGGCTCCGCCGGTAGCCGTCACCTGAAATTGTTGCACCATAACCGGCCGGAGGTAATGCGCCATTCGCCAGGTCAGACCATTATACCCGGCTTGTCCGCTGTAACGTTCGTGAGGACGCAGGTATTCGCTTTTATCTTTGGAGGATACGTTTGCATTATTCGTATTATCCGCAACCAGGATAGATTTTCCATCTTCATTCACATACCAGCCTTCCATCTCCGTATTCCACAAATGGAATCCTTCCGCATGGTACGGAGCATTGATCAGTTGATCCATAGAACGCCAGCGGCGAAGGTCCATATAGCGTAAACCTTCCGCTAAAAATTCGCAACGACGTTCACGACGGATGTTATACAGCACCTTATCTGACAGTATTGTCCCCGCAGAATAGGCTCCCCAGTCATTTTCTGCCTCTTTACTCATATCCGTCGCATTGATGGTCTTATCAAAATCCGTATCGACATGGGAACGGCTACGGATAATTGTCCAGTATTCGCGGGCCGTAGCATCCAATGTTCCGTTTTTCTCATAACCGGCTTCCATATAATTGAGTAATGCCTCTGTGGCGCGATAGCTGACAGCCGCCGTATAGCCGCCGCCGTTGGGATAATATTTCTGATTGAAAGAACCGCCTTTGCGCAATGCATATCCGGTAGCGTACCCGCGTTCTCCGTCGCCCAACGTAATGGAAGGATAAGGTTCTTCCTGTACGGCTGTCGAACCTTCCGGATGTCCTACTTCAAACAAAATATTTTTCTGTCCGGGTTCTTTCAGGAAAACCGCCAGACGCGAGTCACGATTGACGCGAACGTCTGCAATTGTCTTATCGCCTTGGTAATAACCGTCTCCGTCCGCATAGGTTCCATGCGTATATACCGGCGTTCCGTCTGCCATCAGGAAGTTGTTCACGAATCCGCGTGTAATGCCGATACGATAATTACCCCGGCCGGCTGCCGAATTAACATTGTGCGTTGACAATCCGCGTGCATACTGCCGCCATAATAAAACTTCGCTTACGCCCGACAAATCTTCCTGCGCGAACATATCATAATACGGGTTCGCCGGATCGTCCGCCGATTGTTGCAACACACCCGTATTTACGGTCAAACTGCTTTTGTACGCTTCCGCTATTGTTTTAGACGCATCCATCGCCTGTTCCAAAAAATAACTTATCTCGCTGTCTATGCTTCCGCCCGGAAACTGATAACCGGAATTATAATCTTTCGAAGCCCCGGGCCATTCGGAACCGTTCGGTACAAAGGCCGTTCCTTTGAAATATTTCAGCCAGGTCCCTTCAAATAACGCGACACGCGATTTAAGCAGCATAGCGGCATCCTTGTTGACGCGCGTAGTAGCCACTGTTTTCGCTGACATCAGGGTATATGCCTTATCCAGATCTTCGAGGATAAGACGGGCCACTTCATTACGCGGACTGCGTTTGCTTGCTTCGCGAAGTGTTTCCATATCATCCGCCAACGGCTCCGTGATGATAGGAAAATCACCGAACAATTGAAGTTTTTTAAAATATTCACTGGCGCGCAGGAAGTACATTTCGCCGATAGAATGTTTGATACTTGCCAGATCTCCCCCGATCGTATTGGCCGAACCGTCTATAGGATCTCCGTATTTGGGAAGCGCCTGGGAAAAGAAGTAATTGCAACGGTAGATCAATTCGAACTTCCAGTAATTATCATTGCTTGCGTCGGTATGCGGTACTCTCCAGCGATCTGTCGTATAGCGATCGTGAGCCGTCACGCCGATCTGATTATCCGTATTGTTATCATCGCCGAAAATACCGTAACTCCAGTTTGAATGTGACGGCAATATATCTGCGTACAGCTTATTTACATAATATTCCAACTGGGAGGCATCATTGAAATAAAGTTCCGGTGATATTTGCGACATCGGCTCCCTGTCTAAGTAATCGTCACAAGATAGAAAACCGCCTGTCAGCGCTACGGCCAGCAATAGTTTTATTATTGTTTTATTATTTGTTTTCATACGATTTTGATAAATTAAAGTGTTACACTAATACCGAACGACCATGTTCTTGAAAGCGGATACGCATTACCGCCATTTCTGATTGCAACATTTGCATTATTATCCGTATTACCGCCATCCACGGTTTCCGGATCAAACAATTTAGACAGAGAGGTTCCCGTCCACAGATTTTCTCCCGAAACAAAAATACGGCATCTGTCTACTGAAATTTTCTTTGTCAGGGATGAAGGCAATGTATAACCAAACTGTAAATTCTTCAGGCGAATATAGGATGCATCCTGAAGATAGCGTGTCTGCGTTCGCTGATTCTTATCCGAACTGAATAACGGACGCGGATAATAAGCGTTCGTATTTGCGGCTATTTCGCTATTTAATCCGGTCGCTTCGGCGCGGAAATAATCGCCGTGTTCTTTTAAGCCGGCGGACCACCATTGATTGTTAATCACTCCCCAGAACATATTCGTCCGGTTCCATATATCACGTTTCATGACACCCTGAAAAAACGCGCGGAGGTCAAATCCTTTCCAGTCGGCCGAAAGGTCAAACCCAAAATGATAACGCGGGGTGGAATTTCCGATAACTTTCAGGTCTCCGTGGTCTTCGAGGGTTTTTGCTCCTTCGGTAATACCTGCCACCCCGTCCTGGTCTGCATACATAATATCTCCTGCATTCCATTCGGACCCGAATGGTTGCCCTCCGACTTTTTCCAGATGGGCATTCATTTCTTCCTGAGTTTTCGCTATACCGATGGTTTCATATCCCCAGATGTCTCCGAGTTTACCTCCGGCATAATAGGTATCAATCGAATGGGTCGCATTACTCGGATAACTTTCGATTGTAGTCTGCGCATCGGATAATAAGAACTTAACCCCGTATCCCAAACCGTTTTTCAAGCGGTCATTCCAGGCTAATTCCAACTCCCAGCCAACCGTTTTCAGGTCGCAATTATTTGTTTTAGGAGCTGTAATACCCAATACATTCGGAAGCTGCGGAGCCGGGCCAACCATGTTATCCGTATAACGGGTATATAAGTCAAACGAGCCTGTCAGACGATTTTTTAACATACCTACATCCAGCCCTATGTTCCATGAACGCACGGTTTCCCAGGTTAATACCGTACTGATCAAATCGCCGATTCTGGCTGTATTCGGAAAAACGCCGCCTTGTAACCAGGTTCCCGCATTATCGGCGGATTTCAACTCCATCACGCGATAAGTCGGATACCATCCCGTCGTATTCTGATTTCCCAATTCGCCGTAAGAACCGCGTATCTTCAATGTATTCACGACAGACTCTATCGGTTGCCAGAAGTCCTCACGGGCCATGTTCCAACCAAGTGAAAACGAAGGGTATAATTCCCACCGGTTGCCTCTCCGGAAGCGCGACGTCCCATCATAACGCATGTTTACTTCCGCCAGATACTTACCCTTATAGTCATAATTTATACGTCCGAAAAAGCCGGCCGTCGCCCATTCGTTGCGATATCCGCTGACTTCCGGAATTCGCTGGTTTCCTGCCCCGTCCAGGCTGTTTGTCAGGTTTAATTCCGGCAGATCTTCCAGTAAGAGGCCATAAGCCTTTGCCGTGAAAAACGACTGTTTCATTTCCTCCGCCTGAAATCCGGCCATCGCTTTAAAATGATGGGCGTCATT
>DOZP01000337.1:996-3555 GCA_003517945.1 Porphyromonadaceae bacterium | reverse complement strand
AAAAGACAAAATAACCGTACAGGGTACTGAAATAACCGTTATTTCGGAGAAAAATAACGATTATATTTGCCTTACCGATATGGTAAAGGGGCAAGAGGGCGAAGACCATATCCGCAATTGGATGCGCAACCGTAATACCCTTGAGTTTCTCGGTGCTTGGGAGATGTTGCACAACCCCGCCTTTAAAGGTGTCGAATTCGACACCTTTTTACACGAAGCTGGGGCAAACCGTTTTAATATGACACCCCGCAAATGGATTGAGGCGACCGGTGCTATCGGTATTATTTCCCAAGCAGGGCGAAACGGCGGAACTTACGCCCACAAAGATATTGCGTTTGAGTTCGGCTCGTGGCTCAGTCCGGTGTTTAAACTCTATTTGATTACCGAATATCAGCGACTTAAAGAGGCTGAAAACAATCCGATGCTCGGCGAATGGAATGTAAAACGGGTGCTTAGTAAAGTGAATTATACGCTTCATACTGATGCCGTTCGTGATTTTATCATTCCAAAAATCGATGTAGAACGAGAGAAAGCATACGCCTACGCAGATGAAGCTGATATGCTGAACCTCGCTTTGTGGGCTTGTACAGCAAAGCAATGGCGAGAGGCAAATCCGGAATACGCAAAGAAAGGTTTGAATATACGCGATACGGCAAGCATTAATGAATTGGTTGTCTTGGCTAATCTTGAATCATTTAATGCAGAACTTTTGAAACGTGATATGGACAAATCTACCCGATACGCCTGTTTGCACGAAATGGCAGAACGGCAACTAACACGTCTCAATGCCATAGATGCAGAAAAAGGATTTCGAAAATTAGAAGCGAAAAAATAAATCCGATTGTAAAGTTTTACACATGCTGCAAAGGCATATGTATTTTGTTTGACTGCAAGTATCTTACCGCTTTTTTTCATTTTTTGTTGTGTATGTATGCGACATATCTGATTATGTAGTATATTTGTGGCACGTTTTTCTAAAAACATAACACGAGTTGAAGTTGCAAAAGTTATTAACTTAAAAATCAATGTCTAAATGAAAAGAAGAATATCATTATCGGTTTTATCTTGTTTATCTTTGGCTATATGCCTGGCGGAAAATAATGTTGCTATATTGCAGGACACTATAGCGGGAAAATCTGTTAGTCTTGATGAAGTAGTAATAACAGGTTCGCGCGTACCCGTACCGCGCGATGTGATACCCGTTCCGATCAGTGTGGTACATCGCAGTACGATAGAGCAAAGTGAAGAGACGGCTTTGCTTCCGGTGCTTATGCAGCAGGTTCCGGGACTTTACGTAACTTCCCGCGGGATGGCCGGTTATGGTGTATCGGGCGGTGCGGCAGGCGGTATTAACATGCGCGGTTTTTCCGGAGGTTCCGGGCAGGTTCTTATGCTTATTGACGGACATCCGCAATATGCGACTATATACGGACATCCTGTGGCGGATGCATACATCGCGTCGGACGCCCAGCGTGTGGAGGTTTCGCATGGCGCTGCGTCCATACTCTACGGCGCCAGCGCTATGGGAGGGGCTATCAACATCATAACCCGCCAGGCGATGGAGGATGGGAATAAACTTTCGGTCAGACTGATGGGCGGTTCGTATGGTACGCAGCGATACGCTTTGACGGATACTTACCGTAACGGACGATTTTCGGGTGTTATCAGCGGTAACTATGAACGGACAGACGGACACCGTATACATTCCGATTTCGGGATGTGGACGGGATTTGCCAAGTTGGGATATGACCTGGCGGAGGAATGGAAAGTTACGGGAAATGTAAACATCGCAAAAGCCAAAGCGCAGGTTCCGGGTCAGGTAAGCCGTCCTTTACTGGATGGTACGACTGACGTATTGCGCGGGATGGCGGGGCTGTCGCTGGAAAACAATTACGGTAAAACGAGAGGAGCTGTGAATTTTTACTATAACTGGGGAGACCATGAAATAAACGATGGCTACTATCAGGGAGGCACACCCCGTCCGTACCTGTTTAATTCAACGGATTATATGGGCGGAGTGAATATATACCAGGCGGTAAACCTGTTTCAGGGTAACACGATTACCGGCGGATTTGATGTGAAGTTATATGGAGGCGATGCCTATCGCGATCCTGTAACGGAAATATACGCTGACAATATTAAATTGCATGAAGTGGCCGGATATGTTCTTGCGCAGCAGCAATCCGGGAAATCAATGTTTGAAGTGGGTTTACGTATAGAGGATCATAAATTGTACGGGACGGAATTTATACCGCAGGCGGGCTACTCATACCGGGCTACCGAGCATACACATGTGAAATTTTCGTTCTCCAAAGGTTTTCGTTCTCCGAATATGCGGGAATTATACATGTACGCACCGGCTAATGAAAATCTGCTTCCCGAACGCAGCTACAGTTATGATATAACAGTGATGCAGAAATTGCTGAACAATCGCATGTCAATGGAATTGACTTTGTATTATATAGAAGGAGATAATATGATAGAAGTTATTGATATCGGCGAAGGCCGTATGCAAAATAGAAATGTCGGACAATTTGCCAATAAAGGGATTGAATTCAG
>DOZP01000337.1:0-938 GCA_003517945.1 Porphyromonadaceae bacterium | reverse complement strand
TTTACGCAGGAGTGATTTATCGTCCGGGTAAGTTTACATTGAGTGCGGGAGCGCAGGTAATAGACAAACTTTATCTCGTTACCGGCGAAAATCCTCAAACAACAAATTATACATTGACAGATGCCCGGATAGCTTATCGTCCGTTAAAATGGATAGAGATTTTTGCCAAAGGAGACAATCTGCTGGCAAAAAAATATGAAACGATGGTTGGTTATCCGATGCCTAAAGCCACATTTATGGGAGGAGTGTCATTCTCTTTATAAGATTCAGTCCCTTATGCGGGGCATAATATATCCGGGTATGAATGAATAGATCATATCCGGATATGAATAGATCGCTCAAAATGTAAATTCCTTTCGCTCATTCTTATGAGGGAGGTCATTGTGTATATAGATAAATAGATGCAAAACTTTTTCGTGTTAAAATCAATAAAATTCCTTTTAGCGATGGAACAGGGGAAATAAAATATATTTTTTTTCATCTTTGCGGTTAAAATAAATAAATGTTTCTGTTGAATGGCAGGCATAAAACAGGAAAGAAGAAGGTGGAAATGTCAGGCAATAAAAAATCTGTTCAATAATAATGATTAGTGCGGCCGGTACAAAAGAACGCTATATCATTCTGGATTTTTTGCGGGGTATTGCCCTGTTGGGAATCTGTTTGGCGAATTTTCCTGAATTTGCGTTGTACACATTTCTTCCTGCGGAAGTAACGGCAGCGATGCCTACGGCCGGTGTTGACAAAATAGTAAAGTACTTCCAGTATGTTTTTATTGACGGTAAGTTTTATACCTTGTTTTCGCTTTTGTTCGGTATCGGGTTTTCCATCATCCTTTCCAATGCGGTAAAGAACAACAAAAGCGGGCTGCGGATTTTCTACCGTAGAATGATCATCCTTTTATTAATCGGACTTTTTCATCTGTTATGCCTCTGGGCCGG
>DOZP01000239.1:384-10560 GCA_003517945.1 Porphyromonadaceae bacterium | reverse complement strand
TATTTTTCCGGAACGGCTGTTCTTCCGCATATCCTGACGGAAGATATGGGGATTGCCGCGATGGAAAATCCGGAAGACATGATGTTAACGCCGTATTTTACGATTGAAATGCCGCCGTTAATGGATATTATGACTTCATTATTACTGGCCTTTGTAACGGGTCTCGGCTTATCCTCGATCAAAGGAAACACGCTGCAGGCTGCTTTTACGGATTTCCGGGATATCATTATGAAACTGATAGAATCGGTGATTGTACCTTTATTACCGCTTCATATATTCGGTATTTTTCTGAATATCACGGTGAGCGGACAGGTTGCGACGATTATATTCATGTTTCTGAAAGTCATCCTGTTTATTTTTGTCTTGCATGTTGTATTGTTGCTTATCCAGTTTGCGGTTGCAGGAACGATTGGAAAGAAAAATCCGTTTGGTTTGTTGAAAAATATGCTACCGGCCTATCTGACGGCTTTGGGTACGCAATCTTCTGCTGCTACAATACCTGTCACGCTGAGGCAGACATTGAAAAACGGCGTGCGTGAAAATATTGCCGTGTTTACCGTTCCGCTTTGTGCAACGATTCATTTGTCCGGCAGTACGATGAAAATTGTCGCCTGTGCGATGGCTATTATGCTGATGGCCGGCGAACCTGTTTCTTTATCTCAGTTCGGCGGTTTTATCCTGATGCTTGGCATAACTATGGTAGCCGCTCCCGGTGTTCCCGGCGGAGCCATTATGGCTGCTTTGGGATTACTCGGAAGTATGTTGGGATTCAGCGAAACATTACAGGCCTTGATGATCGCTCTCTACATTGCGATGGATAGTTTCGGTACGGCTTGTAATGTGACGGGAGACGGCGCGATTGCCGTTGTCGTAGACAGGATTGCCCGATAGCTGTTCTTTATCGGGTTGTTAATCCTATAGTTAGTTCGCCGGAAATTTCCGGCGAACGTCTGAAGCGTTAATCAAAATAGATAATGGTTTGCATCGGTATTCCGGCTTTCGTTGACGAGATAGTTTGAATGATAAGGAGTCCTGATTGGCGCAGTAGGGCGGATATAGTTGTTGGATAACGGTTCCTGCGCCGATAAGCCGGATGTTATGAAAATAACCGCGAGGTATAAAAATTTATGTAGATGCATGTTTTTTTATTAATAGGGTTTGTTACTATAATAAAAGCAAGCCCTGTCCGGAAAAGAGCTTGCTTTTTTAGTTGTACATCATTAGTTTCCGTCGTTTGAGGCGCCGTCTTCCCAGCCCGTATTTTGTTTGATATTGGGATTTTTTACCATTACGAGCGAAGGGATCGGGTACAGGTATTGTTTGTTACTCCATACACGGGTATTATCATTTTGTGTGTCCCATGCCAGGTAATAGCCGTTTCCTTTTTCCGCTTTGTGTACCTGCAGGTTACTGGATGCAGGATCGGTAGAAACGGCGACTACGGCGCATGAATTACTGTATTTATCCCAGTCAATCTCATTTCTGGCATTTTCAAGCCCTTCTTCGGAAGTATAGTAAATGACATCCGGAGTACCGTTATTATCCATATCAAGCGCTTTGTTTATTTCCGGAATATAGATTCCGTACCAGCTTAGGTCTCTCATGATCTCGCCGCATTTCCAGCGTCTGAGATCATCGAACCGGAATCCCTCAAGCGCCAGTTCGATACCCCGTTCGCGGCGTATTTCAAGAATCACAGGATCGGATACGGATTGAAAAAATACGGATTGCAGGTAGGTGTCGACTGTTGTCGGCTTCTGGTTGATTCCTCCGGTAATCCCTGCGCGTGCGCGTAGCGCTCCGATCGTCCGGGCCCATTCATTATCCGTCAGCGAACCCAACTCCGCTTTTGCTTCGGCATAGTTTAGTAGCACTTCGGCATAGCGGAATAGTGGTAATGCATTGACGTTTTTTGATTGTGTGTCTCCTTCTGTTCCGTCAACACAGAATTTAAGCGGTTGGTATCCCAGACGTGCATATCCTCCGTAATCGGGAAGTGCGATTTTTCCTTCGCGCGTATAGCCCGGTACGCGTATGGTCTGCGCCAGACGTGCATCACGGTTCTGACATTCTTCGTAAAAAGTTTCTGTTTCCCAATTCTCTCTTGAGGTATAAGGTGTCCCGTCGATCTGCAGGTAAGTATTGATATACTGGCGAATCATGTTTCCGCGTGAACCGTAAGTTGCGGAAGTCCATTTCCAGTTGGCGTCGTGTGTCACGCTTAATGTATTGCTTGAACAGATGGCCATATACACTTCTTCCGTGACGGGATTGTTACTTGTAAAGATCGCGCGATAGGAGCCGTTTGCCCCGGCCCCCGTGTAAAGCCTTTTGCCGGAATTTTCCATCAGGTATTGCGCGTTTGAGACGGCCCGTTCCAGCCAGGTATCTGCCGAAGTCGTGAGGTTCAGTCCGTGATATTTACGGAATGTGCCTTCAAAAAGAGCTACGCGTGAAGCAAAGGCATAAGCGACCCACTTGGTGACTAAAGAGCCTGTCGGATCGGAGGTTTGTGTCATGTTTTCGCAGGCGAACTGTAAATCCTTATATATGTTTTCCATCACTAATTCGCGGGAATCGCGGGGTGCGTATAATTCTTCGTCAACCACATCCAGCGGTTTATCTATCCAGGGAACATCTCCGAATGTCCGGACTTTCTGGTAATAAAAATAGGCGCGGAAAAAACGGGCAAGGCCAATATAGTGGTTACGAACGGCTTCATTTACGTCTTCGTGGGTGCAATTGACAATGAAATAGTTAATATTCCGGAGATTTTCCCAGTCCCATCCTCCGCTATTTGTTTCACTGTATGCATTTTTCCGGATAAAAACATTCAGGGAGTTCGTTGCCAGGAAATCAACTTTGTCCGACTCCTGGTAATGCAGGTCTGTACCGGAAGGCAGTGCATCGTAAAAAGACCAGGAGTAGGTTTTAAGCCCTTTTTCGGAGCGGAATATCGCTTCTTTTCCCACGGATGTGGTCGGATCTTCATCCAGGTTACAGGCGTTCAGTATCAATCCTGTAACAAATAATAAATAAATTATCTTTTTCATGATGTGTACAAGTTAAAATGTTACGGATAAGCCTAATGAAATCGTTTTTAATAACGGATATGCATTACCATCTCCGTTCGTTGCACTGCTGTTGCTATTCAGGTCTGTATCTTTTCCTCTGACGGCGCTATATACATCTACTGTTTTTTTGGTATGTTTATATAAAGGAGACCAGCTCCACAGGTTTTCACCTGTCAGGTAAATGCGTACATGCTGCATTTTGATTTTAGAAATCCAGCTTTGCGGCAGCGAATATCCGATCTGCAAATTTTTCAGGCGCAGATATGCGACATTTTGCAAATAACGGTCGTTGGGTTTCGTTCCCCACCCGCATGTTTCGTTATAGGTAGCATAACGGGGCAGGTATGCATCCGGGTTGTCTTCCGTCCAGAAATTATTCAGGTGCCATGACGGCATACTGTTGTACGGCCGGTTATATTGGCCCCAGAAGGTTGCTTCTGCGCGTGGATACCAATTTTGACGGCCAACTCCCTGGAAAAATGCGGAAAGGAATATGCCGTTCCAATCTCCGCCTAACGTAAAGCTATACTGATATCTTGGTTCACTGTTGCCGATGATCGTCTGGTCGCCCGGATTCTCTACCGTATTGTCTCCATAATCGATTTTTCCATTACCGTCGATATCCGTGAATTTCACATCGCCCACACGCCACACATTATCTGTTGAAGATTTCATGACCGTATTGATATATCCTTCCAGTTCGCTTTCGGACTGGAACAGTCCGTCTGTTTTGTATCCCCATATTTCGCCGACGGTCTGTCCTTCGTAATAGTCGTTCAGGTTTTTAGTCTGATTGTTAAACTTATCAATTGTGGATTTATAATCGAATAGAGATGCTTTGATCTGGTAGTTGAAAGGTTTTCCGGCAAGCTGGAATTTGTCCATATAGCTTACTGTGACTTCCCATCCTTTGGTGGTCATGTCGGCGTAATTTCCCTTGGGCGAACTGGCTCCGAATACTTCCGGCAATGTGACTCCAACTGTGTACATATCGGTCGTTTTACGTATATAATAATCTCCCGAAAAGCGAAATTTTCCCCTCAGTAAGCCGAAATCAAGTCCGATATCTGTGGTAGTGGCCGTTTCCCATGTCAGACTGTTCGGGATGACTGCGGGCGCATTTGTATATTTGTTTTTTGCCCCGTTCAGCACTTTCGCGGATGTGTAAATGGAGAGAAGCTCAAGGAAACTATATGGGTCGACATTTCCGTTCCCCAGGGAGCCGTACGAACCTCTTATTTTAATATCCGAAATGATATTTCTGTTTACTTTCCAGAATGATTCTTCCGAAAGCCTCCATCCGGCTGAAACGGAGGGGAAGAATGCGTATTGTTCATCTGCCGGAAATTTTGAGGAGCCATCATACCGTCCGTTGAATTCAAGCAGATAGCGGTCTTTGTATCCATAATTTAAACGGAAAAACATGCCGGCGATTCTCCACTTTCTGGCATTTGCAGAAGTGATGACGGATTCTCCCAAGGCGAGATTAATACTTTCGGCATCTTCAAGTAAAAGTCCGTTGCGATCTATGTTGAGATCTCTGAAGTTCTGTGTTTCATAATTGTATCCGGCCATTCCTTTAACATAATGCGCATCGTTAAATGTGTCTTCAAATTCAGCATACAGGTTTGTCGCCGTATAGAATGTATTTGAATTTATCTCGGTCGCGTTGTTATAAGTAGTATTTATACTTGAAGTACTGCCGACAGCCGCGCTATATGTTACGGGTACGCGTTTCCGGTCACGTAAAGAAGTTCCGTATCGCAAAGTAAGATCTCCGTTTATGCGTAATTTGTTGTTGAAGAAATTGGTAGAGAATCCGGCTGTGTTTTTAAATAGCTTTTTGTTTGTATTCTGGTAGTTGTTCCCGTCTTTGAAAGCTCCGATTGAATAGGCGGCCGAATAGGTGTTAGTCCCGTCGGGGTTGGATACCGGTATGGTCGGGAAGCCTGTTACTTCGATGTATCGTTGTATGTTTATGGAATAAGATGATACATAGGGCTGGTGATAATCGGAATTGGAAAATTCCATGTTGTTATTTATTTTCAGCCAATCAAAAACCTGAAGGGAGCCTTTCGCCCGTAAGTTGTAAGAATCGTATGTATCAGGGTTGTAATTATATAAGCCGTTAGCGCCGTAATAGCGCCCCGATATATAAAAATCGCCTTTTTCATTACCTCCCTGGATCGTGACATTATGATCCTGCGCAAAACTTTGGTCTTTGTAGAGCAGATCATACCAGTCCGTATTGCCGTAATATGTATAAGTTCCGTTGTCTTCAATCACCACTTCGTCTTTGATACCCTGTGCTTTACGCTGTCGGAATTTCTCCAGCCATTCATCCGAATATTCCTGCTGGGCGTTTATTTTTGCGGGAAGTACGCGATTGAAGTTGTAAAATGATTCCCTGAAATGTTCCGCCCATGTAACACCATCAGTGATGTTATCAGGTGAGACTGTTGGCGATCGCATGGAAAAATTTCCGGTATAGTTAACACTTGTTTTTCCTTTTTCGGGAGATTTGGTGGTGATCAGTACCACGCCAAATGAACCGCGCGCTCCGTAGATCGCTGCAGATGCCGCATCTTTCAGGACGGATACATTGGCGATATCATTCGGATTCAGCAGGGAGGGATCTCCCTCCACTCCGTCAATCAGGACGAGGGCGCTTCCTCCTTGTCCGATGGATGTCGTACCGCGTACATTGAAACTGGCGGAGCGATCCGGTTTGCCGTCTTCCAGGGTAATGTTCAGATTGGATACTGCTCCTTCCAGCGCCTGTGCTACATTCGATACCGAGCGGTTATCGAAAACCTCTTCTCCAACCTGTTCTACGGCGCCGGTCAGGTTGATTTTTTTCTGCGTACCGTAACCTACGACTACGATTTCGCTTAATGTCTGTGTATCTTCCCGTAACAGAACAGTGATCGTTTTTTGATTGTTTACCGGAACCTCCAGTGTTGTATAACCTACAAAGGAGATCACAAGCGTTGCATCAGAGGCTACATTATGTAGTATTACTTTACCGTCCGTATCTGTGATATTTCCGATGGTAGTGCCCTTAATGATTACATTTGCACCGGTTACCGCACCGAATTCGTCGGTCACAATACATGTTATGCTCTGTTTCTCCTGTGTGGGACTGGCATAATCGGACATTGCCCATGCTTGTAATCCGGAATGCGTGATTCCCAACAGAAGCAAGCAGGCTGTTGTCAAAAATTTAGAGATCTTTTTTTTCATACGATACAATTTAACTGTTAACACTGTGATTACATGATATTATATAGATTTATTGTTGTAAATCCGGGTCGTTTGGTAAGATTGCTTCCCTTTGAATGAGTGTTTACTTTAACGAAGTGAAGCAAATCAATCACCGGCCGGTCTGATTTCGCTTATCAATTTTTGTTTCATAAGAGTAAAATTTAATGTTATGAAAATTATAATAATATGTGATATTTAATTTCTGTTGCAAATGTACTTAAAATTTAAGATCACAAATATATATTACGATAAATTATATATTATATATGTAAATTTGCATATTCACTTTGTGTATTTAATTTTTGTGCAAAATAAAGGAGGTTGTGTTGTAAAAAAGTTAGTGTCCGGTTACATTACGGTTAAAGGTTTAACTTAGAGGGCNNAATACGTTTTTTCCGGCATGGTATTCGATAAGACCTTTCATAGGGCTTTCCTGAATTCTGTTAATCGTGATATCAAATTCCCGTGCTACGGTTTTCAGGATGTCTGCATAGCGGACAGCCTTTCTTCCTGCAAAACGTATCGGGTATTTCTTATAGTCATATTGGCAGACATTCCGGATAAAGAAGTTACGCAGGTTTTGCATAATCAGGGCGTGTACATAGCTGTTATTAGTATAATCCGCCAGAAAATCTGCCGTCATCATCAGGAATCTGTGGGGGAAAGGCAGATCATAAATGTTTTTCATAATAATATGTAGATCAAGATCATTCTCTTCATAGAATTTATCTACGATATCCTGAGGAGCGAATCCTTTCAGGACATCGGACAAAAATAATTTACCCAGGGAAGAAAAACTGCCTTCGTCTCCCAGGATATAGCCGGCGGCTTTTACGTTCTTTATGATCTCTTTTCCGTCATAAAGGCATGAATTTGAGCCTGTTCCCAAAATGCAGGCAATGCCCGGCTGTTCGATAAATAAACCCCGCGCTGCCGCCCATAAATCGCTTTCAACGTTTGCCGGCGTATGAAACTGTGCAATTAACGAAGCTTCGAGTATGCTTTTCTTTTCAGGTGACGAACATCCGGCGCCATAGAAATAGATTTGTTCCAGTTTTTTTTTGAAAAATGTTTTAGGTAACCCGAGACGAATGCTTCTGCTAATATCTCTTCTATTTTGAAAAAAGGGATTAATGCCTTCGGAAATTGCCGAATCAATCAGATACTTTCCTTCCACAATGGCCCATTCAGTCTTGCTGGAACCGCTTTTTGCTATTAGTTTCATACAATTCTCATCTTTTAACGTGAAAATTTCAGAGGCTTTTATTGCATATGACTTTACAAAGATACTATATTTGTTTTGTATTTCCAAATAAAATGTACACATAATAATATAAAATATATATATAAAACGAAAAAAATAAAAATAATATTTCTTGATATGAAATAATATGCTATCTTTGTGAAGTCAAAGTACAGCATGAAGCAACTATATGATTCGGCTTACTTTTATTGCTTCAGTGTTCAGAATAAAATTATATTATACATAAATATTATGAATCCGATATCTGTTTTAATCACCATCGCTGCTTATTTTGTCTTATTATTTATCGTTTCGTATATCGCAGGACGTAAAAGCGATAACCAGGGGTTTTTTGTCGGGAACCGTAAATCTTCCTGGTTTGTCGTCGCTTTCGCCATGATCGGTTCGAGTATCTCGGGCGTAACGTTTGTTTCTGTGCCGGGAATGGTTCAGGCCGGCGGTTTTTCTTATTTGCAAATGGTGCTGGGGTTTGTCGTCGGACAGTTTATCATTGCTTATGTATTGGTTCCGTTATTTTACAGAATGAATCTTGTTTCCATATACGGTTACCTTGACAGCCGTTTCGGTATATCTTCTCATAAAACCGGCGCATGGTTCTTTTTTATTTCTAAAATGCTGGGCGCTTCCGTGCGTCTGTTTCTGGTTTGTCTGACTCTTCAGTTGCTGGTGTTCGGTCCGCTTCGCTGGCCCTTTTTGCTGAATGTGATTTGTACGGTTGCTCTTGTTTGGCTCTATACGTTCAGAAGCGGCGTGAAATCGCTTATATGGACGGATTCGCTGAAAACTTTTTGTCTGGTGATTTCTGTTGTTCTATGTATTTATTATATTGCTTCCGATATGGATTTAGGCCTGGGAAGTATGCTTTCTTCCATCGGTAACAGTGAGATGTCTCAACTATTTTTCTGGGATGATATAAATGATAAGCGTTTCTTTTTCAAACAGTTTTTAGCCGGTATTTTTACTATGATCGCAATGACCGGACTGGATCAGGATATGATGCAACGCAACCTGAGTTGCCGTAATCCCGGAGATTCGCAGAAGAATATGATAACGAGTGCGATCTCCCAGTTTTTTATTAACCTGTTGTTTCTTATGTTGGGCGTTCTCCTTTATTTATATGCAACTGACCGCAACATTGAGATACCGGAAAAGAGTGATGAACTTTTTCCGTTGATAGCGACGGGCGGATATTTTCCTGTGGTGGTTGGCGTTCTCTTTATCATCGGGTTGATATCTTCGGCTTATTCTACAGCCGGTTCCGCTTTGACCGCTCTTACGACTTCTTTCACGATTGATATTCTGGGCGCTGAAGGAAAGAAGGAGGAATATATACGGAAAATCCGGAAGCGTGTACATGTGGGGATGGCTGTTGTTATGGGAATTGTGATTTATGTGTTCGGTTTGTTGAATAATACAAGCGTAATTGATGCCGTATACACGTTGGCAAGTTATACGTACGGCCCTATACTGGGTATGTTTGCGTTTGGTATTTTTATGAAACGGAGTGTAAAAGACCGGTTGATTCCGTTAGTCGCCATCTTGTCGCCGGTAGTCTGTTATATATTGCAGTCAAACTCGGAGCAATGGTTCGGCGGGTATAAATTCAGTTATGAACTATTGATATTCAATGCCTTGTTTACATTCATAGGAATGTATGTTTTTTCATCGAAAGAAAAGGCTTCCCTTACCTGACCAATAAATGAAATGTAAGATAAGGATTTACAGGGTAGAGAAACGGATTATAATATGATGATTATGAAAACAAAGTTGTACATAGCGCTTTTTTTATTTTTTTCTGCCGGATTATATGCGGAGTCATTTCGTTTTGCGTTGTTGACGGATCTTCATATTGGCGGAGCGGAAACGGCGACAGAAGATCTGAAGATGTCGGTAGATCTTATTAACCGGGATAAAGAAATTGATTTTGTAATTGTCTCCGGCGATATTACGGAAGAAGGAGATCGGGGATCGTTGATGGTTGCCGGAGAGGAGTTGGATAAGTTGAATGTGAAATATTTTATTATACCGGGAAATCATGATACAAAATGGACGGAGTCAGGCGGAACCTTTTTTTCAAGACTGTTCGGAAGCGATCGTTTTGAATTTGAATATGGAGGATTTCTGTTTCTTGGATTCAATACAGGGCCTTTGATGCGTATGGCGGACGGACATGTATTACCTGAAGATCTCACCTGGATAAAAAACAGGCTGGCACATGCCGGAAAAGAACAGCCTGTCTTTATTATAACACATTATCCTGTCAAAGAGGGAGATGTGGATAACTGGTATGAATTGACGGATGCGGTACGCCCTTATAATATCCGCGCTTTTATCGGAGGTCATTATCATAGTAACAGGGAGGTTCGGTATGATGGCATACCCGGAATCATTTGCCGCAGTAATCTACGCGCCAAAGAGCCGGTCGGCGGATATACCCTTTTTGAAATAACAGGTGATTCCCTTTTTGCATATGAACAAAAAGGGAATATGGAAAGTCATTTATGGATGACGCTTTCTCTTAATGAAAAATATGACAGGGAAAAATCGGATCCTCGTCCGGACTTCTCCGTCAAT